>JBILYE010000012.1:0-27885 GCA_044377925.1 Caulobacter sp. | reverse complement strand
TGCCGGCGCAGATGGCGTGGGTGGTCTCGATGGAGCGCGGGCGGATCGAGGCGATGATCACATCAGCGCTCTGGGCGACGACCTTCAGGCCTTCGGGCGGGGTCTGGCCGGGTTTGATTCCCTTGACTTCATAGCCGGCCCACCAGGCGCGGTACTCTTCGGCATTCAGGCGAACCCGGCGCGACTGGGCCGGCTCGCCGTGACGCACAAGCGTCACCGACCCGCCCTTGGAAGTGGCGGTGGCGGGCGCGATATCGGCGGTCAAAGCGTCAGCCATACTTACCGAAAACCGGGCCTTTGGGGTCGGTTCCCGCATGACGCGCCCCCTGGCGCTCCGTCATACGTCCTGCAACGCCTGCACATGCGCCAGGGCCGAACGCCCCAACGCCTCTAGGTCGTAACCGCCCTCGAGGGATGAGACAACCCGCCCCCCGGCGCGCGCATTGGCGACAGAGACTACCGCGCGGGTCGCCCAGGCGTAGTCCTCGGCTTCCAGAAGCTGCTGGGCCAGCGGATCGCGGGCATGGGCGTCGAAGCCGGCCGAGATGATCACAAGATCGGGGGCGAAAGCGTCGACGCTGGCCATCAGCCGCTCGAAGGTCGCTCGCCACTGCTCGCGGGGCGCCATCGGCGCGACCACGCCGTTGACGATATTGCCCACCCCGGTCTCCGATGGGTCACCCGTGCCCGGGTAGAGGGGCGACTGGTGGATGGACGCGAAGAAGAGGCTGGGATCATTCTGAAAGACAGCTTGCGTGCCGTTTCCATGGTGAACATCGAAGTCGACGACGGCGACGCGCGCCAGACCCGCCGCCTGGGCGGCCCGGGCCGCGATGGCGACGTTGGAGAAGACGCAGAAGCCCATCGCTGTTTCCGGTTCAGCGTGATGCCCGGGCGGACGGACGGCGCAGAAGGCGCGCTGGGTCTCCCCCCGCGCCACGGCCCGGACCGCCTCGATCGGGGCGCCGGCGGCGCGGCGGGCGGCGACGATGCTGCCGCTGGACAGGAAGGTGTCTTCGTCCAGCCGCACGATCCCTTCGCGCGGCGCGGCGGCCAGCATGGCGTCGATGTAGCGTTGGGGATGGACGAGAAGCAGGTCTTCAGTCGAGGCCTGCGGCGCCTCCAGCCGGTTGAGGTCGAGGCCCGCGTGGTCGTCCAGCGCGTCGACCACAGCCGTCAGTCGCTCGGAGCGTTCGGCGTGATCGACACCGGGATGGTGATCGAGCATGTCGGGGTGGGTGTAACAGGCGAGGGTCATCCCTTGATGGTAACGGCCCGCCGGCCCGATCGCCAGTTCACAACCCCAACAACAAGGTCACTCCGGTCGCCACGGACGGAAGGTTGCGGACCTGAGGGAATAGCAGGACGCGGTGACCGCCTCCGCGAGCGACCCTGTGCCCCGGCGCTCCACGCTTTGGGCCAAGGCCGGGATGACGGAAGGGGCAGGGCCATCTAAGGAGCGATTCATGACCACCCCCACGATCCGCCGAGCCACCGAGGAAGACGTCGACGCCCTGTCACGGATCGGCGGCGAAACCTTCACCGAGACCTTCGGCCATCTCTATCCGCCTGAGGACCTGTCGGCCTTTCTCGCCTATGCCTACGGTCTCGAGCGGACCCGGGCCGATCTGGCTGATCCGGACAAGGCCCACTGGCTGGTCGAGGCAGAGGGCCAGGTCGTGGGATACGCCTCGGCCGGTCCCTGCGGCCTGCCGCACGACGAGGCGACGCTGGCCGATGGCGAGCTTTACCGGCTCTACCTGTTCAAGGCCCACCACGGCGGCGGGCTTGGAGGGCGGCTGCTGCAAACCGCCTTGAGCTGGCTGGAGCGCGACGGCCCACGCCGCCTGTGGATCGGCGTCTGGTCTGAAAACCACGGAGCGCAGCGGCTCTATGGCCGGCTCGGCTTCGAGAAGGTCGGCGACTACCTCTTCCCGGTCGGCCAGACGATGGATGAGGAATTCATCCTGCGGCGCGGCTGATCCCTGTTCCAACGTTCGCGTCGTGCTACATCCGCCGTCATGGGGCGCGCTTTCGACCATGACGTGATCATCGCCGGCGGCGGTCTGGCCGGTGGCCTGATCGCGTTGCGCCTGCGCGCCTTCCGGCCCAGCCTCGATATCCTGGTGCTGGAAGCGGGGCCCGTGCTCGGCGGCGTCCACACCTGGTCCTGCTTTGAAAGCGATCTGACGCCGGCGATCAGCGACTGGCTGGATCCGATGGTCGGTCACCGCTGGGCCGGCTACAGCGTCCGCTTCCCGGGGTACGAGCGACAGCTGACGACCCCCTACCTTTCCATCCCCTCCAGTCGTTTCGCGAGCCATGTCGCGGCCGAACTGGGCGCCGCCGCGATCCGGCTGAACACCGCCGTCGCCGACCTGAACGCCAACATCGCCATGCTGGCCGACGGCACGACCCTGACCGCCCCGCTGATCATCGACGCCCGGGGACCGACCAGCGGCCCGCTTGTGCTCGGCTGGCAGAAGTTTCTTGGCCAGGAGCTGGAGCTGTCGGCGCCGCACGGCCTGACCGGTCCCATCGTCATGGACGCCACCGTCGACCAGCTGGACGGCTACCGCTTCCTCTACACCCTGCCCCTGTCGCCCACCCGGCTGCTGATCGAGGACACCCGCTACAGCGACGGCGAGGCGCTCGACAAAGACGCCCTGCGCGCGGACATCGCCGCCTATGCGAGCGCCCAGGGCTGGGGGATCGCCTCCCTGGTGCGCGAAGAGGACGGCATTCTGCCCATCGCGCTGGGCGGTGATATCTCTGCCTGGTGGAACGCCTCGGGCAGCGCCGCCAGCGTCGGCCTGCGCGCCGCCCTGTTCCATCCGGTCACCGGCTACAGCCTGCCCGACGCCGCCCGCCTGGCCGACGAGATCGCCGCCCTGCCCCGGCTGGACACGGCCAGCGTCCGGGCCGCCGTCCGCCAGCGCTCGATCACCACCTGGGAAGAGCGCGCCTACTTCCGCCTGCTCAATCGCATGCTGTTCCGCGCCTGCGCGCCGGAGCTGCGCTACCGCGTGCTCGGCCGCTTCTATCGACTGCGCCAGCCGCTGGTCGAACGCTTCTACGCCGCCCGGCCGACCCTGGCCGACAAGGCGCGCATCCTGACCGGCAAGCCGCCGGTGCCCATCGGCGCCGCCCTAAAGGTGATGGCCGAATCCTCAGTACTCAAGGACCTCCCCCGATGACCTCCAAGCGTGTCGCCGTAATCGGATCGGGCTTCGGCGGGCTGGCGCTGGCCGTCCGCCTGCAGTCTGCGGGCCACGCCGTCACCCTATATGAGGGCCGCGACAAGCCCGGTGGCCGCGCCTACGTCTGGAAGGAAGAGGGCCACACCTTCGACGCCGGGCCGACGGTGATCACCGACCCGGCCAGCCTGGAGGAGCTGTTCGCCCTCTCCGGCCGCAAGATGTCCGACTATCTCGAACTGATCAGCGTCGATCCCTTCTATCGGCTGTGCTGGGAGGACGGCGACACCTTCGACTACGTCAACAACCAGGCGGAACTGGATCGGCAGATCGCGGCGAGAAACCCTGCTGATGTCGCGGGTTACCAGCGTTTCCTGAAGTACAGCGAGGAGCTGTTCCAGGAGGGCTACGTCAAGCTCGGCCACGTCCCCTTCCTCGATTTCAAGAGCATGATCACCGCCGCCCCGCAGCTGATGAAGCTGCAGGCCTGGCGCAGCGTCTACGCCAAGGTCTGCGGCTTCGTGCAGGACGAGCACCTGCGTCAGGCCCTGTCGTTCCACACCCTGCTGGTCGGCGGCAGCCCGTTCGCCACCTCGTCCATCTACGCCCTGATCCATGCGCTTGAGCGGCGCGGCGGCGTCTGGTTCCCGCGCGGCGGCACCGGCGAGCTGATCAACGGTCTGGCGCGACTGTTCCAGGATCTCGGCGGCCAGCTTCGGCTGTCGTCACCGGTTCGCCAGATCACCACCAGCAACGGCCGCACCACGGGCGTGGTCACCGATGCCGGCCCCGAAGCCTTCGACGCCGTCGCCTCCAACGCCGACATCGTCCACACCTACGAGCATCTGCTGAAGGACGATCCGCGCGGTCGCCAGGCGGCCACGGCGGTCAAGCGCAAGCGCTTCAGCCCCAGCCTGTTCGTCGTCCACTTCGGCCTGAAGAACGCCCAGCCGCAGTTGCGCCACCACACCATCTGTTTCGGCCACCGCTACAAGGGCCTGATCGACGAGATCTACACAAAGAACAATCTGGCCAACGACTTCTCGCTCTATCTTCACTCCCCCTGCGCCAGCGACCCCGGCATGGCGCCGCCGGGGGGCAGCACCCACTACGTCCTGTCGCCGGTGCCGCACATGGGAACCGCCGACATCGACTGGGCCAAGGAAGGCCCGGCCTATGCCGACAGCATCCTCGACTACCTGGAGGCCCGCTACATTCCGAACCTGCGCCGCGATCTGACCGTGCAGCGCATCTTCACCCCGGCGGACTTCAAGAGCGAACTGAACGCCCACCTGGGCTCGGCCTTCAGCCTCGAGCCCATCCTCACCCAGAGCGCCTTCTTCCGCACCCACAACCGCGACGACCGGATTCCCAACCTCTACTTCGTCGGCGCGGGCACGCACCCGGGGGCCGGCATCCCCGGCGTTGTCGGCTCGGCAAAGGCCACCGCTGGCCTCATGAACGAGGACCTGGCTTGAGCATCGAGGCGACCAGTCGCGAGGCCATCCAGCAGGGCAGCCAGAGCTTCGCCGCCGCCGCCGCCTTGTTCGACGCGGAGACCCGTGTCGACGCCGAGATGCTCTACGCCTGGTGCCGCCACTGCGACGACGTGATCGACGGCCAGACCCTGGGCCACGACCGCGTTGTCGTGTCGCCTGAGCAGGTTCGCGCAACCCTCGAAGAACTTTACGCAAAGACCCGCTCGGCCCTGGCCGGCGAACCGCAGTCGGACCCCGCCTTCGCCGCCTTTCAGCAGGTGGCTCTGCGACGGGGCATCCCCGAGGCCTGGGCCATCGAGCTGATCGACGGGTTCGCGATGGATGTCTCCGAGGTCCGCTATGTGACCTTCGAGGACACGCTGAAATACTGCTGGCACGTGGCCGGGGCGGTCGGGGTGATGATGGCCCTGGTGATGGGGGTGAAGCCCGATGATCTCGCCACCCTGCGCCGGGCCCAGGACCTGGGTCTGGCCTTTCAGCTGACCAATATCGCCCGGGACATCGTCGAGGACGCCGAGAACGGCCGGGTCTACCTGCCCGATACCTGGCTGACGGAGGCCAACGTGCCGCGCGAAGAGCTCGCCGATCCGAAGCATCGCGAGGCCGTCGCCGCGCTCGCCTTCAGCCTGGTCGAGGCCGCCGAGCCCTATTACCAAAGTTCGCGCTGGGGCCTTCGGTCACTGCCCTTCCGCTCGGCCTGGGCGGTCGGGGCGGCGAACTGCGTCTATCGCGAAATCGGCGTCCGCGTCGTCGCGCGCGGTCCCAAGGCCTGGGACACCCGCACCTCGACCAGCAAGGCGACCAAGGTCGTGCTGGCGCTGCAGGGGGGCCTGATGGCCCTGCGTGGCAAGACGTTCGACCGCTGGCGTGAACCGCCGGCCAGGCCGGCGCTTTGGTCACGGATTTAGGAAGCGGCAGAGGGGACACATTGCATTTCCCCGCGCCGGCGCTTCCGCGTCGATGCCGGTTCCGCAGTTCAATGTGTCCCCGCTTCCTCTACTAGGCCGCCGCCGCCCGGATCACCGCCATCAGCCGGGCCCGCGTCAGGCCGTCTGCGACGCCGTCGAAGCGGCTCTGCACCCAGTGGCGCTGGAAGGCCATGACGACCTCGCGGGTGTTCTGGTCGAACTGGCCGGAGGGAGCGCAGTCGTAGCCCAGCCGGGTCAGGCCGGCCTGCAGCGCAAAGACGCCGACGCCCTCGGCGCCCTCCTGCAACGGATCACCGGGCGCCGGATCGGCTTCCGCCCACAGGCCATGGCCGGCCTCGGCGAGGCGTTGCCACGGGAACAGTTCGCCCGGGTCCTGCTTGCGGGCGGGCGCCAGGTCGGAGTGGCCGATAATGCGGTTGTCGGGCACCTGCCAGCGGCCGCGGATCTCGCTGGTCAGGGCGATGACGGCGGCGATCTGGGCCTCCGGGAACGGCCGGTAGCCGAACTCATGGCCCGGATTGACGATCTCGATGCCGACCGAGACGGCATTGCAGTTGGTCTCGCCGCGCCAGCTGCCCCGGCCCGCATGCCAGGCGCGGCGCTCTTCGGCCACCAGCGAGAAGATGCGACCATCCTCCTCGACCAGATAGTGGCTGGAAACGCGGGCGTCGGGATCGCGCAGGCGGGCCAGCGCCTCCTCGCCGCTCTTCATGCCGGTGTAATGCATGACGATCATGTCCGGCGGGGCGGTGCGGGCGTCGAAGTTGGGCGACGGCGCGGGGATGACGTCTAGGCTCATTGGGCGCGATTCCTGATCGCCATCAGCAGGGGCATCACATGATTGGGTCGGAGCGCCACGATCAAGACCCCCAGCAGCGCCAGCGCGGCGCCGATGCCCATCCGGACGTCGAAATGATCCTTGGTGATCAGCACGCCCATGACGATGGTCGCCAGCGGCGTCATCAGGGTGAGGGGCGAGATCAGGGTCGCCTCGTACTTCTGGATCAGGTGATAGTAGACGGTGTGGGCGATGATCGAGACGATGAGCGCTGAGTAGAGCACGGCGGCCAGGAAGGGCCAGCCGGCGTTGAGCGCCCCGGCCACCTGACCCTTTTCGAAGATGGCGCTCATGGCCAGCAGCGGCCAGAAGGAGCAGAATCCGACCCAGGCTTGGAACTGCATGGGTTTGACCCCGTCCATCTGCTTCATCATCACCGCCCCCAGCGAGCCGGCCAGGGCGGCGGCGGCGATCAGCCACAGGCCGATCGACATGCTCACGCCGACCGGATGCCACAGCACCAGCAGGGCGCCGGCCAGGGTCAGGGCCATGCCGAGGCCCCGGCGCCAACGCACCCGCTCACCCAGCATGACCATCGACAGCACCGTGGTCATCGGCACGCCCAGCTGGACGATGATCGAGGCGGCGGACGGCGTTGCCGTCTGAAAACCGACGAACAGCAGGGCGAAGTTCAGGCCACCGATCAACTGGGCGATGGCGATCATGCGCCAGATCGGCCGCGGCGCGGGCAGCAGCCAGGGCAGGGTAATGGCCGCGACGATCCCGAATCGGATGGCGGCGTAGAACAGCGGCGCGACATGCATATCGCTGACCACGATCTTGCTGACGATGTTGTTCGAGGCCCAGATCAGGCACATCGCCATGAGGAGAAAGAAGTCGCGAAGCGCCATGCCCCGGGTCTAGCGCGCCGACGCAACGGAAAGCCACCCTTGCAGGGAGTCTGCGCCGAAATTCCCTCAAGCCTGGCGGCGCGTGAACCGCAAGGCGGTGTGGGTCTCGGAGAAGGCACAGACCTTGTTGTCGACCAGACCGTGCGCCTTGGCGCCGGCCATGACCTCGACATCCTTGATGGTCGCCGCCTTTCCCTTGCGGGAGACGATCCACAGCGCGCCCTTGGGAGCCAGCATGGGGATGAGGTCCGGGACGCGCGCCATCTGCACGACAGTGTCGGCGCCCCAGAACAGGATGTCGAGGTCGCTGAACGCGTTCGAAGGCTGTGTTCGCTGAGCAAGCTCTGACGGGAAGTCGATGTCGGCGACGTCCAGCAGGGCCACCCGCATTCCCGGCTTGACCCCCAGTTTGTCGAGCCGCCCCGGCGGATTGGCGATGGCTTCCGCCCAACGGCCGGCGAAGGGCTCCCCGAGGGCGAATCGGCTGTCATCGGCGAGGACCAGTTCGCCGCCCTCGGCGCGGATGCCGGCCAATGCCGCCCCCTCGAACACCCGACGGGTCGCGCAGCGGAAGATCAGCTTCGGCGCCTCCCATTTCAGGCGGCCGGTGTCCGGTCCGTCGGGGAACGTCGCGGCGATGCCCGATGCGTCCTTGCCCATCGCCTACCCCTTCGCCGCCGCCTCGAAGGCCCGCTGTCGGCAGTTGGCCGCGAAGGTGTTGCGCAGGTCTTCGGGCGGCGCCGCGAACGGCCCGAGCGTCTGGGCGCCATAGCTGGCCGAGATCGGCTGGCCGCCGCCCAGGGTGGCGATCAGGGCGTCGTTCATCGGACCTTCGGCGACGACCGCGCCCGCGGCGGGATCAGCGACGAGGACATGGGCCTCGTTGCCGGCCCCGAGGCTGAAGCGCTCCTCACTGGCGATGGGCTTGAGGGTCGGCGCCTGGGCGCCGATCCGGCCGTCCACCGCACAGTAGATGCGCAGGTCTTCCTTCCCGGCCGGCGCATGAATGATGGCCAGACCACCGCCGGTGACGCTCAGCGACCAGTCCGTGGACGCCGCCCTGGCCGGCTTCATCCATTTGCGGCACTGCCCGACGAGTTCGTCCGTGACGTCGTCGAGCGGCGGGTTGTAGGGACCCAGCGCGATATCGCCGGCCCTGGCCGAGATCGGCTGATCTGACGACAACAGGGCCAGAAACGCCTCGTCGATCACCCCGTCGCCCTTGGACAGCGAGACGGAGCGCCCGCCGGCGCTGAGCTCGACCGTCTTGCCGGCCATTTCCGGCCGGGTCTCAAGCCGCACCTGGAACCGGCCGTCAGAACGGCAACTCACCGCCAGGTCGCTGGGCCGGCCCGAGAGCACATTGAGCGCCAGCATGCCGGTGCTGCGTTTCAGCGTGATCTGACCGCTGATGACATGCAACGACCACTCCTTGCTGCGGGGGACGCCGTTCCCCGCAGCGCCGCTGTCACAGCCGGCGACCAGCAACAGGCCAGCGGCGGCGAAGATCGCCCCCCGGCGCACCTACTGGCCCGTGAACACGGCCGGCCGCTTTTCGAGCAGGGCGGTGACGCCTTCCATATGGTCCTCGGTCAGGTGGCTGATGGCCTGGGCGGCGGCGCTCATCTCCATCAGGGTGTCGTAGCTGGTCGATTGGCCGTGCTTCAGCAGCGACTTGCCGAGGCGCAGGCTGTGCGGCGGCTGCTGGGCGATCTTCTCGGCCATGGCGATGGCTTCATCGAGCACGGTCTCGGCCGGCACGACGCGGCTGACGAGGCCCCAGCGCTCGGCGGTGGCGGCGTCGATGACATCACCGGTGAACAGGAGCTCGGCGGCGCGGCTCATGCCGATGGTGCGCGGCAACAGCCAGGCGCCGCCGTCGCCGGGGATCAGGCCGAGCTTGAGGAAGGTGACGCCGAACTTGGCGGTGTCGGCGGCGATGCGGATGTCGGTCATGCAGGCGACGTCGCAGCCGAGGCCGATGGCGGCGCCGTTGACGGCCGCGATCGACGGCACTTCCAGGCCGTAGATGGAGCGCACGATGCGGTGAATGTTGTTGCGGTAGTTCTCGCGGATGGCCACGCCGGAGCCGCCGAACGCCCCTTCCCGCGACTTCATCGCCTTGACGTCGCCACCGGCCGAAAAGGCCCGCCCGGCGCCTGTCAGCACAACGGCGCGGATGTTCTGGTCGGCATTGATGGCCGCACAGGCCGCCTGCACCTGATCGCCATCCCCGGCCGCGCCCAGCGCGTTCATCGACTCCGGCCGGTTGAGTGTCAGGATAGCGATGTGGCCGCGCTTTTCGGTGGTGATCATGGACATGGACGAGTTCCTCGGCTGGCGGATGCTGTTGCTTTGACAGGGTCAATAGCCGCCACGGGCCCCTTCGTCACGATCAAGGTGTGGCCCTGACCCGCCCCTTGGTCTTCCGGCGGGTCGGCCCCTATGCTGGGGTGACGTGGGGCCAGGGACGATCAGGGGGAAGTATGAACAGGATAGCGGAACGGACGGATGTCACCCGTGAGCAGTTTGACGCTGAAATCCTGGCTCAAGGTCGGCCGGTCGTCATGCGGGGTCTGGTGCGAGACTGGCCTGCGGTTCATGCCGCCCTGCGGTCGCCGGAGGCGCTCCGGGACTATACCTTGAGGTTCGACAGCCACCGCTTCATCCCGACCATGATTGGTCCTCCCGCGATCGGCGGACGCCTGTTCTACAATGACGACATGGACGGCCTGAACTGCAAGCGAGCCGAGATCGCGCTGCCGGCGGCTTTCGACTACCTGATCGCTCACGCGGCCGACGAGACCCCCGCGACCTTTGCCATCCAGTCCTCGTCGTCCGACGCGATGTTTCCGGGGTTCTCCGCCGAGAATCTCATGCCCCTGCTGGACACCGAGGTGGAACCGCAGATCTGGATCGGCAACCGGACCATTGTGGCGCCCCACGGCGACCCTTTCGACAACATCGCCTGTGTGACAGCCGGCCGTCGGCGATTCACCCTGTTTCCGCCCGATCAGGTCGCCAACCTCTATGTTGGCCCTTTCGAGATGTCTCCGACCGGCGCCACGATCAGCATGGTCAATGTCGACGCGCCGGACTTCGATGCCCACCCCCGCTATGCCAAGGCTCTTGAAACGGCGCTGGTCGCCGAACTGGAGCCGGGGGACGCGATTTTCATTCCCTATCTGTGGTGGCACCATGTCCGCGCGCTCGAGCCGCTCAACATGCTGGTCAACTACTGGTGGGCGCCGCCGGCTCCGGGCCGCGGGTCGCCACGCGATGTGCTGATCCACGCCCTGCTGACCCTGAAGGACCTGCCACCCAACCACAGGGAGGCCTGGCGAGCCCTGCTGGGACACTATGTATTTCAGGATGGCGCGCCGAGCGGCGCCCATCTGCCGCCGGAACGGCGCGGCATCCTCGGCCAGCTGGATCTCGACAGCGTCAGCCGTTTGCGGCGCGAACTGGGGGCGTCGATGCTCCCTCGTCAACCACCGCCGCGAGCCTAGCCAGGCGTCTTTGCCGGACCTGGAAATCTTGAACCGGCGTACTTTCGGGGCGTTGCTACCGCAGATCAGGATTCTTCAATGAAGCGACACCCTATTCCCTCGAGACCGGCGGCATGACGGCTTTGACACGAGGTGACCTGCGGCTTGTGGGCGATGTGGGCGGGACCAACTGCCGGTTCGCGCGGGTCGACACAAACGCGACCCGATTGGTGCTGATCGACCCGAGAAGCTTTGTCCGCGCTGATTTCGACAGCCTCGAGGACGCTATCGACCACTATCTCGGCGCCACCCCTAGCCGGCCGCACGAGGCTGTCATTGCGGTCGCGGGACCCGTCAGCGCAGGGCGCGTGCGCCTGACCAACGGCCGCTGGACGATCAGCGAAGCCGGTATCGCATCACGCGGGTTCGATCAGGTCCGGCTGATCAACGACTTCGAGGCTCTTGTCCTGTCGGTGAACGCCCTGGCCCCGAACGACCTCGGCGACATTGGCGGACCCGCAGAGGGTCAGGCACGCGGCACGGTGGCGGTCCTTGGGGCCGGCACCGGTCTGGGCGTCGGGGCCCTGGTCCGGGATTCCCAGAGCGAGGCGGTGGCCGTATCGGAAGGTGGCCACATCGCCTTCGCCCCGACCGACGATCTCGAAATCGACATCCTGCGCAAACTGACCGGCCGTTTCGGGCGGGTGTCGCTTGAGCGGTTGCTGTCCGGCCCGGGCCTGGTCAATCTCTACGAGGCTCTGGCCGGGCTGAAGGGCGTCGAGCCCCTGCCTTTGGACCCAGAGGATATTGTGGAGCGCGCAACGGGCGGACGAGACCCGCTCTGCGCCGAAGCGCTGGAGCGGTTCTGCCGGATCTATGGCGCTGCTGCCGGCGACTTCGCCCTGGCTTATGGCGCGACCGGCGGAGTCTATCTGGGAGGCGGCATCGCGCCCGGGATCATCGACGTCCTCAGGTCCAGCGGCTTCCGCGCCGCCTTCGAGGCCAAGGGCCGTTTCACCAGCTACTGTGCGGCCATCCCGACCAAGGTGATCCTTCACCGCCATGCCGCCCTGCTCGGGGCGGCGCTGGCGCCATTGGGGAGAAGATAGCCGTCAGAGAGCCCTTCTTCGTCAAGGCGACGAAGGGCATCCTGCTTCGCTCGTGCGCGCATGACGGAAGGACTTCTCCTGCGAAGCTGTTGCGCAGCGCGCACGAGCGAAGCAGATGGTAGGCCGGGTGGGGGTCGAACCCACGACCATTCGATTAAAAGTCGAATGCTCTACCACTGAGCTACCGGCCCGCTTGAAGACACCGAATTAGGGGATCCGAAGCGGCGCGGACCATAGTGGCGCCCGTCCGAGGGAGCAAGCGCTTGCGGGACGGTTTCTGAAGGATATGAATTGCCGCCATGCGCACCCTAATCGCCCTGCCCCTGATCGCCCCCCTGCTGATCATCCTGGCCGCCTGCGCCACCACCTCGCCATCCGCACCGGGACGGGTGCGGACCACCGATCAGGTCAACAAGGGCAGCCTGGCCGGGGCGGCGTCTTCGCCGCTGCGCGACATCAATCTCATGAGGACCAAGATCCCGCAGGTCCTGCTCGATTCCCTGGCCGATCCCTATGCCAAGCCCTATCCGATGAGCTGCAAGGAGATCGAGGCCGTCCTGATCCCCCTCGACGAGGCCCTGGGCCCCGACATGGACCAGCCCAAGCCGACCAAGGCAGACCGAGGCCTGATCGCCGATAGCCGCGAGTTCGTCACCGACGAGGCCATGCGCGAGATGGTCGGGATGGCGCAGGACATCATCCCCTACCGCGGCTGGGTGCGGAAGCTGACCGGGGCCGAACGTCACGACAAGCTGGTGCGCTCCGCGATCACGGCCGGCGGCATCCGGCGGGGCTATCTGAAGGGCATCGGTCTGGCCAAGGGCTGCAAGCCACCGGCGGCGCCGACGCCGTACACCGGCCCGCCGATCAAGCTGC
Source organism: Caulobacter sp. (assembly GCA_044377925.1). Classification (GTDB taxonomy): domain Bacteria; phylum Pseudomonadota; class Alphaproteobacteria; order Caulobacterales; family Caulobacteraceae; genus Caulobacter. The sequence continues at coordinate 15,098 of JBILYE010000012.1, read as the reverse complement.
GTGATCCATCGACCCCGCAGTATCCGGTCAAGAAATAGTGGGCGCTGATCGGGGACAGGAACGCCGGCCCGGACGACTGTTCTGACTGGATCGACCGCCGTTGCGCGGCGATCCAGTCCCCTAGGACGTAGGCCTGGTCTGCCGCGCCGCGAACTCGCGGCGGAAAGCGTCCAGCCGCCCCTCGGCTATGACGGTGCGAAGCGTCGCGGTCAGCATCTGGAAGAAGGCGATGTTGTGCCAGCTCAACAGGACCTGGCCGAGGATCTCGTCAGCCTTCACAAGGTGGTGCAGATAGGCCCGTGAATAGGATGTTCCCGCCGGTCCGGCGATATCCGGATCGATCGGGTTGTCGTCCTCGGCGAAGCGGGCGTTCTTGAGGTTGATGGGTCCGTCCCAGGTCCAGGCCTGGCCGTGGCGGCCGGAGCGGGTCGGCAGGACACAGTCGAACATGTCGACCCCGCGCGCCACCGCCTCAACGATATCGATGGGCTTGCCGACGCCCATCAGGTAGCGCGGCCGGTCGGCGGGCAGCAGGCCGGGGGCGTAGTCGAGGACCTCGCACATGGCGGCATGGCCCTCGCCGACCGCCAGGCCGCCGATGGCGTAGCCGTCGAAGCCGGTCTCGATGAGGCGTTCGGAGGATTCGCGGCGCAGGGCCTCGAACGTCGAGCCCTGCTGGATGCCGAACAGAGCCTGGCTATCGCGGGTCCCGAAGGCGGTCTTGCTGCGCTGGCCCCAGCGGGCCGACAGCTGCATGGCCTCGCGCGCGCGGTCTTCCTCGGCGGGCCAGCTGACGCATTCGTCCAGCTGCATGACGATGTCGGAGCCAAGCAGGTCGGCCTGGATCTCGATGGAGCGTTCCGGCGACAGCACGTGCTTGGAGCCGTCGATGTGGCTGGCGAAGGTGACCGCATCCTCCTTCACTTTGGCGATGTTCGACAGGCTCATCACCTGGAAACCGCCGCTGTCGGTTAGGATGGGTTTGTCCCAGCGCATGAACCTGTGCAGGCCGCCCAGCCGCTGCACCCGCTCGGCCGTGGGGCGCAGCATCAGGTGGTAGGTGTTGCCAAGCAGGATGTCGGCGCCGCTTTCCCTGACCTGATCGACGGTCAGGGCCTTCACTGTGGCCGCCGTGCCGACCGGCATGAAGGCAGGGGTGCGGATATCGCCCCGCGGGGTCTTCAGGGTCCCGGTGCGGGCCGCGCCGTCCGTGGCGCTGATCTCAAAGGGGAAGGTCATCAGGCGGCGCGAAATAGCAGGGATGAGTCGCCGTAGGAATAGAAGCGGTAGCCCGTTTCGATGGCATGGGCGTAGGCGGCCTTCATCGTCGCCTGGCCGGCGAAGGCGCTGACCAGCATGAACAGGGTCGATTTGGGCAGGTGGAAGTTGGTCATCAGAACGTCGGCGGCGCGGAAGCGGTAGCCGGGGGTGATGAAGATGGCCGTCTCATCGGCGAAGGGATGAATGACACCGTCTTCGGTGGCGGCGCTCTCCAGCAGACGCAGGGAGGTGGTGCCGACGCAGACGATGCGCCCGCCGGCGGAGCGGACGGCGTTGAGAGCGGCGGCGGTTTCGGGACTCACCACACCGAACTCCGGGTGCATCCTGTGCTCGGCGACGACGTCGGTCTTTACCGGCAGGAAGGTGCCGGCCCCGACGTGCAGGGTCACGAAGTGGCTTGAGACGCCGCGTTCGGCGATGGCGGCCAGTAGCCCGGGCGTGAAGTGCAGGCCGGCAGTCGGGGCGGCGACCGAGCCGTCCTCGCGGGCGTAGACGGTCTGGTAGTCGGTGCGGTCCTGTTCGTCTTCCGCGCGCTTGGCGGCGATGTAGGGCGGCAGGGGCATTTCGCCGACCCCGGCCACGGCAAGGTCCAGATCGACGCCGCTGAGTTCGAAGGCCAGGGTCAGTTCGCCCCCCTCGCCCTTCTCCACGACATCGGCGACCAGGGTCGTCAGGGCGCAGGCGTTATCCCCGGTAGACGTGGCTTGCCTGTCGCCGAACAGGATGCGGTCGCCGACCTTGAGCCGCTTGCCGGGGCGGGCGAAAGCGGTCCATCGGTCGGGCGCAAGGCGGCGGTGCAGGATGGCCTCGACTCGGACCTCGCTCTCGTCGCGGCGACGCACCCCGAACAGCCGGGCCGGGATGACCCGGGTGTCGTTGAAGACCAGGGCGTCACCCGGCTGCAGCAGCGAGGGCAGGTCGCCGACCGTGAAATCCGCGAGCACCCCCTCCTCGCCCTCGGGCTGCGGTCGCACGACCAGCAGCTTCGCCGATTCACGCGGGCTGGCGGGGCGAAGGGCGATGAGCGCTTCCGGCAGATCGAAGTCGAAGTCACTGACGAGCATGGCGCGGCGGATGCGGCCTAAGGGCTCCCGCGTCAAGGGTTGGCGGTGGACACAAAGCAGCCCCAGAGCGCATGATCCTATAATGGGACCGGGGTTTGCGAGAGAATGATGCGGATCATCACCTTTGCGCTGTGCGCCGCGGCGGCGGCCCTGAGCCTGAGCGCCTGCAACCGCCAGGACAGCAAGCCGAACCCCGCCCCGGTTGTCGCGCCGGCGCCGGCGCCGGCCCAGGTCCATGCGCCGGACGCGGCCCGGCCGAAGGTCAGCGGCTTTGCCCACACAGGCAATTTCGACAACGCCGGCTACTACATGCCGACCAGGGACATTCGCGTCGGCAGCTGGCAGCTCAAGACCATCGGCGTCGGGGCGATCAGCGATTTCGCGGCCTGGGAACAGGGCGACCGCACCTCGACCTTCGGCCCTATCCTGCTGGAGTTCGACGATACCGCCAGCCCGCTGAAAACCAACGAGATGGGCGGCGAGGCCCATGAGGTCAGCGTCCGGGTGCTGCCCACCGGCTATGCCACGGACGGCAGGACCCTTCGCTTCGCCGGCGCCGACCCCAAGCTTGGCGCCATTACCTTCGAAGGCGCCTTCGACCCGGCCGCCATGGCGGAGGCCAAGGCGCAGGGAGCCAGCGAGGCGACGGTGTTGACCGGTACGCTGCTGGTCGGCGACACCCGTATCGAGAACACCCGTTTCACCTTCTTCGCCGGCGAATGAATTCAACAGGGGAACAATCCAATGAAGACCTCGCACATCGCGGCCGCAGCCGCCCTGATTGTCGGCCTCGGCGGGGCTGCCGCTTTCGCCCAGTCCGGCGGCGGCTGGAACACAGGCGGATCCTACGACCCGGTGCCGGACGGCAGCTACCAGCGTAGCTGCCGTGACATCACCGTCCAGTACGGCACCCTCACCGCCCGCTGCCTGGATAACCGCCAGAACCTGCAGAACAGCTCCATCTCGGTGCGCAGCTGCAACGGGCGCATCGCCAACTACAATGGCTACCTGCGTTGCGAGGGCTGGAGCGGCGGCGGTGGTGGCTGGAACGGCGGCGGCGGCCCGGGAGGTCCCGGCGGCGGTGGCGGCGGCGGTGGCGGTGGCTGGAACGGCGGCGGTGGCGGCTGGAACGGCGGCGGCAATGGCCCGGTCGGGCTGATCGTCTTCGAAAACCCCGACTATCGCGGGTCCAGCCTCCAGATCCGGGGCAGCGTGCCGGACATGTACGGCTCGGGTCTCGACGACATGATCACCTCGGTCCGCGTCGTCTCCGGCCGCTGGGAGATGTGCTCGGCGGCCAACTTCGGCGGCGAGTGCAAGGTGGTCACGGCCGACACGCCCAACCTCAAGGTCTTCAATCTCAACGATCGGGTCAGCTCGATCCGGCGGCTGCGTTAAGTCTTGAAGAGGGGGCGCGATGCTATCGGCCAGATCATGACCGCTGCGCTTCGCGCCCTCGCCTTTCTGGTTCGTCTGGCCGGCTTCGGCCTGGCCGCCGGCGCCGCGCTGGCGGCTGTGCTCGCCAATGGCGGCCGGTTCAGCGATCGGCTGGATATCCTCACCCATTTCACGCCGATCTGGCTGACGCTCGGCATGGTCGGGCTGATCGTCTGGGTCATCGGAGGCGGTCGCAACCTGGTGCGGCTGACGCCCATCGCGGCGACGGTGGCCGTTCTGGGATCCGGCGCCCTGATGCTGCCGGAGCTGACCCGGCCCAAGGGGGAAAGCGCGCCGGCCCAGGGCGAGACCCTCAAGCTGGTGCAGTTCAACCTCTGGGAAAACAACAACGACCCTGAGGGCTCGGCCCGCTGGGTGCTGGAACAGGACCCCGACATCATCACCATCGCCGAAGGCTATGAGGCCAACGGCGGGGCGGCCCGGCTGCTGCGCGAACGCTATCCCTACGCGGTGACCTGCGCCGATCCGCAGCCCTGTTCGACGATGATCCTGTCGAAGACAAAACCGGTCAGGCGCCACGGCCTCGGGGGCGGCGTCTCCGACGCCAACCTGTCAGCCGCCCACGCGCGGTTCGCCGGCGCCAAGGGCGAGTTCGACGTCTTCGCGATCCACTACACCTGGCCGATTCCGGCCGGCCCGCAGCAGCAGCAATCGAAGCGCTTCCTGAAGGTCCTGGGCGGGATCGACCCCGACAACGCCGTCATCGGCGGCGATTTCAACTCCACCCCCTGGTCCTTCAGCCTGCGCCGGCTGGACGCGGCCATCGGCATGGAGCGCCGCACCCGCGGTCAGGCGACCTGGCCTGCGGCGCCGATCACCCGATACGAGATCAAGCCGCCCTTCCCTCTGCTGGCCATCGACCAGGTCTATGCCGGCAAGGCGTGGAAGACCGTCAGCGTGAAGCGGGGTCCGAGACTGGGATCGGACCACTATCCGGTCGTCGTCGTCCTGACGCGCTAGGCTTCCAGGGCCGCCATCTCGCGGCTGATATTGGCGCGGGCCCTGGCTTCCAGCCGGTCCCGGAAGGCCGGGTCGGCATAGAGGACCGGGGCCTCCAGGAAATGGCGCATCACACGGGCGCGGCCGGCGCGAAAGGCCGGCTCGGGGACGTGGGCATACTCGTGACGCACACCGGCGGCGTAGGCGTCGTAGGCGCGGGGCTCTCCGCCCAGCACCGACAGGTCGATCGAGACCATCAGGGCGCCGAGGCGATCTTCGGCCTCGACACTGTGGCCCTTGGTCAACAGGACCAGGCGAGCAACTTCATCGACCTCTTCCTGGGTCGCGCCCAGGGCGGGCAGGTCGCGGCGGGCCAACTCGGCGCTGGCCTCCTCATTATCGCCGCGGGTCGGGTCGTAGATGGCGTCGTGCCACCACAGGGCCCAGGTCAGCAGGCGGCGGTCCTGATCGGAAAGACCAGGAACCGCCGCCAGCTCTTTCAGGCAGGCCTCGATATGGCCGCGGCTGTGATAGCGCCGGTGCGGCTCTGCGTAAGCCGCCTCGAGGGCCGGGGTCACGTCAGGCGTCGGCGCCGACGCGGGCGGTGACGATCTTGCCCGGGGTGCGCGGCGGCTCGCCCTTGGGCAGGGCGTCGACCGCTTCCATGCCTTCGGTGACTTCGCCCCAGACGGTGTACTGGCCGTCGAGGAAGGTGGCGTCGTCGAAGCAGATGAAGAACTGGCTGTTGGCCGAGTTCGGGTTGGACGAGCGGGCCATCGAGCAGACGCCGCGCAGGTGCGGGGTCTTGCTGAACTCGGCCTTCAGGTCGGGCTTCTTGGAGCCGCCCATGCCGGAGCCGGTCGGGTCACCGCCCTGGGCCATGAAGCCCGGGATGACGCGGTGGAAGACGACGCCGTCGTAGAAGCCTTCGCTGGCCAGTTCCTTGATCCGCTCAACGTGGCCGGGGGCCAGGTCCGGGCGCAGGCGGATGGTCACCTTGCCGGTGTCGAGGGTGAGGACCAGGGTGTTTTCGGCGTCGGCCATGAGGCGCTCCTTGGAATGTTTGGGGCCTTCTAGAGGGTCAGGGGCGGCCCGGCTAGTCATGCCGGGAATGCGCCCCGCGGCCGGCTGTTCCGGCCTGGCTAGTCAATCTGCACCGGCAGCTCCACGTCGCAGACCGAGAAGTCGGCGCCCTTCAGCTTGCGCACCCGCTTCACCTCGGCCGCGAACCAGGGGCTTTTGGGGTCGATGATCTTCACTTTCGGGCGTTCGGCTTCCGGGATGTCCGCCAGGACGCGGACCTTCTGCATGACATCCTGCGGGGCTTCGACCGGTTCGCCGGTCTTGATGGCGCGGATGGCGTCCAGACCGCTGATCACCCGGCCGAAGGCGGTGTAGCGCTTGTCCAGGGACGGATAGGCGTAGCGCATCAGGAAGAACTGGCTGTTGGCGCTGTCGGGGTTCTCGTCGCGGGCCATGCCGACCACACCTGGGCAATAGGTGCCCCAGGCGGCGACCTTCTTGTCGCCGGTCATCGTCGTGTAGCTGATGTCCTGGCTGACCACCGGCAGAGACAGGAGGAAGCCGACCTGCGTCCCTTGGGGCGCGGCGACGGGCACGAAGGCGCTGGCGGCGTCGCGGCGCCAGATGAACTCCGCCTTGAGGTTGGCGATGCCCTCGACCGAGCCTTCGCCGGTGTTCAGGGGATCGCCGGTCTGAGCCATGAAACGGTCGATGACGCGGAAGAAGGTGCGGCCGTCGTACGTGCCCTTGTGGGCCAGCTCGGTCAGCCGGGCGACGTGGCCAGGGGCGACCTCGGGAACCAGTTCGACGATGACCCGGCCCTTGTTGGTGTCGATGACCAGGACGTTGGCCGGATTGGGCGTGCGCCAGTCGGTGGGCTTGGGCTTGGAGGCGGCGTTGGCGGAGGTCGCCGCGAGCGCGGCCACAGCGGTCAGTACGATCAGGCGGCGCATGGCCCCTCCCCCGGAATGTGGTGTCAGCCGACCTTAGCCGGAATCTCGACGTCGCATATGGTCAGCGGCGAGGTGGAGGCGGCCTTCTGGGCTTCGACCAGGGCCTTGAAGCCGGGCGAGCGGGTGTCGACGATCTGGATCTTCGGCCGGTCCTTCTCGGGCATGTCGGACAGCAGGCGGACGGTCTTCATCACATCGCGCGGCGGGACGACCGGGTCGTCCTCGGTGCCGGCCTTGATCTTCTCGACCGCGGCCTGGCCGCTGATCACCCGGCCCCAGGCGGTGTACTGGCTGTTGAGGCTGGGATAGGTGGCGCGCATCAGGAAGAATTGGCTGTTGGCGCTGTCGGGATCGCCGCCCCGGGCCGCGCCGACGCCGCCATTACAGAACAGGCCCCAGCCGCCGACCTTGCCGTCCTTTGAGGCGATCGCCTGCATGCCGGGGGCGGTGCGCACCGGCATGACGCCCCAGAAGCCGACCTCGGTGACGCCGGTGTCGCCACCGGCCGGCAGCCGCTCATACAGCACGAAGGGGTCCTTCATCCCACGACGGAACTCGAACTCGGCCTTGAGGTCCGGCAGCTCCGAGCTGCCGGTGCCGTTGTTCAGGGGATCGCCGGTCTGGGCCATGAAGCCGTTGATGACGCGGAAGAATTCCAGCCCGTCGTAGAAGCGCCGCTTGGCCAGCTCGCGGACGCGTTCGACGTGGGCCGGGGCCAGCGCCGGGGCCATCTCGACGATGACGCGGCCCTGGCTGGTGTCGATGACCAGAATGTCGTCGGGATTGGGCGTGCGCCAGTCGGTCGGCGCGAGCGCGGGCGTCGCGGCCAGGGCGGCGGCGGGAACGGCGGTGAGGGCCAGAACGGCGGCGATCAGGGCGGATTTCATGGAACCGGCGGTAGCGGGGGGTTGAGGCAATCGCAAGGCGGAAATTGAGCGCCTTATCGAAGCGGCGGACCATTGTACCCGAGGCGGTGGGGTGGGGGAAAATCGTCGATGGCGAAACGCGGCGGGCTTAAAGCGGGCAAACCCCGGGCTGCCTGAGGTTTGCGGTGGCGAGCCGGGGGTAGGTCGGTGGGGCGAGAGTGGGGACCCGGTGGCGGTGAGGTAGACCGGAGGCGGGGCGAGGATGCGGCAGAGTGGGCGAACCGTTCCGCGTCGTGCGGCAAGTTGAAGCTCGTCGCCGGGCGAAGACGATGAATATGTCTAGACATATTTAAAATCGGCCCGGATCGGGCTGGCCGAACGGCAGGCAGGGCTCCAAGGTCCAGCTTTCGAGCCGCCAGCGACCCGAGGTTCGCCGCCACTGCTGGTGGCTGGCGGCGTGGCAGGTCTGGCTTTCCGTCTCGCGCACCGCGATGCCATTGACCTCGACGACGGAGCCCGTGCCGGTCGCCGTGCGCACCCAGTGAGGGGCCTCAGCCCCGGCCCCGAAGCGGCGCCAGGCGGCAGCGACCTCAGCCTGGCCCGTACGGGTTCCCTCGGGTGTGCGCCAGACAGCCTCCGGCGCCAGCCTTTCGGTCGTCTCGCCGGCCGGATAGCTGCCGTCGTCGAGGATATCGCCGGTGCTAAGGCGCAGGACAGCGGCGGCGCCCCCGACATTCGGGCCGAGGATAGCCGGGCAGACCTCCAGTCGGTCCCAGTCAGTACGATAGTCGGTGGCGGCGAGAGCGCGGCAAGCCTCGCTGGAATTCACCGCGAGGCTGGCGAATTGGAAGGCGCCCTCGAAGACGGGATCGTCACCACAAGCATTGCGAACCCGGCGGTGAACCCTGCCGCTCTCGATGGCCTCGACCACCACGACCCAGGCATGCAGGCATAAGGTCAGCTCGCCCTTTGTGTTGATCTTGGGCTTGCTGTCCAACTGGCGCGGTGATGAGGCGGCCGTCAGACCCATCAGGGTCGTTGTCGAGGCCCGATGCCAGTTGTTGCCCTCGAATGTGAGAACCGATGGACCGCTAACGTCGCGGTCGATGCGGGCCTCGATGACCGGCGCCGCCTTGCCGCTCCAGAGGATGGAGACCATCGGCTGATCGACGCCATAACCATTGACGGCGAAGACCCGTACCCCCTCGACCGAGCGGGCGGCCAGGGCCTCGGCAGATTCGGCTCCCAGGCGCTTGCGGACGCTGGCCTGAACGGCCTCGGCACAGAGATCGCGAGCCTGTTCGTCCATGCAGTCGCGGTGGAATTTCGGCTCATCGGCAGCAGCCAGCAGGAGGCCCGCCGCCAACGCCAGACCGATCATCCCCGCCCGACCTTGGCCAGCAGTTCCTTTTCGATGCCGGGGGGCACGAACTTGTGGATGTCGCCGCCGAGCCTGGCAATCTCCTTGACCAGGCGGCTGGCGACGGCCTGGTGGCGGGGATCGGCCATCAGGAACACGGTCTCGATCTCGCGGTCGAGCTGCTGGTTCATGGCGGTCATCTGGAATTCGTATTCGAAGTCGGCGACGGCGCGCAGGCCGCGAACGATGATGCCGGCTCCGACTTCGCGGGCGAAATGCATCAACAGCCCCTCGAACGGGCGGATCTCGATCTCGGCGACGGACTTGAGGTGCTCGGTCTCCCGCCGGACGGTCTCGACCCGCTCTTCAAGGGTGAACATCGGCCCCTTGGACAGGTTGATGGCGACGCCGATGACCAGCTTGTCCACCAGCTTCACGGCCCGGCCCATGATGTCCAGATGACCGTTGGTCATCGGATCGAAGGTTCCCGGATAGAGCCCGACTCTCGCCATCACCGCCCCGTCTTGCGTAAGGTCCCCGGCCCTTGCTGGGCCGGGGTTTGTCTGACTTCTTAGCTGGCGATCGGGCCCTCGTCGCCCCCGATTTCACCTTCCGGTGCGTCTTCGTCGCCACCGGCTTCCGCCAGCCGCTCGACGCCGACGACATGCTCGTCCTTGCCCGTGCGGAAGACGATGACGCCTTGGGTGTTGCGGGCGGCGATGCGGATCTGGGCGACCGGGCAGCGGATGAGCTGGCCCTGGTCGGTGACCAGAAGGATCTCGTCCGACTGCTCGACCGGGAAGGCGGCGACCAGGCGGCCGCCCTTGCGGGTCAGGTCCTGGGCCATCAGGCCCTGGCCGCCCCGGCCCGTGCGTCGGAAGTCGTAGGCGCTGGAGCGCTTGCCGATGCCTTCCGTCGACATGGTCAGGATGGTTTCCTCAGCCGCACTGAGCTCGGTGTAGCGCTCGAAGCTGAGCGAGGTGTCGGAGACGCCCTCTTCCTCGTCCTCGGCGACGACCTCGACCTCTTCGCCCTCTTCGCCAGCCTGGGCTCGCAGAAGGGCGCGCGACTGCTTGAGGTAGGCGACCCGTTCGTCCGGGGTGGCCGCCACGTTTCGCAGGATGGCCATGGAGATGACCAGGTCGTCGCCGAGCAGGCGGATACCGCGCACGCCCATGGAATCGCGGCTGGAGAAGACGCGGACGTCATCGGCCTCGAAACGGATGGCGCGACCGTTGGCGGTGGTCAGCAGCACGTCGCTGTCGCTGGTGCAGAGGCCGACGCCGACGATGGAGTCCTTGCCGTCCAGCGACTCCGGATCAAGCTTCATGGCGATCTTGCCGTTGCGGTTGATCTGCACGAAGTCGCTGAGCTTGTTGCGGCGGACGGTGCCGCTGCGGGTGGCGAACATGACGTCCAGGGTGTCCCAGGTCGCCTCGTCCTCCGGCAGCGTCAGGATGGAGGTGATGGTCTCGCCCTGCTCGATGGGCAGCAGGTTGACGAAGGCCTTGCCACGCGAGGTCGGGGTGCCGAGCGGCAGTCTCCAGACCTTGAGCTTGTAGACCTTGCCGCCGGAACTGAAGAACAGCATCGGGGCGTGGGTCGAGGCGGAGAAGACGCGGGTGACGGCATCCTCTTCCTTGGTCGCCATCCCGCTGCGGCCCTTGCCGCCGTGACGTTGCGAACGATAGGTCGAGAGCGCCGTGCGCTTCACATAGCCGCCGTGGGTGACGGTGATGACCATCTCCTCACGCGGGATCAGGTCCTCGTCCTCGATGTCGCCATCGCCGTCGATGATGATGGTCCGGCGAGGAACGGCGAACTTCTCGCGAATCTCGACAAGCTCTTCGCGGACGACGCGCATGATGTTGGCGCGGTCGGACAGCAGTTCCAGCAGCCTGGCGATAGCGCCCGACAGATTGCTGGCTTCGTTGAAGATTTCGTCGCGACCCAGACCGGTCAGGCGCGACAGGGTCAGGGCCAGAATGCCGCGCGCCTGTTCGTCGGTCAGGCGGATATGGTCGCCCTCGACCTTGGTGCGCGGGTCCTGGATCAGATCCACCAGGGGCATCATGTCGCCGGTTGGCCAGGCCTTGGCGACCAGGCGTTCGCGGGCCTCGGCCGGGTCGACCGAGCTGCGGATGATGGCGATGACCTCGTCGATGTTGGCCACGGCGATGGCCAGACCGACCAGGGTGTGGCCACGGTCGCGGGCCTTGCCGAGCTCGAACTTGGCGCGACGGACAACCACTTCCTCACGGAAGTCGACGAAGCAGACGAGCAGTTCACGCAGGCCCATCTGCAGCGGCCGGCCGCGGTTGAGGGCCAGCATGTTGACGCCGAAGCTGGTCTGGACGGCGCTGTAGCGGTGAAGCTGGTTCAGGACCACCTCGGGGGTGGCGTCGCGCTTCAGTTCGATGACAACGCGCATGCCCTGGCGGTCAGACTCGTCACGCATCTCGCCGATGCCTTCGATCCGCTTGTCGCGGACCATTTCGGCGATGCGTTCAATCAGGGCGGCCTTGTTCACCTGGTAGGGCAGCGAGGTGAAGACGATGGCCTCGCGGTCCTTGCGGACGGTCTCGATGGTCGAGGCGCCGCGCATGATGACGCTGCCGCGGCCGCTGATCAGGGCCTGGCGGGCGCCGGAGCGGCCGACGATCTCGCCGCCGGTCGGGAAATCGGGGCCGGGGACGATGTCGAGAAGCTGTTCGACCGAAACCTCGGGATCGTCGATCAGGGCCAGGCAGGCGTCGACAATTTCGCCGAGGTTGTGCGGCGGGACGTTGGTGGCCATGCCGACGGCGATGCCGCCCGAGCCGTTGACCAGCAGATTGGGGATGCGGCTGGGCAGGACGACAGGCTCTTTTTCCTTGCCGTCGTAGTTGTCCTTGAAGTCGACCGTGTCCTTGTCGAGGTCGGCGAGGATGGCCTCGGCCGCCCGCGTCATGCGGCACTCGGTGTAGCGCATCTGGGCCGGCGGATCGTTGTCGACCGAGCCGAAGTTGCCCTGACCGTCGATCAGCATCAGCCCCATCGAGAAGGGCTGGGCCATGCGCACGAGGGCGTCATAGATCGATTGGTCGCCGTGCGGGTGGTACTTGCCCATGACGTCGCCGACGACGCGGGCGCATTTCACATACGGCTTGTCGTGGGTGTGGCCCTGCTCGCTCATGCTGAACAGCACGCGGCGGTGGACGGGCTTCAGGCCATCGCGCGCGTCCGGCAGGGCGCGGCTGACGATCACGCTCATGGCGTAATCGAGATAGGATTTTCTCAGTTCGTCCTCGATGGCGATGGGGCTGACGGCGCCCCGCCGGCTGTCATCGGGCGGCGTGTGATTTTCGTCGGTCAAGGAGAGGGGTAATCCGTTGGTGGGAGCCTGTGGAATCGGCTCGGAACGTGTCACGGTTAGTTAGCATTTGATGACTGGCGGCGCCACCCGCGCGGGCCGGTTTCACCCTCCTGGAGTCCTGAAAATGCGTGGTTTTCTGATTGCTTGCGCCGGTTTGGCGATGGCGGGCGTGGCTGTGGCCCAGCCCGCTTCGGTGACGGCCGATCTGAATGGGCCGAAGGGCGAGGCGCTGGGTACGGTGACCCTGACCGAGGCCCCCAAGGGCGTGCTGCTGAAGATCGAGGCCAGCGGCCTGACTCCCGGCTGGCACGGGCTGCATTTCCACGAGAAGGGCGACTGCTCGAGCGTCGATTTCAAGTCGGCCGGCGGCCATGTGCACGGCGGGGCGACCATGGTGCACGGGTTGCTGAACGCCGATGCGAACGAGGCGGGCGATCTGCCGAACCTGTATGTGGGCGCCGATGGCACGGGCGCTGCGGAGGTGTTCAGCCCCTGGACGTCGCTAACAGGCGCGGGCGGGCGGCAGGCGCTGCAGGATGCGGATGGATCGGCGGTGGTCGTGCATGCCAGCCCAGACGACCACATGAGCCAACCGATCGGAGGGGCTGGGGCGCGGGTGGCCTGTGCGGTGATCAAGTAGCGTTTCTTCTCCCGACAAGCGGGAGAGGGGTCGGTGCTATGTGGTCGAGGACGCCTGCTGGGCGGCTCGCCGCTCGCTGAGCGCCACCAGGGCGACCCCGACCATGGTGGCGAGGCCGCCGCCGACCAGCTGCACCGTGACGGTGTCGCCCATGAAGGCGACCCCGATGGTGCAGCTGACCAGGGGGGTGAGCAGGAACCAGGGGGTCACGCGGCCGGCCTCGCGCCGCTGGACCAGCCAGAACATCAGGGCGGTGGCCGCCACCGTCGAGGCCAGCGCCGCATAGACCACCAGGACCCAGATGAAGGGCGTGGCGGTGGTCGCCTTCTGCACCACGTTGGGCTCAAAGGCGAAGGAGGCGGCCAGCAGGACCGGGGCGGCGGCCAGGGAGGTGAGGCCCTGCATCTTCAGGGGCCGGATGCCCGGCGCGCGCCGCATCAGGACGGTGGCGATGGCCCAGAGGGCGCTGGCCACGACACTGACCGCCAGGCCTGGCAGATCGGCGGCGGCCTGCGGGTCAAGGCTCATCCAGGCGACCCCACCAAAGGCGACCAGCATGCCGGCGATGGCGGCCCGGGGCATGGTCTCGCCGAGCATCAGCCAGGCGAACAACGCCGTCATCGGGATCCACAGCTGCAGCGCCACGACGATGGGGCTGAGGTGATCGACCATGGCGAAGGCGATGTAGACCAGGCCGAAGTGCAGCGGCCCGGCCAGCAGCACCAGCGGCAGCATCTGGCGCCATGGCGGCCAGGGCGGCATCATGAAGGGGATGAGGAAGACCAGAGCGACCAGGAACCGCGCCCCGCCCATGAACAGCGGCGGCAGCGCCTCGGTCGCCACCTTGGCGGCGGCGTTGTTGAGCCCCCAGACCAGGATGATGCCGAAGATGGCCGCCCATTCGGGGCCGGTGAAGGGGGTGCGGGGGGAGGACACAGGGTCTGGTTAGACAGGGCCGGCATGGGACGCAACACCGGTCGCGCGCAGGCGGTGTGAGGCTTCGGCGCAGAGGCCTTTCAATCCCACCAGAAGGTCCACCAATCACTGGCCATCAGGGCGGCCGCCCTGGCCGAGACGGTCTCGTATCCCTGATCGATGCTGTCGGAACAGTAGGGGTGAAGATCGCGAGCCAAGGCGATGGCCTCGGCGGGCGATTTCGGCCGCCGTTGCACGCGAAGTTCCAGCGTGTCGTTCGTACAGACCGCGACCTCCGCCCCGTAGCGCTCGCGAAGGGCCCGCAAGACGGCAACATGCTGTTCCGCCGGCGGACAGGCGTTCCAGTCCCCGAACCGCAGGTGGGCCGGAATTTCGGCTGGATCGGTGGTCGGTAGCAGGCCGATCAGGACGCTCTCGACAGGTTTCTCGGTCCGGTAATCGATCAGACTGATCGGCCCGCGCTGGACCTCGGGAGCCGTCGGCCATTCACCCAACGCCGGCCCCTCGACCGGCGCTTGCGCCTGTTCGAGCAATTCGCCGTAGGTTACCGGCCGGCCATGGTCGGAGTCTGCCGAAGACATCACGACGACGTTCATCTCGCCCAAAGTCTCTTCAGACCGGCGAAACGCGACGTCATTGGGCGGATGCGAGCGGAGTCTGGCGAGCTCGGCCTCTCGTTCCTTGTCCCGCATCTGCGACACGCTGGCTGGGAAGGTCAGGGTTGCAGCGGCCTTGAGAATGTCGGCCACTGACCGGGAGTCATGCTTGAGGGACTCCGGAAGATAGGAGGCAGCCAGGTCGTCGCCCAGGATGACCGGCCAACCCTTGCCGGCGTCCCGCAGTCGTTCCCATGTCTTGACTGCGTCGGCGCCCCGCACGGCGATGACGGGGAAAGGCAGGGACTTGGGCTCGAACGGCGCTTCGTCCAGATTTCCCTGCGCCTGGGCGGGCCGAACCGCCGCCCAGGCCAAGAGGCCGGTCGCCAGACCGAGAACATCGCGACGACCAAGCCCCATAGCCGACTAGAACGGGATTTCGTCGTCGAGGTCGGCGCTGAAATCTTCGCTCGGGCCGGACTGCTTGTTGCGCTGGCCGCCGCCGAAGCCGCCGCCACCGCTGGAGTAGCCGCCACCGTAGTCGCTGTCGCCACCACCACCGCCGCCGCCGCCGCCGTCACGGCCGCCGAGCATGGTCAGTTCACCGCGGAACTTCTGCAGCACGAT
>JBILYE010000187.1:0-7447 GCA_044377925.1 Caulobacter sp. | reverse complement strand
CTATCGCACGCGGGTCTGGCTGGCGGCGCTGGTCCCCATGGGGGTGACCGGCGGCGCGGTGCTGATCAACGGACAGATCGGCGTGTTGCTGGCCGGGCTGGACGGGGCCGAGACGGCCGGGCTGTACCGGCCGGCGATCCAGACCTCGCTGATCGCGGGCCTGGGCTATACCGCCGTGATCGCCGCCCTGGCGCCGCGCCTGGCCGCGGCCAATGCGAGGGGTGATCGTGAGGGGCTGGCGAGGACGGCGGCGGCCGGAGCGGCGCTGGCTGTGGCGGCCTGTCTGCCGTTCGTGCTGGTGTTCGGCGTAGCCGGCGGGCCGTTGATGGGGCTGGTGTTCGGCACGCCCTATGCGGCCGCCGGTTCGGCGCTGGCGGTCATGACCCTGGCCCAGCTGTGCAATGCGGTGTTCGGCGTCGCCTCCTCGGCCCTGATCATGAGCGGGCATGAGCGACGGGCGGCGGCGGCCTTTGTGGCGGCGCTGCTGGTGCATGCCGGGCTGGGGGTGGTGCTGATCCCCCGGTTCGGGGTGGAGGGGGCGGCCTGGGCCTATCTGGGACAGATGGTGGTGATGAACCTGGTGCTGTGGTGGCAGGCGCGGACGCTGCTGGGGGTGGATACCGGCGTCTGGTCGGCGTGGCGGTTGCTGCGCAGGTAAAGGGGAGACAGGTTGAAATTCAACGTGTCCCCGCCTGTGCGTTTGCCTATGCTCCCCCCATGGAGCCGGGGGCTGATCTGACAGCGTTCGTCGCGCGTGTGTTCGCCTGCTCGCCGGCGACGGCGGAAGCGGTCGCGCGGCGGGCGGCCAACCGCGTCTATGCGGCGCGGGCCGTGGTGCTGCGCCAGGGCGATGCCTGCAGCGATACCTGGCTGGTCATGGCCGGCCGGGCCCAGGCGCTGGTCTGTGGCGTCGATGGCCAGCTGGCCCTGGTGCAGGAGTATGCGGACGGCGACCTGTTCGGGGCGATCACGGCGCTGCACAGCGGGCCCCAGGCGGCCGACGTGGTGGCGGTCGAGACCCTGCGGGCGGCCCTGTTCCTGAGCGGTGATTTCCTGGAGCTGATCGAGGCGCACAGCGCCGTCGGGCTGGCGGTGTCGCGGCTGTTGCTGCGCCAGCTGCGCAGCGCCACCGGGCGGATGGTCGAGCGGATGACCCTGACCGCCGCCGGGCGCACAAGGGCCGAGCTGTTGCGGATGGCGGTCGAGAAGGACGGCCGGCGGGTGGTGCACGCGCCCGTCTGGACGGCCATGGCCATCCGTATACAGACGACCCGCGAGACGGTGTCGCGCGAGATCAGCAAGATGGAGCGCCGTGGTCAGATCCGCCGTGAGGGCAAGAGCATCGTGCTGGTCTCGCCCCGGGCCATCGAGGCCGAGGTGAGCTAGATCCTGAGGCTGTAGACCCCGCGGTCGATGTCGTCGTCCGGCTGTTCGGCGCCCATGAGGGGCAGTTCGCCGACCGGCTCGCAGGGGACCGCCTCGCCATCGGGACCGGCGGCCAGCAGGCTGGCGAACAGCGCATCGACCAGGGCCGCGCCGGGCGGCACGGAGGCCAGCAGGCGGTTGGCGATCGTGATCGGTCGGCCCATCAGCAGGCCCGAGACGTCCCGCCCGATGCCCGCCGCAGCGGCGATGCGGCCGGCGCCGAGGATCGGTGAGGCCAGGCGGGCGGCGGCGACGGCCTGTTCACAGGTCTCGAAGCTGAGCAGCAGGGCCTGGCCGGTCCAGACCGGCGCGGCCGGCCCGGCCAGCACTGTCGGGGCGAGGGCGGCCAGGAGGGCGGGGGCGAGGGTCTCGGCCTCGCCGTCGCAGGGCGCGAGGGCCAGCACCGCCACGATGCGCGCGCCCTGCGGCGTCTCCAGCCTGATCGCCGGCGGAAGGGCGCCGACGCGCGGGGCGGCGAGGCTGAGGCCCCGGTGGCCGGCGGCCGTCCAGACCTCGCGGGCCCAGGAGGTGAAGGCGGCATCGGTTTCGGGCAGGGTCAGCTGCACCGCCTCGCTGGCCAGCAGCCGGGCCTGCATCGCCGCCCGGCCCATGGCCGCCCGCGCCGCCAGCTTCAGGCTCAGGGGGTCTGGCCGGCCGGCCAGTCCGTCGATGATGGTGATGGTGTCGGCCCGCGCCAGCACGGCGTCGAACCGTTCGGTCCAGCCCTGGCCGAGACCCTCCACACTGGCCGCCCGGAACGCCGTCCGCCCGGCCGGCAGCAGCAGGTGCAGCTCCGCGCCCCGCGCCAGCAGCGCTTCGGCGATGATGATGTCGGCCCCCGCCGCCAGGGCGCCGTAGCCGAAGCCGATGTTTTCGACCTCGAGGATCTGGGCGACCGCTGCGGCCAGGACGGCGTCATCCGGATCGACCCCCAGATGGCCGGCGAAATGCAGGCTGCGCGGCGGCCGGAAGGGTTCCAGCCAGTCGGCCGGAGCGCCCTGCGCCTCAAGGATCAGGGCGAACTGGCGCAGGGTCGAGGCGTGGTCTTCCCAGGCGCGCGGGGCCAAGGCGACGGCCCCCTGCAGGGTCAGCCAGGCCTCGTGGGTGCGGCCCAGCAGCAGCTCGGCCTCGGCCCGGGTGGCCTCGCGCCACCAGGGGGTGTCGGGTTCGGCGTCGCCCCGGTCCAGCCGGTCCAGCACCTTCTGCGCCAGCGCCGCCGCCCGCTCGGGCTCGCCGGCCAGCAGCGACAGGCTGGCGGCGTTGATCAGCGGATAGGTCGCCCAGTTCATCGCCCCGGCGGCGCCATAGGCCTCCGCCGACCGCGCGTAGAAGGCGCGGCGCTGTTCGCCGGTAGCCCGCCGGCCCTGGTCCTTGAGGAGCCGGCCCTTGAGGGAGAGGACGGCGGCGTCATCGGTGACCGCATCCAGGCCGGCGTCCTGGAACAGCCGCAGAGCGTGATCCAGGGCGCCGGCGCGGGCGTGGGCGATGATGGGGAGGAGGGAGGGGGGCACGGTTGAACGCTCGTTAAGGGAAGCTGGCGCCGCCGTTGTCTGGGATGCTGGGGTCGAAAATCAGCGGTATATACTTGCCCGGCGCCCACTCAAATTCGATGTGAAAGTTCAGCTTCTGCACGTCCGTGCGGCGCCTGCCGACCCTGAAGTATAGCACCTTGCAGTCGTCGACCGTGATCGTAGGCTCTCTGGCCGGATCGCTGAACTGTCCTGCAGCAGCGCCCTTCCTCCAGACAAGACCGAAGTTGTCGGCTCCATGGAATTCTTGGGTGGTTACCCCAGGGGAGCCCTTTGTGAACCGCCACTTGAGCTTGCGATCAAGCTCCAGAATGATGAAGCACTGCTTCTTGACTGGAATGTCGTAGGGAGTGGGCACGATACCCTGTCCTGCAAGCTCGTCGTAGTCGAGTCCGTCACCGATCGTTTCCTTGATGAAAGCCCGAACCTGTTCCTCTTTTGAGAGGGGGCTGGCCGGGTCAAACGGTTGGCCGAATCCGGTATGCCCCTGCGGGGCGCGGGTTTTCGTCTCGACAAGGAAGTCAAAATACAGAACGTCGTTCACGCCGAGGGGCCCATCGTACTTTCCCCGGGGCCTCACGGTGACGAGCCGGTGGACGAACTCAAAGGCATCGAACGGCTTAGGCGCCCCCAGTTCAGTCGGATGCGTCTCAAAGGTCGGATTCAACCGAAAATCGATTGAACTGACCAGATCGGTCGGCTTGGGGAAATTCGTCATTGGAGACCCTTTCTCTGTGGCGATGATTCCAGCATCTGGAGCGCCTTGTCGGCAAAGGTGGCCTGGTCCCGCCATCTCGAGTTCGCGGGATCCAAGGTGGAAAGCTCCCGAAACACTGTGCGGGCGATCTGAAGGTTGAGGCGGGCAACCTCGAAGTCGCCGCTACGATAGGCGATCAGCGCCAGGCCGCGATGGCAGACACCCCAATTGTCCCGTAGTTCAGCGTTGAGCGGGTCGCGGGCCAGCAGGCCTTTGAGGATCTGTGCTTGGGCCAGGCGGCTGGAGCGGGCGGCTGTAAAATCCTTGCGGCCAAGTTGGACATCGGCCATCCAAGCCCAGCGGGCCGACACGTCCAGCGCCAAAGCAGGATCTCTCGGCATAAGCGCCTGGGCCTTGCGCATGCCATCAAGAGCCCGCTGGCAGGCTGCCAGCGCCTGATCCAGATTGCGTTCCTGCTCGCTCGCCAGCGTGCACAGGTTGCCATCCGCATAGGCCAGTTCTCGAAGGGCGCGCACCGAACCGGGCTCAGCCGCACGTAGCCGATCGGCGAGCATCCGGTAGGTGTCGAAGTCCCGGCGAGCCGACGTCGTCTCTTGACGGCGGTAGTGGACATATCCCCGCCAGTAGGCGCTCTGCGCGTGGGCGAAGAGGCGATCAGCGTGGGCCGGTGTTTTGGCCAGCAGCGTACCTGTCACACGCCAGGCCTCATCGAACTGGGCGCTGGCGGCGTCCAGCTTGCCCATGGAAGTCTCGTCTTCACCGATCGCCAGCAGGAGGCGCGCCCGTTGCTCCAGCGCCGCGTCTGGCAGATGATCGAGGTCCTGGGCGTGGAAGTAGTCCAGCGCTCGCCGGTTCACCGAGGCCATGACGGGCAGGCGGCCGACGCCTTTCAGTTCCTGCCGAAGGTCGGTCAACATGAACTCCACCAGCTTCTCGGCCTCGGCTCTCTGCCGATCCGCCTCGGCCCGCGCTTGCAGGGCGTAGGCCGTCATCGCCCCCATGGCTATCATCCCAGCGACGGCCGTCGCCGTGACCGCCATCACACCGCGAATGCGCCGCTGGGCATCCCGCTGGACCAACTGGTCGACGCCGACTCCGGCGATACCGGCGATCAGTTTCAGGTGCGCCAGCCGCTCGCCATCGGCGGCCTTGCGGAAGTCAGCGGCCAGCGGTTCGGCGCCGCCGTCGGCCAGGGCGGGTGGAAAGGCTTCTGCCGGTTCGCCCCGGATCAGCGCCGCCAGAATCGGCCGGTCCGGATGCAGTTCACGGAACAGGTCGATCTCGCGCCCGACCCAAGGCGAGGCGGCGGCGTCCGGCGAGCAGACCACGATCAGGCAGTCGGACACCGCCAGGGCCGCGCGCACCTGGGTGCTGAGGTCATGGGCGGCGGGGAGTTCCTCGCGGTCCTTGAAGATGGGGGTCAGCCGCCGGTCCGCGCCGAGCCGTTTGGGCAGGACATAACCTTCCAGACGACGGTGCAGGCGGCCCGCGAAGGCGGCGTCGCGATGGCTGTAGCTGATGAAGGCGCGATACCGCACGCTTGCTGCCCCCGATCCATCCGCCATCGGCGAGTCCCCCCGACCGCTGTTCGGCCAAGCTGACAGAGGTGGGCGAGGTTAACAACTCTGAATGGTAGCGTGACGGCGATCACGATCCGACGCGGCATTTTCGATCAAAAGGGGGCGCCGGCCAAGGAGAGCTGGCGCCGAGCCAAGGGCTCCACTGCACAGGAATCCGATGATGAAGACCCTGAAGATATCGGTAACCGACGCGTCCGTGCTGGCCTACTGGATCGCCGTCGATGATCAGGACGTCGAGATGGAAAATGGTGTCGGCGTCTGTGACGTCGAGCCCGGCGATCACATGATGTTCTACTACACCTTCGGCGCCCCGGGACAGTCGATCACGACCTCGGTCTCCGTCGACGGCCAGGTGATCGCCAAGCCCCCAAAGAGCAGCATCCAGCCGGGCTACACGCGCGGCGGCGGTGTTCGCAAGCTGACGGTGGCCTGACATGCGCAACCTTGGCCTCATCACCGCCGGTCTGCTGCTGGCCTTTCCCATGGCCGCCCGGGCCGCTGGTCCCGACGAGCCGCCGCCCCGGCCGATGCTCGATACCGTCACCCAGGATGTTGTCGGCGCCGAGGTGTCGGTTCCGTCGGGCGTGCAGTTCTCGGCCGACAAGGGCGAGGGCAAAGTCACCCTGGCGGCGGGTTATGTTCACGCCTACCGCGGTTCCGGCCCCAAGGCGCCAGGTCTGTTCGACACCTTTTCCCTCACGCTCAGCAGCCCGCTCGAAGCCTCCGCCGACAGCGGCACGCTTGCCTCACTGGACGGCCTCGGCAGCGCCACCTCGCTGGAATTCAAGTTCCAGCAGGTTCGTATCCCGTTGCCGTCGGACGCCTCGCGGGCCGCCGCGTATGAGCGGGGTGGCGCTCTCTATCTGATCTGCGAAGCCGCTCGTCCTGCCTACATCGCCAAGATGATTTTGGCCGAGCCCGACCCAAAAAATCATGAGGAAATCAGAAAGGCAGCGCAGGACCAATGTGACACTGACCTTGTCGGCGGCGGCGCCCCTGATCGTTTGGCCGAATTCGACAATCTCCTATACTGGGGGGCCTCCCCAAAGGCGATCATCTGGGGGACGAGCGGCAAGGCAGGCTCGGAAACCTTCGAGTACGTTCAGCCGACTCTCTCGCGGATCTCGACGGAAGAAACCTCTTGGTCCGCAAAGGTATTTGCGGCCTACCAACCGCCGGGCAAGGCCTTCGATCAATCGCTCTTCACCCTGAGCTACGCCTTTGGCGAAACCTGGAAGGCGAAGGACGAGACGACCATATGCCCGCCTGGCGGCCCACCCGCCAGTTGCGTGAAAGGTCCGCCCGGTCCGCCGGACAAGACCAACAGCAGCATCGCGAGTCTGGAGTATCGCCGCAGCCTCAAGGACCAGGCGTTCTTGATCCGCGTCGAGCATGATTTCGAGAGCGACGTGACGGCGGTCACTATTCCGCTCTACCTGTTCAAGGAGAAGGACGGCGGATTCACCGGTGGGCTGCAACTCGGCTGGCGGAGCGACACAGACGAAACAGTCGCCAGCGTCTTCGTTTCGAAGGCTTTTTCATTCCTCGAGTTCGGACAGTAGAACCCTGAAGACGGCGCAAATCGAGACTCTCTAGAACCTAACCGGTCCCTGACCCCTCAAAACCCGTGGAACACCGCAAACCCCTCCACCGGCTCCCGCTCCGCCACCAGCGTATTCACCGCCGCCGTCTCATCCGGCCAGCCCAGCGACAATCCGCACACGACGTGCTGATCGTCCGGCACGCCCAGCACCTGCTTGGTCACCGTCCAGTAGTTGTTCCACGCCCCCTGGGCGCAGGTCCCCAGGCCCCGGGCGGCGGCGGCCAGCATCAGGGTCTGGATGAACATGCCGATGTCCTGGTCGCCCCTGGGGATCTCCAGCAGGCCGTACATCGCCTTGCCCAGGGTGCGCATGCGGGTGACGTAGGGATCGCGCCGGGCGCCGCTGCGGCGGGGGAATTCGGCGGCGGCGTCGGCGGGGTTGGTCTCGCGGTGGGCCAGCACTTCGGCCTCAAGGCGCGCACGCACCTCGCCAGCGATGACGTGAACTTTCCAGGGCTGGATGTTGGTGCCGGAGGGGGCCAGGCGGGCTTCCTCGAGAAGCTCGCGGACCAGGGATTCCGGCACCGGGTCGGACTTGAAGGCGCGGATGGAGCGGCGGGCGCGGACGGCGTCGGTGAGCAGCAAGGCGAGG
>JBILYE010000186.1:0-7452 GCA_044377925.1 Caulobacter sp. | reverse complement strand
GGCGCGCGGCGCGACCAGCCTGCCGATCACCGATGCGCGAATGACCCGTTTCTGGATCACCCTCGACGAGGGGGTGGAGTTCGTCCTCTCCTCGCTGGAGATCATGCGCGGCGGCGAGATCTTCGTGCCCAAGATCCCCTCCATGGCCATGCCGGACCTGGCCCGCGCCATGGCGCCGGACGCCGAGATCGAGATCGTCGGCATCCGCCCGGGCGAGAAGCTGCACGAGATCATGGTCGGGGCCGACGACGCCCGGCAGACCTGCGAACTGGACGATCGGTATGTGATCGAGCCCGCCTTTGTCGAATATGCCCGTGAGGCGTTCGGGCCCAAGGACGGGGCCCGGCCGGTGGCCGAGGACTTCGCCTACGCCAGCGACAGCAACACCGAATGGCTGACGTCAGAGGGCCTGACCGCCATGCTCGAAGCGCAAGGCGTGTGATGGGGGGCGTCTGATGAGCGCTCCCTTCCTGCCCTATGGTCGCCAGACCATCGAGGAGGACGATATCGCCGCAGTCGCCCAGTCGCTGCGCGGCGATTTCCTGACCACCGGGCCGACCGTGGAGGCCTTCGAGACGGCGTTCGCCGCCAAGGTCGGCGCCGACCATGCCGTGGCCTGTTCCAACGGCACGGCCTCGCTTCATCTGGCGATGCTGGCGCTCGGCGTCGGGCCCGGCGATACCTGCATCGTCCCCTCGATCACCTTCCTGGCGACCGCCAACTGCGCGGCCTACGTCGGAGCCGATGTCGTGTTCGCCGATGTCGATCCGGACAGCGGCCTGATGACGCCGCAGACCCTGGCCGAGGCGCTGGGCCGGGCGACGGGACCGGTGAAGGCGGTCCTGCCCGTGCATCTGCGCGGCGATGTCTGCGACCTGCCGGCCCTGGCGCGGCTGGCGGCGGAGGCCGGGGCGGTGCTTGTCGAGGATGCGCCCCATGCCCTCGGCTCGACCATGGATTTCGGCGGCGCGGCCGAGCGGGTCGGCGACTGCCGCCATGGCGTCATGGCCAGCTTCTCCTTCCACCCGGTGAAGACCATCGCCACCGGCGAGGGCGGCATGCTGACCACCAACGACGGGGCGCTGGCGACCAAGCTCAGATCCCTGCGCAGCCACGGCATGACCCGCCCGCCGGGCGCCGACCCCTGGGTCTATGAGATGGCGCAGCCGGGCTTCAACTATCGCCTGCCGGACATCAACTGCGCCCTTGGCCTGTCGCAACTGGCCAAGCTCGACCGCTTCACCGCCCGCCGCCGACGACTGACCGCCCTCTATTCCGCAAGGCTGGCGGAGACCAATGCCGTCACCCTGGCCGAAAGCCCCGCCTGGTCGGACCCGGCCCTGCATCTGCTGACCGTCCTGATCGATTTCGAGTCCCTGGGCGTCACCCGCGCCGAGGTCATGGCGCGTCTGTCAGCCGCCGGCATCGGCAGCCAGGTCCACTACATCCCGGTCCATACCCAGCCCTACTGGCGGGCTCGCAACGGTGTGCTGGACCTAGCCGGTGCGCGAGCCTGGTACGACCGCTGCCTCAGCCTGCCACTGTATCCGGCCATGGACGACAGCGATGTCGAGCGGGTGGCGGCGGCGCTGGAAGCGGCGCTCGGCCTCTAGGATTTCTTGCCGGTCAGCTTGGCGTAGGCGGCGATGGCGCGCTCGGGATGCCGCGTGAACAGGAAATAGGCCACCGTCAGTCCAGCAAAGACGGCCAGCAGCACGGGCTGGGGCACGTCGGCGCGCAGAGCCAGGGCGACGCCGAGGCCGAGGCTCAGTGACAGCACACAGAGGGTGATCACCACGCCCGTGACGGAGAAGCCGCCGTCCAGCATCAGGTGGTGCGCGTGGGTGCGGTCGGCGTGGAAGGGCGAACGCTTGTGCAGCAGCCGCCGCACGATGAGCACCAGGCAGTCGATCAGCGGCGGGGCGATCAGGAAGGGCGCCAGAATCGGGGTCACCGGATAGACCGGGTTCTGGGTCAGGCGGAAGACGGCCCAGGCGATGATCAGGCCCAGATAGGCGCTGCCCGAATTGCCCAGGAAGATGCGGGCCCGCTTGCGCCAGGGCAGGCGCAGGTTGAAGGCCAGGTAGGCGACGACGGCCCCGGTGATCACGGTCAGTCCGTGGGCGAGATCGGTGTTGCCGGCATAGAGGGAAGCGGCGACCAGCATGGCCAGGGCGCAGACGCAGAGGCTGCCCGCCAGACCGTCGATGCCGTCGGCCATGTTCAGGGCGTTGATCAGCCCGACCGTGGCGATGATGGTGAAGGGCACGGAGAGGTAGCCGAGGTCCAGCGGTCCCAGCCCGAACATCGGGCCGATATTGGCCACCCGCACGTCACCGATCAGCACGATGGCCAGGGCGGCGCCGGTCTGGGCCAGCACCCGAATCGGCCAATGAATGTCGTAGATGTCGTCCAGAACCCCGACCACCACCAGGATAACCGCGGCGATCCCCAGGCCGACAACCTGGGCGTTCGGCGGGGTCAGGGCCAGGGCGGGCAGGATGGTGCCGACCGCGATCGCCAGACCGCCGGTGACCGGGGTCGGCGCGGCGTGATCCTTGCGGCCGCCGGGCTTGTCGACCAGGCCCAGACGGGCGGCGAACGGCGACAACAGGAAGATGATGGCGGTGACGGCGCTGAAGGCCGCGACGAATTCCAGGGCGGCGGTACGCAGAAATTCGACCGTCGGAAACACCCTGGGAACCACCTCGGCAGATGCGGCGGGTTCAACGACCGCCGCTACAGGAAGCCTGTCCCTTAGAGGCCTCGCCGCAGGCTGGCAACCGACGTCGCGAAAAGAAACGTCATGTCGGCCGACCTTCATAATATTGAAGAAAATCGGGGCTCTGTTTCCCGCCCCGTCCACGTTTGAAGGCAATTGGGCAGCGGGCTGTCGCAACACTTGTGCAGTTTCCGCAACAGGCCTTGTGTAACGCTGTTTGCGCCTTGACCGGACGGGGGTGCGGCGAGATAACGCAGCGTCGGGTGGGCGGGCGTCATCGTTTTGGGGCGCGCGCGTTTCGGCGCGCCCGCAGGTCGAGGTCCGCGAGGGCTGATTTTGGAGTTGCGGGTTTGATCGACCTTCACTGCCACATGGTTCCCGGCATTGATGACGGGGCCCCTGATCTCGAGACGTCGCTGGCCATGGCCCGCTGCGCCGTCGAGGATGGCATCGAGGTTGTCGCCTGCACACCGCACATCTTCCCCGGCCTTTATGAGAACACCGGCTCGCAGATCCGCGCCGCCGTCGCTGCCCTGCAGGCCGAGCTCGACAAGGAAGGCATCCCGCTGACGCTGACCACCGGCGCCGACGTGCAGCTGTGCGTCGACCTGGTCGCCGGTCTGCGCTCGGGCCGGATCCTGAGCCTCGGCGACACCCGCTATTTCCTGTTCGAGCCGCCGCACCACACGGCCCCGCCGCGCATCGAGGACACGGTGTTCGCCGCCATGGCCGCCGGCTACCACCCGATCATCACCCATCCGGAGCGGCTGCACTGGATCGAGAGCCATTACGAGACCATGGTCCGCATCGCCAAGGCCGGCGCCTGGATGCAGCTGACCGCCGGTTCCGTGACCGGCCGCTTCGGCAAGCGGCCGCAATACTGGTCGGAGCGGATGCTGGATGAGGGCCTGGTCCACATCCTGGCCACCGACGCTCACAACATGCGCAATCGCAGGCCCCTGCTCAGCCCCGCCCGCGACGCGGTCGCCAGGCGTCTGGGCGAGCAGGCGGCCATCGACATGGTCGTCACCCGGCCGCGGGCCGTACTCGAGAATGCGCCGCCATCGATGCTGCCCGACGTGATCGGCGCCCCAAAGGCGCCGGCGACGGGATTTGGCTTCCTGCGACGTTTGTTTAAAGCGGCCTGACGAGGCTATGATGCGTCTGAGTTACGCAGTGGGGAGCTCTTCATGATCCGTGCCCTGGTTCTTGCGCTGGTTACCGGCGTCCTGTTGGCGGCCTGCACCGGCGGCGGCGCCGGCAAGATGGCCGACGGCGCCCTCTACGGCCAGGCCCTGCCCCCGCCCGATCCGACCCGCGCCGTCGTCGGCGCCGAGGAGTATCGCGTCGGGCCGATGGATACCCTCGACGTCAGCGTCTACCAGGCGCCGGACGTCTCGCGCATTGTCCAGGTCGACGCCGCCGGCCAGATCGGCATGCCGATCATCGGCGCCGTTCCGGTCGCCGGAAAGACGGTCAACGAGATCCGTGACGAGCTCACCGTCCGTCTGAAGGCCCGCTATCTTCGCTCTCCGGAAGTGACCGTTTCGGTCAAGGAATTCGCCAGCCAGAAGGTCACCGTCGACGGCTCTGTCGGCCAGCCCGGCGTCTATCCGCTGATCGGCAAAACCACCCTGGTCCAGGCTGTGGCCATGGCCCGCGGCCTCAACCGCGAGGCCAACGAGAAGAAGGTTGCCGTGTTCAGGACGGTCAACAACCAGCGCATGGTGGCGGTCTTCGATCTGAACGATATCCGCACCGGCAAGCTCGCCGACCCGCAGATTTTCGCCAACGACGTGGTCTTCGTCGACCGGTCGGGCGGCAAGACCCTATGGCGCGACGTGATTTCGGCGGTGCCGCTGATCGGCATGTTCGTGCCGGTGCTCTGATCGCATCACCGACACGTAAACAGAACAACGGATAAGCGCCGGACCCCTCCCCAGGGGCCGGCGAAGGGGCTTTGAGGACCAATGAAGCGCGGCGAAAACGACGAAACCTGGGACGGCGAGCCCGAGGGCCGGTCCTATCTGACCACGGCCATCCCCCGGCCCCTGGTGGTGCGCGGCGGCCGCGCCCTGGCGCCGACCCGCGCCAACTTCGACGAGCAGCAGGGGGGCAATCCCGAGATCAATCTGCTGGCCTACTGGCATGTGCTGGTGAAGCACCGGCTGGTCATCGCCGGCGCAGTCGGCGTCATGCTGATCCTCGGCCTTATCTTCACCCTGCTGACGACGCCGATCTATCGCGCCACGACGATGATCCAGATCGACCGCGAGTCGGCCAACGTCGTCGGCACCGGCATCGAGTCGGTGACCCCCGACGACAGCCGCAACCTGGAATTCTACCAGACCATGTACGGCCAGCTGAAAAGCCGGTCGCTGGCCCTGCGCGTGGTCCAGAAGGCCAACCTGGCCTCCAATCCGGACTTCATGAGCCAGTCAAAGCCGTCGGCCTTCAAGGACCAGGTCAACAAGCTGCTCGGCGGCAACAAGTCCGCGGCGGCCAACATGGCGGCTCCGCTGGCGACCCGTGAACGCCAGGCCACCTCGTTGCTGATGGCAGGCCTCAGCATCGATCCGGTGCGCAACTCGCGGCTGGTCAAGATCTCCTACGAGAGCCCCAACCCGGCCATCGCCTCGCTGGTGGTCAACCAGTTCGCCGACCAGTACGCCAGGTTCAACCTCGACCGCCGCTACGAGGCGACCAACGACGCCCGTGAGCTGCTCAATGAGAAGCTGGCCGAGGCCAAGGCCAAGCTCGAGGTCTCGGAAAGGGCGCTCAACGCCTATGCGACGACGCAGGGCATCATCAACGTCACCCCGGCCGGCGCCTCCGGCCTTCCGGGCGGCGGCGGGGCCGAACAGACGGCCAGCACTTCGCTGACCGCCACCGACCTGGTTGCGATGAACACGGCGCTCGGCATGGCCAAGAGCCAGCGCATTGCCGCCGAACAGAAGTGGCGCCAGGCCCAGTCGGGCGCCCTGATGAGCCTGCCCGAAGTCATGGGCAGCCCGACCATCCAGGCCCTGCGCCAGCAACAGGCCGCGCTGAACGGCCAGTATCAGCTGATGCTGACCAAGTTCGTCCCCGACGCTCCCGAAGTGGTCGCCATCAAGGGTCAGATCGACGAACTGGGTCGCCAGATCAACAGCGAGGCCGGCAACATCCGCGCCTCGATCCAGCAGCAGTACCAGACCGCCCGCAATACCGAAGGCCAGCTCCAGGGCCAGGTCTCGGGCCTGAAGTCCGGCGTCATGGACCTGCGCAATCGCTCGATCCAGTACACCATCCTGCAGCGGGACGTGGACACCAACCGCACCCTCTATGACGGCCTGCTGCAGCGCTTCAAGGATCTCGGCGCCACCGCCGGCATCAGCGCCAACAACGTCTCGGTCATCGACCCGGCCCAGACACCCCGCAGCCCCTACAAGCCGAACATGCTGATCAATCTGCTGATCGCGCTCGGCATCGGCCTGCTGATGGGCGTCGGCGCCGCCTTCGGTCTGGAAAGCCTCGACGAGACCATCAAGGTCCCCGAGGACATCGAGGGCAAGCTCGGCATGCCGCTGCTCGGCGCTATCCCGATGCTCGAAAAGGGCGTTACCCCGGAAGAGGCCATGGCCGATCCGCGCAGCGCCTTCTCCGAAGCCTACTACTCGGTCCGCACCGCGCTGCAGTTCTCGACCAACGAGGGCGTGCCCAGGAACATCCTGGTCACCTCGGCCCGGCCGTCGGAAGGCAAGTCGACCACCTCGGTGGCCCTGGCCAAGAACTTCGCCAAGCTGGGCATGAACGTGCTGCTGGTCGACAGCGACCTGCGCAACCCGTCCCTGCACCGCACCCTGCGCGCCGACAGCAGCGCCGGCCTGTCCAACTACCTGACGGGTTCGGCGACGCTGATCGAACTGGCCCAGGCCACCGACCAGCCGAACCTGGCCTTCATCCCCTGTGGCCCGCTGCCGCCCAACCCGGCCGAACTGCTGGCCGGGGCCCGCATCCGCGCCCTGGTCGCCGAGGCCCAGCAGCACTTCGACCTGCTGGTCATCGACGGTCCGCCGGTCATGGGCCTGGCCGACGCCCCGCTGCTGGCTTCTTCGGTGGCCGGCACCATCCTGGTCATCGAGGCCGGCACCACCCGCCAGGGCCTGGCCAAGGCGGCTCTGCGCCGCCTCGACCTCGGCCACGCCCGTATCCTGGGGGCCCTGCTGTCCAAGTTCAGCCTCAAGGCGGCCGGCTATGGCTATGGCTACGGCTACGGCTATGGCTACGCCTACAACTACGAATACGGCAGCAACGACACCAAGAAGCTGAGCGGCAAGAAGGGCTGATCCCATGCCGGCGTCGGAGGCCCGCGCCAGCGGGGAACGAGAGCGGCCGATCCTGCGGGTCGTGCCGCCGGTTCCGCCGGAGCCGCCTCGCAAGACCTTCCCCTGGCGGGACGCCGCCCTGGCGGTCGTCCTGGTGCTGGGCGGGCTGGGCCTTGCCGGCCTGATCGTCCAGCGCTCGGCCGCCGACGCCCTGACGCCCGAACATCCGGCTCAGGCCCTGGGCTGGCGCCCGAGCGACGCCGAGGCCATGGCCCGGCTGGCCGAACGGCGCCTGGAGCGCGGCGAGGCCGCCCCGGCCCGCCGCCTGGCCCTGGCGGCGCTCAAGCGCGATCCCACCTCCGGATCGGCCTTCCGCACCCTGGCTTTCGCCAGCGACGACCAGGCCGCCCGTAACCGGCTGAT
>JBILYE010000185.1:0-7486 GCA_044377925.1 Caulobacter sp. | reverse complement strand
GTTTCGCGCACCAAGGGCGAGCCCAAGCGTCGTGAAGGCCGCCTGACCATCCAGGCCGTGGCCGGTGATGACGAGGGCGCCGTCGAGCGCATGCGCTCGCTGGCCTCGGTCCGCCGGGCCCGCGAACGGGAAAAGGAAAAGCGCCGTGGCGGCGCCACCGAGCAGGCCCGCGCGGCCCGCGAGGTCATCATCCCGGACGTCATCACCGTTCAGGAGCTGTCCAACCGGATGGCCGTGCGCGGCGTCGACATCATCAAGATGCTGATGCGCCAGGGCGTGATGCTGAAGATCAACGACGTCATCGACAGCGATACCGCTGAGCTGGTGGCGACCGAGTTCGGCAACACCGTCCGCCGCGTCTCCGAAGCCGACGTCGAGGAAGGCTTCCTGGACGCCGAGGATCACGACGAGGCGCAGGAGACCCGCGCTCCGGTGGTGACCATCATGGGCCACGTCGACCACGGCAAGACCAGCCTGCTCGACGCCCTGCGCACCACCGACGTGGCCGGCGGCGAAGCCGGCGGCATCACCCAGCACATCGGGGCCTACCAGGTCCGCCTGGCCGACGGTCAGCGCGTCACCTTCCTCGACACCCCCGGCCACGCGGCGTTCAGCGCCATGCGGGCCCGCGGCGCCAACATCACCGACATCGTCGTGCTGGTGGTGGCCGCCGATGACGGGGTCATGCCGCAGACGATCGAGGCCATCCAGCACGCGAAATCGGCGGGTGTCCCGATCATCGTGGCTGTCAACAAGATGGACAAGGACGGGGCCAACCCCACCCGCGTCGTCAATGAGCTGCTGCAGCACGAGATCGTCGTCGAAAGCCTGGGTGGCGACACCCAGATCGTCGAGGTCTCGGCCAAGACCCGCTCCGGCCTCGACAACCTGATCGAGAACATTCTCGTCCAGGCCGAACTGCTGGACCTGAAGGCCAACCCCGAGCGCACCGCCGAAGGCGTTGTCATCGAGGCCAAGCTCGACAAGGGTCGCGGCGCCGTCTCCACCGTGCTGGTCAAGCGTGGCACCCTGAAGCGCGGCGACATCGTCGTTGCCGGCTCCTCCTACGGCCGGGTTCGCGCCCTGCTGAACGAGCGTAACGAGCAACTGACCGAAGCCGGCCCCTCGACCCCGGTCGAGATTCTCGGCCTCGACAGCACCCCGTCTCCGGGTGAAGCCTTCGCCGTGGTGGAAAACGAAGCCCGCGCTCGCGAGCTGACCGAATACCGCAACCGCCTGAAGCGCGAGAAGTCGGCCGTCGGCGGTGTCGCCGGGGCCAGCCTCGCCGACATGATGGCCAAGCTCACCGCCAAGAAGGTCAGCGAACTTCCGCTGGTCATCAAGGGCGACGTGCAGGGCTCGGTCGAAGCCATCGTCGGCTCGCTGGACAAGCTGGGGACGGACGAAGTTCGCGCCCGGATCATCCTGCAAGGGGCCGGCGCGATCAGCGAAAGCGACGTGCAGCTGGCCAAGGGCGCCGGCGCGCCGATCATCGGCTTCAACGTCCGGGCCTCGGCCCAGGCGCGGGCCCTGGCCGAACGCGAAGGCGTGGAAATCCGCTACTACGCGATCATCTACGACCTGATCGACGACATCAAAGGCGTCATGTCGGGGATGCTCTCGCCGATCCAGCGGGAAACCTTCCTCGGCAACGCCAAGGTCCTGCAGGTGTTCGACATCTCCAAGGTCGGCCGCATCGCCGGCTGCCGTGTCACCGAGGGCGTGGTTCGCCGCGGGGCCAAGGTCCGGATCGTTCGCGACAACATCGTCGTGCTCGAACTGGGCACCCTGCAGACCCTCAAGCGCTTCA
The DNA here is from genome assembly GCA_044377925.1 of Caulobacter sp. Taxonomy (GTDB): domain Bacteria; phylum Pseudomonadota; class Alphaproteobacteria; order Caulobacterales; family Caulobacteraceae; genus Caulobacter. The sequence goes on along the minus strand of JBILYE010000185.1, from coordinate 5,676 downwards.
AGGACGAAGTCGCGGAAGTCACCAACGGCATGGAGTGCGGCATGCACTTCCAGGGCTTCCAGGACATCCGCGAAGGCGACGAGATCGAGTGCTTCACGGTCGAGGAAGTGGCGCGGACGCTGTAGCGGACGGGTCCACTTTCTGGAAAAGTTGAAAGGCGCGGATCGCAAGGTCCGCGCCTTTTGCTTTGGGGGATGTGGTGAACGTTCAAGGATCAGTCCGCACCGGCGAAAACCTGGCGGCGGGGCAGGCGGTGGGCCTGCGGATCATGGGCCCAAGGATCTGGCCGGCCCAGTTGATCCTCGGCGGGATAGTCTTTGGCCTGACGTATCTGGGCTACTGGCTCAGTGATGAACGGTCGGCGGACGTCCCTTACAAGGCGTGGATCTGGATTGGCGCCTGCTGCGCGGGCCTTCTGCTCTACGTGGTTCGCAGCGCAATGCTCGGGCGACTGTATTACGACGGTCTGGCAGAGCGGGGCCTAGACGAGCGCCACTGCGCCTTCACCTTCACGGACAAGGGTGTCTCCGTCAGCTGTGCCGAGACCCATAGCCAGTCCAGCTGGCGGCTGGTGTCTGAGATCGCGCTGGAGAAGGACTCCTGGCTGCTGATCGGGATCACCTCCTGGTTCCTGCCGCGCCGCTTCTTCGCTGATGCGCAGGCCGAGCGGACCTTCCTCGAGCTGGCGTTACGCAATCTGTCCCATGGGGCCGTCGATCGCAGCCAGGCGGCGCAGGACGTCTACAACGGCTCTCTGAAACCCTTCGTCGGCTACGGCGAGCCCTGACCGGACGCCTGCCTTCCACGCCTCCGACTAGCCGAGCCCAGTTGACCGCCGCGCCAGTGTCGCGGAAAAGCCTGAAGTCTGTTTGACGCTTCCCGGCCGGAGACGACCGTATGCGCCCGTTTCGCGTAACCATCCTGATCGGCCTGCTGGCCACCCTGAGCGCCTGCGCCACCGCCACGCGGCTGGACGCGGCCGGCGATGTTCACGCCCTGCTGATCGCCATCCGCGACAACGACAAGGCCGGCTTCAACGCCCATGTCGACCGCCAGGCCCTGAAAGCCTCCATCGAGGCCCATCTGGTCGAGGAAGCCGGCAGGCGGACCAAGGACGAGAACCTGCGGGGCCTGGGCGCCCTGATGGCGCCCTATCTGGCCGAGGCCGCCGACAAGGCCCTGATCCAGCCCTCGACCTTCCGCAGCGTGGCCTATCAGTACGGCTACACGCCCGGCCAGCCGATCCCCGGACAGGTGGTCATCGCCGGTTCCCTGAAAGCCATGCCTGACGGTCGTGTTTGCGCCACAAAATCGAAGGATGGGCCGTGCGTGCTGATCTTCACGCGCACGGACGGCGTCTGGAAGCTCTCGGGGTTCGAGGGTGACGTCGCCGACCTGCGCGGCAAACGTCGATAGGGGCTTCATGCTGCGTTCGCTTCTCCTCGCCGGCCTGACAGCCACCTCGCTGGTCGCCGTCGCCGTGCCCGCCCAGGCCGCCGACAAGCGCATGGTGACCTTCGACAGCGCGTCCTCGGAGGCCCGGCGGCTGACGGGCGCGGGCCTGACCTTCGTCTTCACCCGGCAGTACTTCCAGACCAACATCCTGGCCGTTCGCGCCACGGCCGTGCCGGTCGGCGTGGTGCCGAAGGCCTCTCGCGACGGCGACCTGAACCGCCAGCTGGACGCCCTGATGGGCCCCGAGGCCGGCAAGGGCGAGCTCTACGAGATCGATCCCGAGAAGGCCGAGGGCAAGGTGATGATTTCCGCCTTCTGTCCCGGCTCGACCAAGGGCTGGCTGGCCGTCGGCCCGGTCTACACGCGCAAGCCCCTGCGGGTTCACGCTTTTGGCGACGACGGGGCGGGCGGGATCAAGCTGTGCGCGGCCATGGACTTCACCTGGCGCGGTGAATGGCAGATGCCCAAGCCAAAGGGTGGCAATACCCGGGCGGCGGTGACCCGGCCGACCTACGGACGGCCGGACGGCAGCTGAACCTGACGAGGCCGATTTTGTTGGCTTCCTGACAGGCCAGTCGCCTACCGTGGTTCAACGGAGGGGCGCGATATGGCTGACAAGGACATCCTGAAGAGCTGGGAGGAATCCCGCTTCAACGACGGGCGCTGGACGCGGACCTGTTTCCGCAAGGGCTCCGGCCCGGCGGTGATCATCATGCATGAGATCCCGGGGCTGCACCCGGGCGTCGTCGCCTATGCCGAGAAGGTCGTCGCCTCCGGCTTCACCGTCTTCCTGCCCAGCCTGTTCGGGCAGCCCGGCAAGCCGATCAGCACCGGCTATGGCCTGACCGAAATGGTCCTCAACATCTGCATCCGGCGCGAGTTCAATGCCTGGAACGGCGGCCGCTCCAGCCCCATCGTCGACTGGCTGCGGGCTCTGTCGCGAAAGGCCCACGCCGAATGCGGCGGCAAGGGCGTTGGCGCGCTGGGCATGTGTTTCACCGGTGGTTTCGCTCTGGCGATGATGACCGAGCCCAGCGTCGTCGCCCCGGTGCTGAGCCAGCCCTCGATGCCGATCGGCAAGAAGAACCGCGACCAGATCGACTGTTCGGCCGCCGAGTTCGCCTGCGCCAGGAAGCGTTTCGTGGAGGAGGACCTGTCGATGATCGGCCTGGCCTTCCACGGCGATCCCTTCGTGCCGGCGGAACGGATGGACATGCTGGAACGTGAGCTGGGCGACCGCTTCGAGTCGCACCGCATCGCCCCGGAAGACGGCAAGCAGGGCACGGGTCGGCCGCCCCACTCGGTGCTGACCGTCCACCTCACCAACAGCGGACCAACGGCGGCGGCCGAGGCGCGGACCATCGAGTTCTTCCATCAGCGGCTGGACAGCTGAGTCCGGCCATTGCTGGACATGCCGCACCCGGAAGACTAGAAGCCGCCCTCCCCGCCGGAACCGAGGTTCGATCCCTCGCCGGACGCCTGGATGGATGAGATGAGCCGAGACACCAAGAGCAAGGGCCGCCCGACCGGCCCCACCCAGCGCCAGCTGCGCGCCGGCGAACTGATCCGTCACGCCCTGGTCGAGGTGCTGCGCGAGGAGGCGATCGCCGAGCCCGCCCTCAGCGGCGTCTCCCTGACCGTCTCGGAAGTGCGGATGAGCCCGGACCTCAAGCACGCCATCTGTTTCGTCGAGCCGCTGGGCGCCGGCGTCACCGGCCAGAGCACGACCGAGATCCTCGCCGCCCTGAACCGCGCCACCAAGTTCATTCGCGGACGACTGGCGAAAAACATCGACATGAAGTTCACGCCGGACCTGAAGTTCTTCCACGACGACAGCTTCAATTCCGCCGCCGCCATGGACCGGCTGTTCACCAACCCGCGCGTCCAGGCCGACCTTCATCGCGAGGACGAGGAAGAGTAGTGGCCCGCCGCAAGAAGGGCCTGCCGGTCAGCGGCTGGGTCAATCTCGACAAGCCCTATGACTTCGGCTCGACCCAGGCGGTGGGCAAGGTCCGCTGGCTGTTCACCGCCCAGAAGGCGGGCCACGCCGGCACGCTGGACCCGCTCGCCACCGGCATCCTGCCGATTGCGCTGGGCGAGGCGACCAAGACGGTCAGCTTCCTGGTCGACGCCGACAAGACCTACCGCTTTACGCTGGCGTGGGGCCGCACCACCGCCACCTTCGACCGCGAGGGGGCGACCACGGCGGAATCCGACGTCCGGCCGACGCGCGAGCAGGTCGAGGCGCAGCTGGACCAGTTCATCGGCGAGATCACCCAGATCCCGCCCAACTACTCGGCGATCAAGGTCGATGGCGAGCGGGCCTACGACCTGGCCAGGGCCGGCGAGGAATTCGAACTGGCCGGCCGCACTGTCACCATCCACGACCTGCGCATCGTTTCCGTGCCAGACGAGGACCATATCGAGCTGGAAATGGACTGCGGCAAGGGCACCTATGTGCGCGCCGTGGCCCGCGATCTGGCCGTCGCGCTGGGAGCCTGCGCCCATGTCAGCCAGCTTCGCCGCACGCGGGTCGGCCCGTTTGGGGAAGAAACCGCGATAACACTGGAAATGTTGGAAAATTTAGGCCATAAGGCCGCGCTTCCGGAGGCTCTCCTTCCGGTCTCGACCGCGCTGGACGACATCCCGGCGCTGGCCGTTACCGCCGAAGACGCATTCCGGTTGGCTCAGGGACGATCCATCGTCCTCCTTCCGCGACAGGTGGAAGCCTTGCGTGACCAGCTTTCGGGCGGGTCGCGGACGGTTTGCGCCATGGACGGAGAGAGGCTTGTGGCCCTGGCCGAGATGCGTGCGGGATCGCTCAATCCGGTGCGTGTTTTTCAACTCACCTGAGCTGGAGAAATCCGATGTCGATCACGCCCGAGCGCAAAGCCGCTCTGATCACCGAACATGCCCGCACCCCGGGCGACACCGGCAGCGCCGAAGTCCAGGTCGCGATCCTGTCCGAACGGATCGCCAACCTGACCGAGCACTTCAAGGGTCACAAGAAGGACAACCACAGCCGTCGTGGCCTTCTGCAGATGGTTTCGCAGCGTCGTTCGCTGCTGGGCCACCTGAAGAAGTCGAATGAGGATCGCTACGAAGCCCTCATCGCCAAGCTCGGCCTGCGTCGTCAGCACTAGTACCGATTAAAGGGGCGGGGTCCTTCACAAGAGGGGCCCCGCCTCTTCGCATATCCGCCCATCCTCCTCAGGTCCTGAGGGTCGGCGGCGGGGGTTTCACCCCAACACTATCCGCAGAGGGTCACAGCGATCCTCACCGGACCTGACACTGGAGAGGATTCCGGAACCGCCCGCTGGGCCACCGCCCCTGTCCGCCCCGCCGGGAATACGCCCGTCGGACCGAAAAGAAAGAAACCCAAATGTTTGAGATTCATCGCAAGACCATCGAGTGGGGTGGCAAGACCATTATCCTCGAAACCGGCCGCATCGCCCGTCAGGCTGATGGCGCCGTTCTGGCCACCATGGGCGAAACCGTCGTCCTGGCCACCGCCGTCTTCGCCAAGACGCAAAAGCCCGGACAGGACTTCTTCCCCCTGACCGTCAACTATCAGGAAAAGACCTTCGCGGCCGGCAAGATCCCCGGCGGCTTCTTCAAGCGCGAAGGCCGTCCGTCGGAAAAGGAGACGCTCGTCTCCCGCCTGATCGACCGTCCGATCCGCCCGCTGTTCGTCAAGGGCTTCAAGAACGAAGTCCAGGTCGTCTGCACCGTGCTGCAGCATGATCTCGAGAACGACCCCGACATCATCGCCATGGTCGCCGCCTCGGCCGCCCTGGTCATCTCCGGCGCCCCCTTCATGGGCCCGATCGCCGCCGCCCGCGTCGCTTACGTCGACGGCGCCTACATCCTGAACCCGACGGCCGACGAGCTGAAGGACAGCAAGATGGACCTCGTCGTCGCCGGCACCAGCGACGCCGTGATGATGGTCGAATCCGAAATCCAGGAACTGGACGAAGCCACCGTTCTGGCCGGCATCCAGTTCGCCCATGACGGCATGCAGCCGGTCATCCAGGGCATCATCGACCTGGCCGAACATTCGGCCAAGGACGCCTTCGACTTCGAGCCGGAAGACACCGACGCGATCAAGGCCCAGATGAAGCCGCTGGTCGGCGCCGACATCATCGCCGGCTACAAGATCCAGAAGAAGCAGGACCGCTACGAAGCGATCGGCGCCGCCAAGAAGAAGGCCATCGCGGCCCT
>JBILYE010000184.1:0-7526 GCA_044377925.1 Caulobacter sp. | reverse complement strand
CACGATCCTGCTGGGCATTCTGATCGCGGTGGCGGCCTCGTTCCTGCCGATCAGCCTGCTGGGCGACCTGGTGTCGCTGGGCACGGCGGTGGCCTTCTCCATCGTCTGTCTGTCGGTCATCTACCTGCGGGTGAAGCACCCCGACCTGCCCCGGCCGTTCAAGGTTCCGGGCGGCATCGTTACGGCGGTGCTGGGCATCCTGGCCTGTGGGTTCCTGGCCTGGCAGAACTTCGAACCGATGATCCACCGCGCTTTGGCGGACGACCCGGTGCCGCTGACTATCCTGGGGGTCTACGCCCTGGTGGGCGCCGTGATCTACGCAGCTTACGGCTACTGGCACTCCTACCTGGCCAAGGGCATCGACATCACCGAGGACACCTCGATGTCGAGCCCCGCCGAGGCGATGGGCCGTGGCGTGGACGACGTGAAGGACTGATCGGTTCTTCAGCGACAACGGAAAGGCCCGGGAGCAATCCCGGGCCTTTTTCGTGATCGGGCTTTCATTCCCCCGCCTGAACACCGATCATATGAGCCCAGACAACATCAGGAGCGCCCCTTTGAGCGTCCCCCCCATCCAGGTCGCCATCGCGCCGGTCACGCCGCTGCAGCAGAACTGCACCATCGTCTGGTGCACCAAGACGATGAAGGGCGCGGTCATCGATCCGGGCGGCGAGGTCGATCGGTTGATGACCGGGCTTGAGAAGTACGGCGTCACCCTTGAGAAGATCCTGATCACCCACGGCCACATGGACCACGCCGGCGGCGCCGCCGAGATGAAGGAACGCACCGGCGTTCCCATCGAGGGGCCGCACCCTGATGACCAGTTCTGGATCGACCGCATCGAGGCCAGCGGCAAGCAGTACGGCATTCCCGGCGCCAAGGCCTTCACACCGGACCGCTGGCTCCACGACGGCGACGTCGTCACCCTTGGTGAAACCCAGTTCGAGGTCATCCACTGCCCCGGCCACACCCCGGGCCATGTGATCTTCTTCCACCGCGAGGCGCGTTTCGCCCAGGTTGGCGACGTGCTGTTCAAGGGCTCGATCGGCCGCACGGACTTTCCCCGCGGCAACTACAACGACCTGATCGAGGCCATCTCGACCAAGCTCTGGCCGCTGGGCGACGACGTCAGCTTCGTGCCCGGCCACGGCCCGATGAGCACCTTCGGCTACGAGCGGAAGGTCAACCCCTACGTCTCCGACCTGGCTCTGGGATCGCATCGGACCGAGCCCGCCTCGGATCTCGCCGAGCGGTTCAGCTAGAAGCCCCGAGCCTTTTTCAGGGCGTCCTGTTCGGCCTTGTCCAGCTTGCCGTCCTTGTCGGCGTCGAACTGGTCGAAGCGGTAGTTCGAGGCCTTGACGAACTCCTCCTTCGACACCTTGCCGTCCTTGTTGAAGTCGGCCAGCGCCAGGGTGTTCTTGCCGCCGGTGTACCTGGCCAGCCTGGCCTGCTCGTCGGTGTCGAGAAATCCGCTCTTGTTCTGATCGATACGCGCGAAACCCCTGTGGCCGGCGGCCAGGTTCTCGGCCTTGCTGAGCAGGCCGTCCTTGTTGGCGTCAGGGTGCTGGGCGGCGGCGGCCGTCGCGCTGGAAGCCAGCAGAACAGTGGCGACGGCGAGGTGGCGGATCATGTAGTCACTCCGATAGGTTTCGGCCCTGTACCAACGGCCGCTCGATTGCACCCGTATGTCTGCGTTGCAATCCTGTCGAGACAAGGGCCTGCGCAAGATGGCGGAATGGAACAGACCATGACACTCGACGCCGCATCCGGTCAGGAGGCGCCCTCCCGCATCCTGATGGTCGACGACGATCCCGGCATCCGCGACGTCGTCTCCGAATTCCTCGGCCAGCATGGCTATCAGGTCGAGACGGCCGGCGACGGCCGGGCCATGGAGCAGGCGCTCGCCAGGGGTCCCGTCGACCTGATCGTGCTGGACGTGATGATGCCGGGCGAGGACGGCCTCAGCATCTGCCGCCGCCTGACCGCCCAGCCCGGCGGGCCGGCCATCATCATGCTGTCGGCCATGGGCGAGGACACCGACCGCATCGTCGGCCTCGAGCTTGGCGCCGACGACTACCTGCCCAAGCCCTGCAATCCGCGCGAGCTGCTGGCCCGCATCCGCGCCGTCCTGCGCCGCCGCGCCGAGCCGCAGCCCAGCCTGGAGGACGGCCTGTCAGCCACCTGCCACTTCGCCGGCTGGAAACTGGACCTGGTGCGGCGCGAACTGCGCTCCCCGGAGGGCGTGGTCGTCAACCTGTCGAGCGGCGAGTTTTCCCTGCTGCGCGCCTTCGTCGAGCGTCCGCAGCGCATCCTGACCCGCGACCAGCTGCTGGACATGGCCCGGGGCCGCGATTCCGACGCCTATGACCGCGCCATCGACGTTCAGATCAGCCGCCTGCGCAGGAAGCTGGACGATGGCTCCAATGGCGGCGAACTGATCCGCACGATCCGCAGCGAAGGCTACATGTTCGTGCCCAAGGTCACCCGCAGTTGATGCAGACACGGCTCCGCAGCGCGCCCCTGTTCGCCCAGGTGATGGCGCTGGCCCTGGTCAGCCTCGTCGCCGCGCCGGCGATCAGCGCCGCCATGCTGCTGGCCCTGCCCCCGCCGCAGCCCGAGGTCTATCGCCTGAGCGAACTGGCCCAGGCCCTGCGCCAGCAGGGGGTGGTGGAGATCACCGATGGCCGGCCGCTGGTCGTCAAGTTGAAGACCGAGGCCCCGGAGGAATCCTTCCGCCGCTCACGCTGGCGCGAGGACTTCCGTCGCATCCTGGCCAGCGAACTGAAGGTCCCGGCCGACCGCATCCGCATCGAGACCCTCGGCCCCGTCCGCGTGCTGCTGCGCACCGAACACCGGGTCGAGACCCGCATCTTCCGCATCGGTCCGCCGGAAGGCGAGCAGCCGCCCGGCCGCGGTCGCCGGGGCCCTCCCCCGCCCGGCGCGCCGGAGTTCCGGCCGGATGAGCGGGTCATCTTCTCGCCCTTCAAGGTCGGCCTGCAGCAGGCGGACGGCCGCTGGCTGGTGGTCAAGCCCAAGCCCACCTTCCGCTGGGATGCCTGGCAGACCCGGCTGATCCTGACCTTCGTGCTGTCGATCCTGATCATCGCGCCGCTGGCCTGGCTGCTGGCCCGGCGGCTGTCCGCCCCGTTGGCCGCCTTCGCTGGAGCCGCCGACCGCCTGGGCCGTGATCCTCGCGCACCGCCGCTGGAGATGGGCGGCTCCACCGAGATTCTCGCCGCCGCCGCCGCCTTCAACCAGATGCAGGAGCGCCTGCGCCGCTACGTCGACGACCGCACCGCCATGGTCGGGGCCATCGCCCACGACCTGCGCACGCCGCTGACACGGCTGAAGTTCCGCATCGAGGCGGTTCCCGACGACCTGAAGCCCAAGCTGGCGGCCGATATCGACCAGATGGAGGCGATGATCGCCGCCACCCTCGGCTTCGTCTCCGACGCCACCCGACCGCGCGAGCGCACGAAGCTGGAACTGGCTTCCCTGGTCGAGAGCATCGTCGACGAGATGGCCGAGACCGGCGCCGCCGCCAGCATCGATCGCACGGAAAAGCTCGTCGTCGAGGGCGACCCGATCGCCCTGCGCCGGCTGGTCTCCAACCTGGTCGAGAACGCCCTGAAATACGGCGTCGCCGCCCGCGCCCGCGTCTACGCGGCCCGGAACGAGCGGGGGGGCCAGGACGCGGTCATCGAGGTCGATGATGACGGCCCCGGCATTCCGGACCACGAGCGCGAGCGGGTCTTCGAGCCCTTCTTCCGCGGAGAACCGTCGCGCAACAGGGAGACCGGCGGCATCGGTCTTGGCCTGGCGGTGGTTCGCTCGGTGGCCCGTTCTCACGGCGGCGACGCTGAACTGATCAACCGCCCCGGCGGCGGCCTGACCGCCCGTGTGCGGCTGCCGCTCTGACCGCAACGCCACGCGCCTTACCGCCGCCACGGCGGGGGGCCAAACAGGGTTGCCAATCGGGAAGATTGGCCTCCGGAGACCGCGATGATCGCACGCCTGGCCCTGCTCGCCGCCCTCGTCGCCTCCCCGGCCGTGGCTCAGCCGCCGGACGAGGCGCCGCCCCGCCGCGAGCAGCTGTTCATCAGCCCGGCCGGCGAGCCCTTCCGCGCGCCCCGCGGCGGGCCCTATCCCGTGGCCGTCTGGTTCGCCCGTGCCGACGCCGACAGTGACGGCGTCCTGACCCGCGAGGAGTTCGTCGCCGACGCCCTGGCCTTCAGCGCCACACTCGATACCGACAAGGACGGTCTGCTCGACGGGTTCGAGATGGCCGACTACGAAAAGAACGTCGCCCCGGAAATCCTCAGCCCGCTGGATCGCGGCGATGAGAGCCCCCAGGCCATCAACATGGGTCTCGGCAAGCGTCCCTTCATCGGCTACCCCAAGCCGCTGGACCCGGACGCCTATGGCGCCACCCGCAACGGCGCCGGCCTCTATGGCCTGATCAACGAGGTGCAGCCGGTGGCCGCCCAGGACAGTGATCTGGATCGCCGCATCGACCGCAAGGAGATCGGCATCGCCGCCCGCGACCGCTTCGCCATCCTCGACCGGGACCGGGACGGCAGGCTGGAGCTGGCCGGCCTGCCCAGGACCCCCTTCCAGACCATTCTCGAAGCCCCGCCCCGCAAGGGCAAACCCGGCAAGCGTCCGCCGCCGCGCTGACAGCCTTGCCAGTCGAACGCCGCCCCGGCTAATCGGGGCCTTCAGTTTGGGGAACTTTCCGCTCATGACCCGCCGCCAGACCGCCGCCATCCTGATCACCGCAGCGCTCCTGGCCGGGCCGGCGATGGCCCAGCCGCGAGAGCCCCTGCAGATCTTCATCAGCCCGGCCGGCGAGCCTTTCCGGGCGCCGCTTGACCAGCCCTATCCCGTGGATGCCTGGTTCAAACAGGCCGACGCCAACGCCGACGGGGCCCTGACCCGCGACGAACTGATCACGGACTCCCTCGCCTTCTTCGACAGGCTCGACGCCAACAAGGATGGCACGGTCGATGGCTGGGAGAACGGCGACTACGAAAAGAAGATCGCCCCGGAAATCATGAGCCGGGCCGCCCTCGCCGTGGCAAAGCCCAAAGAGGCCAATCGACCGGCCGGCGGCAGGTACCGTCCGACCCTGTCGCCCTACGACCGGCCCAGGAACGCCGACGAGTCCGGCAAGATGGTCGCCGACCAGAGCCGGGCCGGCGCCGGGCTCTACGGTCTGCTCAACGAGATTCAGCCGGTCATGGGGCAGGACAGCGATTTCAACCGCCGGATCAGCAAGGCCGAAGCCACAGTCGCCGCCAAGGACCGGTTCGCCCTGCTCGACAAGGACAAGGACGGCAAGCTCATCCTTGCGACCCTGCCTGTGACTCCCTTGCAAAAGGCCCTTGAAGACTCGCGTTGATTGCGGGCGATCGGGCCGATCTGCAAAACAGTGAAATGCGCCTGCAACCTGGCGCCGCTACCTCACGGGACTGAACCTGCGAGTCCCGTGAGACCATGAGCCTGAGCACCACGCCGCGTAAAAAGTCGAAACTCCCCTGGGTCCCGGTCGCCTGGGGCGTCGCCGCGGCCGTGGTGCTGGGCGGCGGTGGCTACATGCTGTTAAAGCCGAAACCCGCCAAGGACCCCTATCGCACCGAACAGGTGGCCAGCGGCGATATCACCAGGTCGGTCTCGGCCAGCGGCTCGCTCCAGGCCCTCGTCACCGTCCAGGTCGGCTCACAGATCAGCGGCCAGATCACCCGGGTGCTGGTCGACTTCAACGACTATGTGAAGGCCGGCCAGGTGATGGCCGTGCTCGACCCGCAGACCTACGTCAGCCGCGCCCAGCAGGGCCAGGCCCAGGTCGCCCAGGCCCAGGCCCAGGTGACCCAGCTTCAGGCCCAGGCCGACGTCGCCCGCGCCAACTACAACCGCACAAAGACGCTTTTCGACAAGGGCATCACCGCCAGGGCGGCGCTCGACGCCGATCTCGCCACCTGGAAGGCCGCCCAGGCGTCCGTCGCCTCCGCCAGGGCCGGCGTCACCTCGGCCCGCGCCTCGCTGAACGCCACCAACGTCGATCTCGGCCGCACCAACATCGTCGCCCCGATCAGCGGCGTCGTCACCGACCGCCAGATCGAGCCCGGCCAGACCGTCGCCGCCAGTCTGTCGGCCCCCATCCTGTTCCAGATCGCCCAGGACCTCTCCAAGCTGGAGGTCAAGATCAGCGTCGATGAGGCCGACATCGGCAGCGTGCGCGAGGGCCAGCGCGTCAAGTTCACCGTCGATGCCTTCCCGAACGACAACTTCACCGGCGTCGTCACCCAGGTGCGCAAGCAACCCGAAACCGCCAACAACGTCGTCGCCTACACGGTCATCGCCGAGGCCGACAATCCAGGCGGCAAGCTGCTGCCAGGCATGACCGCCAACGCCGACATCGTCCTGGAAGAGCGCCGGAACGTCCTGCGCGTCCCGGCCGCCGCCTTGCGCTGGAGCCCGCCGGATGCGTCCGCCGCCCAGCGCACGGCCAGCCCGATGGGCGGCCCGCCGGGCATGGGTGGTCCCCCCGGCGGTGGTCAGCAGCGTCAGCAAGGGGCCGGCGGACGTCAGGGCGGCGGCAATCGCCTGGCCCGCATCGCCGAGCAGCTCGACCTCGACGCTGGTCAGAAGAAGAAGGCCGACGCCATCTTCGCCGAGGCGCAAACGAAGATGCGCGCCGCCGAAGGCCCCGACCGTCGCAAGATCATGGACGAGGCCTTCAAGGCGCTCGACCCCATCCTCAAGCCCGAACAGAAGACCAAACTCGTCGCCCTGCGCGCCCGCATGGGCCAGGGCGGTCGTGGCGGCGGCCAGGGCGGCATGACCAGCGGCGTCGTCTACATCCTGAAGGACGGCAAACCGACCCCGGCGCCGGTCATGGTCGGGGCCACGGACGGCAGCTTCACAGAGGTCATCGACCGTTCCGGAACCATCAAGGACGGCGTCGAGGTGATCACCGGCGGCGGTCCCAAGGCCAAGGTCCAGGCACGCAGCCCGATGTCCGGCGGCGGCGGCCGGGTTCGGGGGCTGTAGTGATCCAGTTCGAGGGTCTGAGGAAGACCTACGTCATGGGCGAGGAGACGGTCCACGCCCTGGCCGGCGTCTCGCTCACCATCGAGCGCGGCGAGAGCGTCGCCATCATCGGTCCGTCCGGCTCCGGCAAGTCGTCGCTGATGAACATCCTCGGCGGCCTCGACCGCCCCTCGGCCGGCCGCTACCTGTTCGAGGGCGAGGATGTCGGCGCCTTCGACGACAACGACCTGGCCGCCTTCCGCAACAAGCGGATCGGCTTCGTCTTCCAGTCCTTCCAGCTCCTGCCGCGTCTCTCCGCCCTGCAGAATGTCGAACTGCCGATGATCTACGCCGGTATCGACCCGGCTGAACGCCGGGACCGGGCCGCCTCGCTGCTCGACAGGGTGGGCCTCGGCAGCCGCATGGGCCACCGCCCGACCCAGATGTCCGGCGGCCAGCAGCAGCGCGTCGCCATCGCCCGCAGCCTGGCCAAC
>JBILYE010000183.1:0-7580 GCA_044377925.1 Caulobacter sp. | reverse complement strand
CGCGGCGGGCTCCGGCGCGGTCGAGTTCGCGCGGGACGAGGCCTACATCGGGGTGATGATCGACGACCTGGTCACCCGGGGCGTCACCGAGCCCTATCGCATGTTCACCAGCCGGGCCGAGTTCCGACTGACTCTCCGGGCTGACAACGCCGACCAGCGACTGACCCGGCGCGGCATCGACGCCGGCGTCGTCGGCTCTGACCGGGCGAAGGTGTTTCACGTGAAACAACGCCAGCTCGCCGAGGCGCGCGCCTTCGCCAGCAGCCACAGCCTGACGCCGTCCGGGGCCCAGAAGCTGGGCCTGACGGTCAAGGCCGACGGCCAGCGGCGGGATATCGGCCAGCTGCTGGCCTATCCGGACGTGACCCTGGATCGCCTGACCGCCGTCTGGCCGCAGATCGGCGACTGGACGCCGGCCGTTCGGGAGCAGGTCGAGATCGACGCCGCCTACAGCGGCTATCTCGACCGCCAACAGGCCGACGTCGACGCCTTCCGGCGCGACGAAAACCTGCGGCTCCCGGCTGACCTCGACTACGGAGCCATCGGCGGACTGTCCAACGAAGTGCGCGAGAAGCTGCAGCGAGTGCGTCCCCTGACGCTTGGCCAGGCCGCCCGGATCGAGGGTGTCACCCCCGGCGCCATCACCGCCCTTCTGGCTCATGTGCGGCGCGCCCGTGCTGCTTGAACCCCTGAAAACCGAAAGCCCGCAAGGCTTTGCCGACGCGATCGGCGCGACCTCCGGCCAGATCGCCGACCTGGAACGGTATCGGGCCATGCTCGAGGACTGGAACAGCCGGATGAACCTGGTCGGGCCGTCCGCCATGGCCGTGTTCTGGTCTCGCCATGCCCTGGACAGCGCCCAGCTGATCCGGCTGGCGCCCGAGGCCTTGCGCTGGGCTGACCTTGGGACCGGCGCCGGTCTGCCAGGGTTGGTCCTGGCCATCCTTCTCAAGGGCCGCGAGGGCGCGCAGGTGCATCTGGTCGAGAGCCTGGCCAAGCGGTGCCGCTTCCTGTCGGAGGTGGTCTCGGAGCTCGGATTGCCGGCGAAGGTCCACAACGCCCGTGCCGAGGACGTGAAGATCGAGGTCGAGGTGGTCACCGCAAGAGCGGTGGCGGCCCTTCCGAAGCTGCTCGGGTTCGCCGAGCCTTATCTCAAGCGCGGCGCGCGTGGACTGTTTCTCAAGGGCCAGGCCGCCGAAGCCGAACTGGCCGAGGCGCGTGCCGCCGGCTGGAAACTCGACGCGGCGTTGATTGAAAGCCTGAGCGATCCGGATGGCCGGATCGTCGATATCCGGAGTGCGAAGCGTGGACGTTGAAACCGCCCCCAAATCCGTCGCCGTTCCGGAGGCCGGCCGGCCGCTGCGCGTGCTGGCCATCGCCAACCAGAAGGGCGGGGTCGGCAAGACGACCACGGCCATCAACCTGGGCACCGCCCTGGCGGCGGTCGGGGAATCGGTTCTGCTGATCGACAGCGATCCGCAGGGCAACGCCTCGACCGGCCTTGGTGTCGGCCGGGCGGCCCGCAAGGTGACGATGTACGACGTCTACATGGGCGAGAAGACGCTCGACGAGGCGGCGATCCAGACGATGCTTCCGGGGCTCGACCTGGCCGCGTCGGACCCCGATCTGTCCGGGCTGGAAATGGAGCTGGCGGCCAGTCCGCGGCGATCCTACCGGCTGCGCGACGCCCTGTCGGCGCTGCGGTCGACGGGGAAGTACAGCTACGTCCTCATCGACTGCCCGCCGTCGCTGAACCTGCTGACCGTCAACGCCATGACCGGCGCGGACGCGGTGTTCGTGCCGCTGCAGACCGAGTTCTTCGCCCTCGAAGGCCTGACCCAGCTGATGCGGACCATCGAGCTGGTGCGCGGCAGCCTCAACCCGGCCCTGGAGATCCAGGGCGTGGTCCTGACCATGTATGACCGCCGCAACAGCCTGTCGGAACAGGTGGCGCGCGATGTGCGCGAGCATTTCGGCGACACCGTCTATGAGACGGTCATCCCGCGCAATGTGCGGGTCAGCGAGGCGCCGTCGTTCGGCAAGCCGGTGCTGATCTACGATCTGAAATGCGCCGGCTCGCAAGCCTATCTGCAGCTGGCCCGTGAAGTGGTGCGGCGCGAGCGTGATCGCCGCGCGAAAGTTAAATAGAAAGAACGAGTTATGGTTGAAGGACGTCGGGGACTGGGGCGCGGACTGTCGGCCCTGCTGGGCGAGGCGGATGCCGTCGAAGCGGCGGCGCCGGCCGGCGAGACCGGTGGCGCGCGGGAAACGCCGATCGAGCTGATCCGGGCCAATCCCGACCAGCCGCGCAAGTCGTTCAGCCGCGAGGATATCGACGCCCTGGCCGCCTCGATCCGCGAGAAGGGGATCCTGCAGCCGATTCTGACCCGGCCGATGCCGGGCGCCGAGGGTGAGTTCCAGATCGTCGCCGGCGAACGCCGCTGGCGCGCGGCCCAGGTCGCCGGCCTGCGCACCGTGCCGATCCTGGTGCGGGACTTCGACGATCGTCAGGTGCTGGAAATCGCCATCGTCGAGAACGTCCAGCGGACCGACCTCAACCCCTATGAGGAGGCGCTGGGCTACAGGGCGCTGATCGAGAAGTTCGGCCACACCCAGGAAGCGGTCGCCGAAGCGGTGGGCAAGAGCCGGCCGCACGTGGCCAACGCCCTGCGGCTGCTGAACCTGCCGCAGCCGGTGCTGACCATGCTGGTCGAGGGCGAGCTGACGGCCGGCCATGCCCGGGCGCTGGTGGGTTCGGAGAAGGCGGTCGAACTGGCCCGGCGGATCGTCGCCGAGGGCATGAGCGTGCGCCAGGCCGAGGCGCTGTTGAAGGACGGTGAGGCCAGGCCGAAAGGTCCGTCGAAGACCCCGTCACAGGGGGTGAAGGACCACGACACCACGGCCCTGGAGAGCGATCTGGCCGATATCCTGGGCCTTGAGGTCGAGATCCGCGATGCGGGCGGCAAGGGCGAGGTGCGGCTGAAGTACGCGACGCTCGAGCAGCTGGATGATCTTTGCCGGCGGTTGACGCGGGCGGGGTAGGCGGCTGAGGCGTCGTGCGTCCTTCGACACGCCTCGCGGGGCGAGGCTACTCAGGATGACGAACGGGGGAGCAGTCGGCGACAGACTCCCGATGCCAGCTGGCGATCCTTGAGGAACGCGTTTCGAGGCGCGCGCCCGGCCTAAGGCGCCACCTCTTCGCTGAACGCTTTCACGTCGGCCAGCAGCTTCTCCGCCGCCAGCTTCACCAGTTCGCCGCCCTTTTCCGGCGTCGCCTGGGCCGGGTCGCTGCCCATTCTCCCGTCGGGGAAACGCTTCCTGAAATCAGCGGCTTCGCGGATAGGACCAGTCGGTGCTACCGGCGGGTCATACTTTGCGGTCTTGATCGCGTCCGGGTAGGCCCACTGGGTGACGGCGATCTCGGACGGGGTGGCGTGGCTGCCGTGGCCGGTGGGGAACTGGCGGTTGGCCAGGCTGTTGACGCCGTCGAGGTCCCACCAGTTTTTCAGCTTCGCGGCGAAGCCTCTGGGAACGCGGCCGAAACTGGCCTCCGCGTAAAGTTCACTGAAGGCGGCCTCGATGGTGTGGACGTTGCCGCCGTGGCCGTTGAGGAAGTAGATCCGCTCGAAGCCGTGGCCGGCCAGCGACCGGCACCAGTCGCCGATGGCGGCCATGAAGGTGCTGGGGCGCAGGGAAATGGTGCCGGGGAAGCCCAGGTGATGCTGGGCCATACCGATGTTGAAGGTCGGCGCTACCAGCAGGTCTGACCGGTCCTTCTGGGCTTCGTGGGCGATGATCTCGGGACACATCCAGTCGGTGCCGAGCAGGCCCGTGGGTCCGTGCTGCTCGTTGGAGCCGATAGGGACGACCACCGTCTTCGAACGGGTCAGGAAGGCCTCGATTTCGGGCCAGGTGGATTTGGCGAGCAGCATGGGAAGCGTCTTTGCGGGGAAAGGGAGTTTGGGAGGGGTGTTTACGACGCCTCACAGGCCTTGAACACTTGGCGCGTGACGACCGCCCGTATCGGTCGCCCTTCCGGATGTCCTGGCCGGCCTCACCGCCAGCGGTCGCCCCCGGCCGCCACATACTGCCGCCACAGATACGGCCAGGGCAGCACCAGCGGGACCAGCACAACGCCCAGGCCGATGGCAAACATATTCTCGCTCATGGCGGCGCTGAGCGGCCCGGCCCGCCAGGCGGGGAGGCCCATGGCCAGCATCCAGATGGTCTTCCAGAGCCATTCGAACACCAACAGCGGCGCCATCTTCAGGGGATAGCGCACACCCAGCCAGCAGAGCAGGGTCAGCGCCGCCAGCAGCGCCACCGCCACCCCGTGCATGGAATCGGTCCAGGGGCGGTGGTGGAAGACCAGCGGCCATATCTGCAGGCCCTCCGCCACCGCGATCAGCAGATACAGCGCCCGCATCACGTAGAGCCGGACCAGGGAAACCTCATGCATCGACCACTCCCAACCGGAGTCGCCGGCCGCCTTTCCAGCGCCGGGCCAACCAGCTCCAGTCAGACGACGCTATGTCACTCCAGGCGCCGCCGGAATGATCGCGGGGGCCAAAGTCCTGACCCCAGGTCTCAATCTCGATGTCCGCCCGCCGGCTAGACCCTTTCAGGTTTTGATGTACGCATCAAAACCTGATCAAAAGGGTCTAGAATCAAACATTTAGAGCACGTCCGGGCGGCGGAACCGCCTACACTTCCGCCTGACGTGCTCTAGCCGCCAAGCGACACCGTCACAGACGAGGAAGACAGGGCCAGTCGGTGGTTTACGGCCGGTCGCCCTTGGGCAGGGCGGCGACGTCCTCGGGGGTCAGCTTGACCAGGGTACGGACGGCGCAGCGTTGCGGCCCCATGCTGCTGGAGGGAACGACAATGGTCACGTCCAGGGCGCTGCAGATGCTGCTGGATGGATGGGAATCGAGGCCGACGTTGAGGGCGCTGCTGAGATCAAGGCAGCGGCCGAAGGTCTCCATCCGGTAGGTGTCCTTGCCAGCGCGGACGTACAGGGTCTTGTCGTCATCGGCGGTGGTGTAGTTGCGGACCTCGCGATTGAAGAAGCAGTCCGTGCGGGCGCTGCTGACCGCCTTTTTGGCGGCTTCGCCCTGCGGGGTCTGGGCCTGGACGACGCCGGCGGCGGCGGTGATCAGGAGCGCCGAACCCAGAAGGGCGGCAGTCAGGGTCTTGGTCATGTGATGCTCACTCCGATGAAGCCCGTCCGGTCCGAGGATAGGTCAAGGCGCGGGCCTTGGCGAGGTTCGCCTGAGGGCGCGCTTGCGAAAGCGATCCGGGTCGACGGCCTCGGCCAGATCGGCCGGCAGAGGCGAGGGATGGCCGAGCAGGAGCGCGGCCAGGTGATCGGCCAGCAGGGGGGCGACGCAGAAGCCCCGGCCGCCGAACCCTGACAGCACAAAGAGCCCCGGCCGATCGGCGATGGGCCCGGCCAGCGGCAGGTGGTCCGGCGTGGCGGCGCGAATGGCGGCGCGGCTGGTCAGCGGCCGGGCCGCGAGATCGGCGGCGAGGTCCGGCAGGCGACTGGCGATGAGGGCGAGGTTGGCGCTGTCGTCTTCCGGCAGGGCCACCGTGTCGCTGCGGTCCCGCTGGTGGGTGGCGCCGAAGAGGACGCCGCCTCCCGTGGGGATGGCATAGCCGCCGAAGGAGACGGCCTGGGGGATGGCCGCGCCGGCCGCGACCGTGGCCTGGCCGCGCACCGGCTGCAGCGGCAGGTCGGCAAGGGCGGCGTTGGCCGGGCCGGCGCAGAGGACGACGGCGTCGGCTGTGGCGAGGACTTCGCCGGACCCGCCGATCAGGTCCCAGCCGGCGCCGGAGGGTTGCAGGGCGGTGATGGCGCGGCGATCAACCACGCCGGCCCAGGCGGGAACGATGGCGGCGGGGTCGAGAACCCGGGCGTCGTGAATGAGAATCTCTTCGCCGCAGGCGGTCAGGGCGCCGGGGTTGTGCAAGGGGCTGGCGGCGATGCGTTCGAAGCGGACCGCATCCTTCTCGCCGTCGGCCAGATGGCTCGCCCCCCGGGCCAGCACCGCCCCGGGTATAGCGTCGTAGGCGGCGACGGCGTGGCGGAAGGCCTGGGCGAACAGACGGGCCGGCGGGCCGTCGCCGGCGTCGAGGCGCGGCGTCATAAGGGCGGCGGCGTTGCCGGAGGCGCCGGCGGCGGGGCCTTCCGGGTCGAAGAGCGTCGCGTTGACGCCCCTCGAACGCAGGGACCGGGCCAGGGCCGCTCCAGCGATGCCGGCGCCCAGGATGGCGATGGCGGGGCGCGGCGGCTCGGCCGCCTGTCCGGGCAGGATGGCTTCGGTGCGTTCGCGCTTGCGGCCGAAGCCCGGCTGTTTGGAGACAGTGAAGCCGGCCTCGGCCAGGCCACGACGCACGGCGCCGGCCACCGTGAAGGTGGCGGCGCGGGCCCCGGGGGCGCTGCGGGCGGCGACCATGGCCATCAGCTCCGGCGACCACATGGCCGGGTTGGCGGCCGGGGCGAAGCCGTCGAGGAACCAGGCGTCGGCCCGGCCGGTCCAGGCGGACAGGGCCTCGGACGCATCCATGACGGCGAGGTCGAGGCTGGCGGCGAAGTCGGGGAGATCCAGGTGGTGGAAGCCTCGCGCGGCCCCCGGCCAGCCGGCGATCAGGGCGTCCGCGGCCGGCTTGATGTCGGCCCAACGATCAAGGGCCCGGGCGGCGTCGCCGGCGGCCATCGGATGGGCCTCGATGCTGAAGATCGACAGATGGGCCCCGGGCGGCCGGGTTTCGGCCCAGAGGGTAAGCAGGGCGGCGATGTTGAGCCCGGTTCCGAAACCGAGCTCTCCGACCGTGAACTGGCGGCGGTTCGCCCAGACGCCCGGCAGGCCGCATCCAGCCAGGAAGACCGCCCGGGTCTCCGCCAGGCCGTCCTCGCTGGAGAAGTAGACATCCCCGTACAGCCGCGAGCCCGGCAGGCCGTCGGCGCGCCATTCGACAGGGGAGTCCGGAGTCGGCATGGGCCGCGTCTAGCACAGGCGAGCCGTGGGCCGGTACCACGAGAGCAGGCGTTCTGGGCCTCACTGCCCGCGCAACGAAAAAGGGCCGCCCGTGGGGCGACCCTTTCCCTGTCTTCCTGAAAGGAAGGCTGAAGCCTACTCGGCCTTCTTTTCTTCGGCCGGAGCGGCGGCGGCCGGAGCAGCCGGAGCAGCCGCGGCGTCGGCGGCCGGCGCAGCAGCGGCGTCAGCGGCCGGGGCGGCCGCGGCGTCGGCGGCGGGAGCCGCTTCAGCAGCCGGCGCTTCGGCGGCGGGAGCCGCTTCTTCAGTCTTGGTTTCAGCCGGCTTGCCGCAGGCGGCGACGGACATGGCGCCGAAGGCGGCGGCGACGATGAGGAGTTTACGCATTCCTGGCAGTCCCCTTTAGGTTCTCGTTGATGAGCGTCTTTGATGACGCAAAGAGAACTATGGACCCCTGATCACGGCCCGCAAGCCGCATTCTCACGCTGGCGTGATCACGGATTGTGTCAGATGGACGACACCCACATCACAAACCGTTGATTTATCAGGCGTCGTTGGGGATCGCCGACAGGGCTTCTTCCA
>JBILYE010000182.1:0-7640 GCA_044377925.1 Caulobacter sp. | reverse complement strand
GCGCCCGAGGGCTCGGCCGGCCAGCCGGGGGTGATCATCCCGCGCAAGACCATCAACGAGGCCCGCCGGCTGCTGGAGGACGCCGGGGAGTCGGTCGGTTTCCAGGTCAGCGCCCAGAAGGTGCGGTTCGAGTTCGCCGGCGCCTCGGCCCTGACCAGCAAGGTCATCGACGGGTCCTTCCCCGACTACATGCGGGTCATCCCGCGCGACAACCAGAAGATCATGACGGTGGACGCCTCGCTGTTCGCCAAGGCCGTCGACCGGGTCGCCACCATCTCGGCCGAGAAGAGCCGGTCGGTAAAGCTGGCCATCGAGACCGGCCGCATGACCCTGACCGTGCGCAACATGGAAGCCGGCCAGGGCGTCGAGGAGCTCGAGATCGACTACGACGGCGATGCCTTCGAGATCGGCTTCAACGCCCGCTACCTGCTGGACGTCGCCGGCCAGATCAACGGCGAGATCGCCGAGTTCCGGTTTGCTGATCCGGCTTCGCCGACGCTGGTGCTGGACCCGACTGACCCGGGCGTGAAGTACGTCCTGATGCCGCTGCGGGTGTGATGTTTCGCTCTCCGCCGCCGCGAGGGGGCGGAGGACGGTTCGGAGCGATAGCGACGGACCAGGAGGCGGGGCAGCACCGGCGGTTCAGCTGCGAACAGGTTTACCCGCCGAGGTGAGTGGTGACCCCCTCAGTCAGCCGCTTCGCGGCTGCCAGCTCCCCCGGAGGGGGAGCAACCTGATCTTGCCAGGTTCGTCGATCGCTCCAGTTCCAGACTCACAGCCGGGAGCCGCCTATGATTGCGCTTGTGTTCGCCCTGACCCTCGCCGCCGCCGAGCCCTCCCTCGCCGGCGACTGGACCGTCGATCTTTCAGCGAAGCCGGACGAGCCCTATACCAAGCCGATGACCCTGACCCTCAATGCCGACGGCACGGTCAGTGGCAGCTTCTACGAGAGTGATATCCAGGCCGGTCGGTGGGAGACCTCGCGCGGCCGCACCTGCGCCAGTTTCCGCACCACCGACGGGGCGGGGCCGTATCACACCTCCGTCTGCCTGATCGGCGACAAGGCGGTGGGCCAGACCTGGGCCGAGCATCGCAACTTCCTGTTCAACTGGGACGCCCTGCGCAGATAGAGACCGTCTCCCAAGGGACGGTGTGGGTGATGGGTTACGGCGCCGGGGCTCCCGGCGCCGTTCTCTTTTGTGGTTCCGCCTGAACCACCGTAAACCCTCACCCGGTCCCGCAGTCGCGGGCCCGACTTCTCCCTCAGGGAGAGGTTTCCTCAACCGCCGAGCGCCTTGCCCTCCTCCGCCCTCACCAGCCTGACCCTGACCAACTTCCGCTCCTACGAGCACGGGAGCCTGGAGCCGCATGGGCGGTCGGTATGGCTGGCCGGGCCGAACGGGGCGGGGAAGACCAACCTGCTGGAGGCCATTTCCCTGCTCAGTCCCGGCAAGGGGCTGCGGGGCGTCGGGCTGGCCGAGGTCGGACGGCGGATGCCGGGCGAGGCCGTGGGTCGGGCCTGGGCGGTTTCCGCGAAGGTCTCCGACGGCGAGGACGAGGTGCAGCTCGGGACCGGCACGGAGACCGCCGGGTCCTCGCGCCGCCTGACGCGGGTGGAGGGCACGACCGTGCCGCCCGGCCGGCTGACCGACCATATCCGCCCCGTCTGGCTGACGCCGGCCCAGGACCGGTTGTTTCTCGAGGCGGCCGGCGACCGGCGCCGTTTCTTCGACCGGCTGGTGTTCGCCGCCGAGCCTCTGCATGCGGCTCACGCCACGGCTTACGACAAGGCGCTGCGGGAACGGATGCGGCTGCTGACCGACGAGAGCGCCGCGCCCGACCCCCTTTGGCTGACGGCGCTGGAGGCGCGGATGGCCGAGCATGGCGCGGCCCTCAGCGTCGCCCGCGCCCGCACCCTCGCCGCCCTCCAGGCCGAGATCGACGGCCGCACCGACCGACCCTTCCCGAGGGCGCGGCTGGCGCTCACCGGCGAGTGGGAAGCCATGGCCGGACAGGGGGTGGACGAGGTCGAGATCGCAGCCCGCCTGACCCCCGCGCTGGCCGCCTCGCGGCCCCGCGACGCCTCGGCAGGACGCGGTCTGACCGGCCCTCACCGGGGCGATCTTTCCGTCGTTCACGCTGAAAAGGACCGCCCGGCCGCCGAATGCTCCACCGGAGAGCAGAAAGCCTTGATTCTGAACCTGGTTTTGGCCCAGGCGGCGCGACTTTCTGCTGCAATTTCCGGCCCGAATCCTGTACTGTTGCTGGACGAAGTCGCCGCCCACCTGGACCCGTTTCGACGGGCCGCCCTGGCGGACGAAATCGCGGCGCTGGGTCTGCAGGTGTTTCTCACCGGCACGGACGCTTCGCTGTTCGACCCCTTCAAAGGTCGGGCCCTGGGACTCCGCGTGGAGCCGACCGGCCTGACCGTTCTGGACGACTGAATGACCGACGAAACCACTGGCGATGTCCCGGAGATCAACCCGGACAAGACCCCCCTTGCCCAGCAGACCGCCGAAGAGGGCGCCGCCGCCTACGGCTCCGATTCCATCAAGGTTCTCAAAGGGTTGGACGCGGTGCGCAAGCGCCCCGGCATGTACATCGGCGACACCGATGACGGCTCGGGCCTGCATCACATGGTCTATGAAGTCGTCGACAACGCCATCGACGAGGCGCTTGCCGGCTGGGCGACCCGCGTCGAGGTGATCCTCAATGCCGACGGCTCGGCCACGGTCAGCGACGACGGCCGCGGCATCCCCACGGACATCCACGAGGGCGAAGGCGTCTCGGCGGCCGAGGTCATCATGACCCAGCTGCACGCGGGCGGGAAATTCGACCAGAACAGCTACAAGGTCTCCGGCGGCCTGCACGGCGTCGGCGTCTCGGTGGTCAACGCCCTGTCGGACTACCTGCTGCTGAAGATCCACCGCAACGGCAAGCAGCACGAGATGCGCTTCGAGCGCGGCGATGCGGTGACCTCGCTTGCCATCACCGGCGACAGCCCCAAGCGCGAGAACGGCGAGCCGCTGACCGGCACCATCGTCACCTTCTTCCCGTCGCTGGAAACCTTCAGCCACATCAATTTCGACAGGAAGACGCTCGAACATAGACTCCGCGAGCTGGCCTTCCTCAACAGCGGCGTGACCATCTATTTCCGCGATCTACGCGACGCCGAGCCCTACGAAGAGATCATGCACTACGAGGGCGGCATCGAGGCCTTCGTGCGCCACCTCGACAAGGCCAAGACACCGCTGGTCAAGACCCCGATGATCATCCGCGGCCAGCGCGAGAAGGTCCAGGTCGACCTCGCCCTGTGGTGGAACGACAGCTATCACGAGACCATGCTGTGCTTCACCAACAACATCCCGCAGCGGGATGGGGGCACCCACCTGGCCGCCTTCCGCGCGGCCCTGACTCGCGTTGTGGGCAACTACATCGAGAGCTCCGGCATGGCCAAGAAGGAGAAGGTCTCGGTGACGGGCGAAGACGCCCGCGAAGGCCTGACCTGCGTGCTGTCGGTCAAGGTGCCGGACCCGAAGTTCAGCAGCCAGACCAAGGACAAGCTGGTCTCGTCCGAAGTGCGCCCGGCCGTCGAGGGCCTGGTGCAGGAGGGCCTCGCCACCTGGTTCGAGGAACATCCGGTCGAGGCCCGCATCCTGGTCGGCAAGGTGGTCGAGGCGGCTGCAGCGCGCGAAGCCGCGCGGAAGGCCCGTGAACTGACCCGGCGCAAGAGCGCGCTCGACATCACCAACCTGCCCGGCAAGCTGGCCGACTGTCAGGAACGCGATCCGGCCAAGTCCGAGCTGTTCCTCGTCGAGGGCGACAGCGCCGGCGGCTCGGCCAAACAGGCCCGCAATCGTGAGAACCAGGCCGTTCTGCCGCTGCGGGGCAAGATCCTCAATGTCGAGCGGGCGCGGTTCGACCGCATGCTGGGCTCCGATCAGGTCGGCACCCTGATCACGGCGCTGGGGGCCGGCATCGGCCGCGACGACTTCAACATCGAGAAGATGCGCTACCACCGCATCGTCATCATGACCGACGCCGACGTCGACGGCGCCCACATCCGCACCCTGCTCCTGACCTTCTTCTACCGGCAGATGCCGGAGGTGATCGAGCGCGGCTACCTCTACATCGCCCAGCCGCCGCTCTACAAAGCCTCCAAAGGCCGGTCGTCGCGGTATCTGAAGGACGATGCGGAGATGGAAATCTTCCTCATCGACGAAGGCGTCGACGGGGCCGAACTCGACCTCGCCAACGGCGAGCGGATGACCGGCGCTGATCTGCTGGCCCTGGTGCAGACCGCGCGCGGGGCCCGGGCGAACATCGAGCGGCTTTCGGCCCGCGCGCCTGCGTTTGCGATCGAACAGGCGGCCCTGTCCGGCCTGTTCGCCGAGGACACCGATGTCGCCAAGGCCGCCGCCCGCCTCGACCTCTACGCCGAGGAGGGCGATGGTCCCTGGACCGGCGAGCCGGCGGTCGGCGGCGGCTACAGCTTCACCCGCATCAAGCGCGGCGTTTCGGAAAAGGTCGTCCTCGACGACCAGACCCTGCACGCCGCCGACGCCCGCCGCCTGGCCGAACGGGCCGTGGCCCTGGCCGAGACCTTCTCGGCCCCCGCCACCTTCCGCCGCAAGGACAAGAGCCAGACGGTGCGCGGGCCGCTCGACCTGATGAACGCGGTGATGGAAGCCGGCCGACGCGGCCTGACCATCCAGCGCTACAAGGGCCTGGGCGAAATGAACCCCGAACAGCTGTGGGAAACCACCCTGGACTCGGAAGCCCGCACCCTGCTGCAGGTGAAGGTCAACCATGCCGATGATGCGGATGACATGTTCAGCCGCCTGATGGGGGATCTGGTCGAGCCACGACGCGAGTTCATCCAGGCGAACGCGCTGGATGCCGAGGTGGACGTCTAGGGGGACCAGTCGGGCGGCGGGGGGCCCGCCTCCTGGTCCGTCGCCTTGCTCCGAACCTGTCCTCCTCCCGCAAGCGGGGGGAGGAAGATTTCATATTTTGGGGATCTCCCCCCGCGTGCGGAGGGAGTGGCCATGGCGAGCGCTGCAAGCGAGCCATGCCGAGGGGGGCAAGTGTTAGCCGCCGCAGCGCTTGCGAATGCGCTCCAAAACGCTGTGCAGATCACGTCTGACGTCCTCGGCGTCGATCCGCAGCGTCCCAATGCCCTGCTGATCAAGCCACTGGTCGCGATGCCAGTCCTTCGCGGCCTGCTCCTCCGTCCGATGGACAGCACCGTCGATCTCGACCGCTATCCCGGCTGAATAGCAGAAGAAATCCAGCACATAGGGGCCGACCGGATGCTGCCGTCTGAACTTCAGCCCGCCGAGCGCCTTGCCGCGCAGGGCGTTCCACAACACCGTTTCCGGCCCGTTCATCTCCCGGCGGAGGACCTTGGCCCGCGCTGCAGCCTCCGGAAGCGGCCCGGAGTCGGGTCCTAGAACCACCGAGAGTACCGCGTCGCCGTAGCGTTCCAGCTTGCCTTCCCCGACACCGCTCACTGCCGCCAAGGCCGGCATACTCCCGGGCCGCCGGGCGGCGATCTCGGCCAATGTGGCGTCGTGGAAAATCACATACGGCGGCACATGCTGCCGCTGAGCCTCCTCGCGTCGCCAGGTCCGCAGCCGCTCGAACACGACCCCGTCCTCTTCGGTCAACGTCGCCAGCACATCCTTCCGCCCCTTGCTCGCCCGCGTCTTCCCGGCCGCGGCCGCCCGCGTCGAGTCCTTGCGGATCTGAACCGTCCGCTCGGACTTCCACACCGCCCGAACGCCGTCGATTTCGCCCAGTCCGATCAACGGCCGCCCGTCATTGGGGTCTTCCTTCAGCAGCCCCTCGAACAGCAGCTGGTCGATCAGATCCCGCCAGGCGTGCTGGCTGAGCTCCGTGCCGATCCCCCAGGTCGACAGCCCGGACTCGAAGTCGGAAACATCCTTGGTCTTGCCCAGCAGATGGTCGACCAGCCGCCCCCGCCCGAACCGGCCGCCCAGGCGGTGCGTCGCCGCCAGCGCCTTGGACGCCGACTGGGTGACGTCGATGCTTTCGGGCGGCGCCAGGCACAGGTCGCACTGGCCGCAGCGCTCGACCCGCTCCTCGCCGAAATAGCGTCGCACCGCCGCCGCGCGGCAGGCCGTGCCCTCCATCATGCCGTAGAACTGGCGGATCTTGCGGGCCTGGACCTGCTTGACCTCGGGAGCCATGTCGCGGCTTTCCAGCCGGCGGAAGGCCCAGGCCATGTCGGCGCTTGAGTAGAGGGTGATGCCGTCGGCCGGCTGGCCGTCGCGGCCGGCCCGGCCGATCTCCTGCCAGTAGGCCTCGATGCTGGCCGGCGGGTCGGCGTGAATGACATAGCGGACGTCCGGCTTGTCGACGCCCATGCCGAAGGCGATGGTCGCCACCATCACCGCCTCGTCGGCCTCGAGGAACTGTTCCAGCCGCCGGCCGCGCAGATCCTTCTCCAGCCCCGCGTGATAGGCCAGGGCCGGGGCCCCGGCCTCGCGCAGCTTGGCCGCAAGTTCGTCGGCGCCGTCGCGGCTGCCGACATAGACGACGCCCGACTTGCCGGGCCGCTGGGCGACCAGTTCCAGCACCCGCTTGTGGCCGGTTCCGATCTTGCGCTCCGCGTTCAGCGCCAGTTCGGGCCGGGCGAAGCTGTCGACGAACTCGGCCGCATCCTGCAGGGAAAGCTGGTTGCGGATATCCTCGCGCGTACGGGCGTCGGCGGTGGCGGTCACGGCGATGCGGGGCACGCCCGGAAAACGCTCGGCGAGACGGCCCAGCAGACGGTAATCAGGCCGGAAATCATGGCCCCACTGGCTGACGCAGTGGGCCTCGTCGATGGCGATCAGGGACAACGGCAGGCGGGCAAGCCGCTCCAGCATATTGCCGGACGAAAGGCCTTCCGGCGAGATGTAGAGCAGGTCCAGCTCGCCCCGGTCGATGCTTTCCCAGATCTCCTGGCGCTCGAAGGGGGCGATGTTGGAGTCCAGCCGCGCCGCTGCAACGCCCGACTGGCGCAGGCTGGCCACCTGGTCGCTCATCAGGGCGATCAGCGGCGAGATGACCAGGCCCAGGCCCGGCCGGATCATCGCTGGAATCTGGTAGCAGACGCTCTTGCCGCCGCCGGTCGGCAGCACGGCGACGACATTGCGGCCGGCCAGAACCTCCTCGATGACCCCGGCCTGCAGGCCTCTGAATTCGGCATGGCCAAAGACCCGGCGCAGGGTCTCGCGGGCGGTGTCGAGGGTGGGAGAATCGGTCACGAGCGCCTTATGCCATGCGCTGGCCGAAGCGGGAGCGGAAAGGGCGGCGCTGGGCGGCACGATGCGGGGCCGAGGTTGGACAGCGAACAGTGTTCCATATTTGTTCTGGTCGCAACCCCGGGCGCGGGGCCTATGTTCAGCGCCATGGCTTCGATCCTCTACATGGACGCCGTGATCGCCCCAAACCGCTCGATGGGCGGGGTGGGGTTCAAGGTCGTGCTCGGTCTGCTGGCCGGGATGGCGGCGGTGGTCAGCATCTTCTTCTTCGCCATCGGGGCCTGGCCGGCGCCGTTGTTCCTCGGGCTCGACGTGGTGCTGGTCTACTTCGCGCTGAAGGCCAGCTTTCGCGCCCTGAACCGCCGCGAG
>JBILYE010000011.1:0-28890 GCA_044377925.1 Caulobacter sp. | reverse complement strand
TCGGCGCGCTCGGCACGCCCCTGACCTACGGCACCGCCAAGGCGGCGGTGAACCACCTGACCAAGGAGCTGGCCCAGATCGCCGGCCGCAAGGGGGTGCGCATCAACGCCATCGCGCCGGGCAACATTGCCTTCCCCGGCGGCGAATGGGAAGAGCGCGCCTCTGGTCCGCGCGCCGAGAACTGGAACCGCTGGCTGCGCCGCGAGGTGCCGCTGCAGCGCTTCGGCACACCGGCCGAGATCGGTTCGATGGCCGCCTTCCTGATGAGCGACCAGGCCAGCTTCGTCCATGGGGCCGTAATCCCTGTCGACGGTGGCCAGACCAAATAGGAGTGACCCCGATGACTGCTACGAACAACGACGCGTCCTACGAGCATCTCGACATCCGGCTGGAGAACCAGACCGCCTGGGTGACGATGAACCGGCCCGACAGCCTGAACGCTCTCAACCGCAAGCTGGTCGAGGAACTGCGCGACTTCTTCGTCGGCCTCTACTGGCGCCGCGACGTGCGGGTGGTGGTGCTGCGCGGGGCGGGCAAGGCCTTCTGCGCCGGTCTCGACCTCAAGGAGCGCAGCAACAGCGAGGGTGGCCGGTCGATCGGCGCGGGCCTGACCGCCCAGCGTCGGATCAGCGAGATCGTCATCGCCATGCGCCGCTGTCCCCAGCCGATCATCGCCTGCGTCGACGGGGCGGCGGCCGGCGGCGGCTTCGCCCTGATGCTGGCCAGCGACGTGCGGGTTTGCACCCCGCGCCTCAAAGCCAACGCCGCCTTCATCCGCATCGGCCTGACCGCCTGTGACATCGGGGTCAGCTACTTCCTTCCCCGCATGGTCGGCAGCTCTGTCGCCGCCGAATACATGCTGACCGGCCGCTTCTTCACCGCCCAGCGCGCCTATGAACTGGGCATGGTCAGCCAGATCGTCGAGGCCGATGAGCTGGATCCCGTGGCGCAGGCGCTGGTCGACGACATGCTGCACGCGACGCCGCTCGGCCTGCGGCTGACCAAGGAGTGCCTCAACCACGCCATCGACGCGCAAGGGCTGGAGGCGGCCATCGCCATGGAAGACCGCAACCAGATCCTGGCCAGCTCGGACGGCGACTTCCAGGAAGGCGTGCGGGCCTTCCTGGAAAAACGCCGGCCGGTCTACGACACCCGGGAGGGCTAGAGGACGGGCACGGACCGCCGGGTCAGCAGGTGGAAGCGGAGGCACATGGCCACCGCCGCCACCGCCAGTCCGAAGGCCAGGCCGATCCAGATGCCCAGACCGCCCCAGCCGAGGGTGACCCCCAGCAGGATGCAGACCGGGGCCCCCGCCAGCCAGTAGCTGCCGCCGGCCAGGATCATCGGCCAGCGGGCGTCCTTCAGGCCGCGGAGGCTGAGCGCCCCCACCACCTGCAGGGCGTCGAACAGCTGGAAGGCTGCCGCCACCTTGAGGAACAGCGCCGCCAGGGCGATGACCTTCAGGTCTTCGGCCGTTCGCCCGGCAATGTAGAGCCCCGCGATCGTCTCGCCGGCCAGGGCCATGGCGACCCCGAACAGCAGCACGACGCCGCCGCCCGCGACCATCGCCACGAACCCGGCCCGCCGCGTGCCCTCGTGGTCACCGGCCCCGGCATAGAGGCCAACCCGCACGGTCGCCGCCATGGCGATGCCGAGCGGCACCATGAAGGTCACCGAGGCGAAGTTCAGGGCCACCTGGTGCGCCGCCAGGGTGGCGGCCCCGAAGGTGCCGGCCACCAGGGTCATGGCGTTGAACAGCATGGCCTCGAACAACATGGTCAGGCCGATCGGCACGCCCAGCCGGAACAGCTCCGAGAACCGGCCCCAGTCGGGCGTGCGGAAGTCCTGGAAGACCCCCACCCGGCGCAGCACCGGGTCCAGCCGGATGACGACGATCATCGCCAGGAAGGAAAAGACCGCCGACGCCGAGGTGGCGATCCCGGCCCCGACGATGCCCATCTTCGGCAGGCCCAGGTGTCCGAAGATCAGCGCCCAGGCCAGCACGAAGTTGAAGGCGATGGCCGCCAGCATGACGTACAGCGACGCTCTCGGCCGCTCCAGCGCGGTGGCGAAGTTGCGCAGCACCTGGAAGCCGAAGGTGAAGGGCAGGCCGAAGCAGAGCATGGCCGTGAACTTCCCGGCATCCCGCGCCAACGCCGGCTCCTGCCCCAGATGGCTAAGTATCCAGCCGGCCGACAGCAGGATGGGGAACAGCGCCACGGGGAGCACGATGGCCACCCACAGCCCCATCCGCGAAACGGCGCGGGGGCCGTCCACGTCGTCCGGATTGCGCCCCAGCATCTGGGCGATGATCGGGGCCACGGCCGCTGTCGGCCCGCCGCCCATCAGCCAGCAGAAGTAGTAGACCGCATTGCCGATGGCCGCCGCCGCCAGGGCGTGCGAGCTCAAACGGCCCAGCAGCACCACGTCGGTAGCCAGGATGGCCATCTGGGCCAGCTGGGTGATGATCAGCGGGCCGGACAGCCACAGCAGGGCCTTGGCCTCGGCGATCCATTCCGGCAGGCGGCCACCCGGACTGAGGCGGCTCGAGAAGGTCTGGGAAGTCAGATGCGTCATATCGGTCTCTCGGGTCTTTTGGCCCGGGCCCGACGCATGGATGGCGGATATAAAAAACCCCTCCGGAGCGTCGGGCTCGGGAGGGGGCGGTTGAGGTTTCAGATGAACTGAAGTCTCAGGCGAACTCCTCGCGAGCGCAGGCAGTCTGGCGACCGCCAACGGCGGACGGCACAGAGGTGCACTTGAAAAGGGTGGAGGCGTTCACGGGTACAAGCTCGCTGTTCTGGCCCGAGTTGGGCCGGTGGTGGCGGATGGGTATGCCGGGTCGGGCGGGAGGTCAACCCGCGGGCGAACGCGGTTTTGACACTGTTGCCGGTTGGCAACCCCGACCCGCCGGGTCGGACATCAGACTTTGTCCAGCTCGTAAGCCGCATGCAGCGCCCGCACGGCCAGCTCGGTGTAGGCGCTTTCAATCAGGACGCTGATCTTGATTTCCGAGGTCGAGATGACCTGGATGTTGACGCCCTTGTCGGCCAGGGCCTTGAACATGGTCTTGGCGACGCCGGCGTGGCTGCGCATGCCGACCCCGATCACCGAGACCTTGGCGACGTCCTCGTCCAGCGCCGCGCCCTCGAAGCCGAGCTCGGCCTGCAGGCTGTTGACCACGTCCATGGCCCGGGCCCCGTCGCGCTTGCCGACGGTGAATTCCATGTTGGCGGTGTCGGCCGTGCGGGCATGCGCCTGCACGATCATGTCGACGTTGACGTTGGCGTCGGCCAGCGCCCCGAAGATGCGCGACGACACGCCCGGATGGTCGGGCAGGCCGAACAGGGTGACCTTGGCCTCGTCGCGGCTGTAGGCCACGCCGCTCACGATCCGCTTTTCCACGATATCCTCCTCGTCGCACAGGATGGTGCCCTGGCCGGGCGCCTCTCCAGGCTCGACAAAACTCGACAGCACCCGCACCGGCACCCTGTGGGCCATGGCCATTTCCACCGACCGCGTCTGCAGCACCTTGGCGCCCAGCGAGGCCATCTCCAGCATTTCCTCGTAGGAGATGCGGGCCAGGCGGCGGGCCTTGCTCTCGATGCGGGGGTCGGTGGTGTAGACCCCGTCCACGTCGGTGTAGATGTCGCAGGCCGCCCCCAGCGAGGCGGCGATGGCCACGGCGCTGGTGTCCGAGCCGCCGCGGCCGAGGGTGGCGATGCGGCCATCTTTGGTCACGCCCTGGAAGCCGGCGATGACGGCGATCTGGCCGCCGTCCATGGCAGCGCCGAGCGCTTCGGGCGGAATCTCCTCGATCCGCGAGCGGCCGTGGGCGTCGTCGGCGATGATCGGAATCTGCCAGCCCATCCAGGAACGGGCGTTGAGGCCCATGTTGCGCAGGGTCATGGCCAGCAGGCCAGCGGTCACCTGTTCGCCGCTGGCGACGACCACGTCATACTCGTCGTCGGACGGGGGCAGCCCTTGCGCGGCGGCGCCGGCGCCGTCCGTCCAGGCGACCAGTTCGTTGGTCTTTCCGGCCATGGCCGAGACCACGACGGCGATGCTCTTGCCGGTCGCAACTTCAGCCGCCACCAGCCGCCCGACCCGGCGGATGCGCTCCAGGTCGGCCACCGAGGTGCCGCCGAACTTCATGACCAGCCGTGACAAGCTGAAATCCCCGATCGA
Source organism: Caulobacter sp. (assembly GCA_044377925.1). Lineage (GTDB taxonomy): Bacteria > Pseudomonadota > Alphaproteobacteria > Caulobacterales > Caulobacteraceae > Caulobacter. Next base: position 24,702 of record JBILYE010000011.1, on the reverse strand, counting down.
GAACAAGTTCTTGCCCCGCACGGCGATGGAATTCCATCATCCGCGCAAGGAGCCGCCTTCTAGCGAGCCAAACGCGGCGCCGCAATGCGCGGATCGTCAATTTGGTCTGCAGACGGGACAAGCCGCGCCCATCGCACTAGATATGGGCCCATGGACAGCGTCGCCCCTACCCTGACCCACAGCATCGACCCGGAAGACGTCGAGCGCTTCAGCCGCATCGCCGCCGAATGGTGGGACCCGAAGGGCAAGTTCGCCCCGCTGCACAAGTTCAACCCCGTCCGGCTGTCCTTCATCCGTGACCTGGCCCTCAGCCATTTCAACCGCGACCCCTGCGCCCGACGCCCGTTCGAGGGGTTGAAGCTGCTCGACATCGGCTGCGGCGGCGGTCTGCTCAGCGAGCCGATGAGCCGGCTGGGCTTTTCGGTCATGGGCGTCGACGCCTCGCCCCGCAACATCGGCACGGCCAGCACCCACGCGGCCGAACAGGGCCTGACCATCGACTACCGCGCCAGCACCGCCGAACAGCTGGAGGCTGACGGCGCGGGTCCCTTCGATGTCATCCTCAATATGGAAGTCATCGAACACGTCGCCGACCCCGGCGAGTTCCTGCGCACCTGCGCCCGCCTGCTGGCCCCCGAGGGGGTGATGATCGTCGCCACGCTCAACCGCACGCTCAAGGCGCTGGCCCTGGCCAAGGTCGGCGCCGAGTACGTCCTGCGCTGGGTCCCGGCCGGCACCCACGACTGGAACAAGTTCCTCAAGCCGCAGGAACTGCGCGGTTTCCTCGAAGGCCATCCGTTCGAGATCGAGGGGCCCTTCGGCGTGACCTACAATCCGCTGACCGGCCGCTGGGACCGCTCGGCCGACAGCGACATCAACTACATGATGACGGTGACGCGCTCGGTGTGACGGCCGTCACGGGCTGATCCGCGACGTCGGGCCATGCTGGCCAGGTCGAAGGAAACAAGGCGAAACCGGACCAGGGTCTTCCCCGAGCCCTAGTTCAACTCTTCCTTCTTCGGGGGTGCGGGTGGCAAGGGGGCTACGCGCACCCCGTCTTCGATCAGGGCGGTGACTTCCTTGGGGGAGGCCTCGCCGTAGATTCCGCGTTCCTCGGACTTGCCCTCGTGGATGGCGCGGGCCTCCCTGGCGAAGGTGTCGCCGACGTAGTCGAAGTTGTCCTCGACATGGGCGCGGACGGCCTGCTGCGCCTGCATCATCATCTCGCGCATCTGAGGATCGAGGTCGGGCGAACCCCGCCGCTTCGTCCCCGACACCGCCGGCGCCATGATCTGCTTCTTCACATCGCGAGCGCCACAGACGGGGCAGTCCACCAGCCCGCGCGTGGCCTGGTCGTCGTAATCGGACGACGAACCGAACCAGCCTTCGAACTCATGGCCGGTGGCGCATAGGAGGGCGTATTTAATCATAAGTTGGGACCGGTGAAGGCGCGGGCGTTCTTCAGGGCCGGGATGGCGGCGCGGGCCTTGTCGGCCAGAGTGGGATCGATATCGACCAGCAGGACGCCGGGATCGTCGTGGTCGAGCTGGCCCAGAATTTCGCCCCAGGGGCCGACGGCGATCGAGTGACCCCAGGTTCCGCGGCCGTCCTCATGGAAACCGCCCTGCGCGGCGGCGAGGATAAAGCTGCCGGTTTCGATGGCCCGGGCGCGAAGCAGGATTTCCCAATGCGCCTCGCCGGTCGGGCGGGTGAAGGCGGCCGGCACGGTGATGACCTTGACGCCGGCCGTGGCCAGGGCGCGGTACACAGCCGGAAAGCGCATGTCGTAGCAGATGGTCAGGCCGAGCGGGCCGAACGGCGTCTGCGCCGCCACGGCCCGGTCGCCGGGGGTGTAGACCTCGGACTCCCGCGCCGTCTCGCCGGTCGGCAGATCGACGTCGAACATGTGCAGCTTGTCGTAGGTGGCGACGACCGCCCCGTCCGGCCCGATCAGCATCTGGCGGTTGGCCGCCTGACCATCCTCGCGCAGGACCAGGGCTGAGCCGATGGAGAGCCAGACGCCCAGTTCGCTGGCCAGATCGCGCAGGCCCTGGACGACAAGGTCGTCCTCGGGAGCCTTGAGCGCCGGCAGCAGGGTGGCGCGGTCCTTCTGCAGGACGTTGGTCCCCTCCGGTGTGATGATCAGCTGCGCGCCGCCCGCCGCCGCCTCGCGCACCAGCCGCGCGACATGGGCCAGGGCGGCCTCATGCGTCGCCGGCGTGCGGGTCTGTACCAGGGCGGCGCGAAAACTCATGCCTGCAGCATCGCGTCCAGCTTACCGGCCCGGTCGAGGGCCATCAGGTCGTCACAGCCGCCGATGTGCTTTCCGTCGATGAAGATCTGCGGGAAGGTCGAGCGGCCCGACTTTTCCATCATCTCGTTGCGCAGTTTGGGATCCATGCCGGCTTCGATCTCGTTGAAGGCGACGTCCTTCTCGTTGAGCAGGGCCACGGCGCGGCTGCAGTAGCCGCAGAAGGGACGGGTGTAGATAACGACATCGGCCATGAGGGATCCAATACGGGAAGTTTGGTTGGTTATGTAGTCTTCAGCGCCCTGGATTTCACCCGGGCGATCACCAGCAGCGACACCTGCGTCGCGCCGGCGGACTTCAGGGCCCGGGCGCAGGCGTCGGCGGTGGCCCCGGTGGTCAGGACGTCGTCGACCAGCAGGATGCGCCGGCCCTCGATCTGACGGCGGCGCGAGGGAGGAACAGCGAAGGCCCCCGCCACGTTCCGCCGCCGGCCGGACGCCGTGCGCCCGCCTTGAGTGGCAGTAGGGCGTGGCCGGGTCAGGGCGTCGGGCAGATAGGCGAGGCCCGTGTCACCGGCGAGGCGCCGCGCCATCTCGGCCGCCTGATTGTAGCGCCGCGACAGCAGCCGCCAGCGATGCAGCGGCACGGGGACCACAGCGTCGGCCTCGGCGATCAGCTCGCGCCCCGCCCGCGACAGCCAGCGGGCGAACAGCGGGGCCAGGTCCGTGCGGTCGCCGTGCTTGAGCTGCAGGATCGGCTCGCGGCTGTGTTCATCATAGAGGCAGGCGGCGCGGGCCCTGTGGAAGACATGGGGTTTGGCCTCGCAGGTCGGACAGCGGCCGATCATGGCGTACTCGGCCGGCATGCCGCAGCCATCACAGACCGGCTCCTCGACGAAGACGATGCGGCTCCAGGATTCGGCCGGGATGCCGCCGGACTGGGCCGGCGAGCCGTCCAGCGCCGTCGCCGGCAGAATGAGGTCGAGCGCGCGTCGGCCGAATGCGCTAAGGGCGGGACCGGGCCGCCACCTTGCCTTCGGACCTTCCACCGTCATGACCGCCCCGCCCGTCCTGTTCGACCGCGCCCTGCACCGCCGGCGCCTGGATCGCGCCGCCCTGTCCTACGACACGGCCGGCTTCCTGAAATCCCGCGCCGCCGCCGACGCTGTCGACCGCCTGGACGCCATCCTGCGACGGTTTCCGCTGGCCGTCGACCTCGGGGCCCGCACCGGCGCTTTCGCCGAGGCGCTGAAGGACAGCGAGGCGGCCGGCAAGATCGACACCCTTATCGAGACCGACCTCTCCGCCGCCATGCTCACCGGCCGTCCGGGCCTTCGCCTCGTGGTCGACGAGGAGCGGCTGCCGTTCGCCGCCGAAAGTCTCGACCTCGTCGTCTCGACCCTGGCCCTCCATTGGACCAACGACCTGGTCGGCGCCCTGGTGCAGATCCGCCGGGCGCTGAAGCCCGACGGGCTGTTCATCGGGGCCTTCCTGGGCGGCGCCACCCTGACCGAGCTGCGCCAGTGCCTGCTGGAGGCCGAGGCCGAGATCAGCGGCGGGGCGCACCAGCGGGTCTCGCCGTTCGCCGACGGTTTCGACGGCGCCGGCCTGTTGCAGCGGGCAGGTTTCGCCCTGCCGGTCAGCGATGTCGACCGGGTCACCGTTCGCTATTCCCACCCCCTGTCCCTGCTGAAGGACCTGCGGGCGATGGGCGAGACCAGCGTGCTGGTTGATCGGTCGCGCAAACCCTTGGGCCGCAAGGTGCTGTTCCGTGCGCTCGAGCTTTATCAGCAGCGGTTCGCCGGGGCCGACGGCAAGGTCAGCGCCACGTTCGAGATCATCACCGTCACCGGCTGGGCGCCGCATGAGAGCCAGCAGAAGCCGCTGAAGCCCGGCAGCGCCAAGGTGCGGCTGGCCGACGCGCTGAAGACCACCGAGCGCAGCGCCGGCGAGAAACCTACGCCGTAAGGCGACGCTATCGAAGCGGCCCCATTATACCCTGCGAACGCTTCCCAAGCCTTTGAAACAGCGTGCCTTCTGCGTAGGCCTGGGCGCAGCGGATGTAGCCCGGGGCGTAGCCTGGAGTGTAGGTCGGTTGTCGCTGAATGGAGGTCGGCGGGAGGCCGGGCGAGGCTACAGGAGGCGGGTCATGGTCGGTCGGTCGCCCGCGCACGGCCTCAAAGTCGATGAATATGTCTAGACATATTCACGCGTACTCGAAAATCTCTATTCAGATCAAAGGGTTGTCAGATCGCCGCGTCGATGGCGGCGGAGACGGAATTCATGATCCCGGTGGTCTTGTTGCCGAAGGCGGTGACCGAGGTGACGATGACGAGGAAGACCAGGGCGGCGATCAGGCCGTATTCGATGGCGGTCGCGCCGCTCTCGTTGGCCCAGAAGGCTTTCAGACGAAGTCGCAGAGCCATGCGACCAGCGGAGCGTCCGCCGGCGGCATCGGATAGTCCTGGAGGTGTTGGGGTTTTACCCACGCCAGAGCCTCATGTTCCTTCGCCGTGACGACCCCGTCCCAGCGTCTCAGGAGGAACAGTGGCATGAGGAGGTGAAACGAATCATAACCGTGGGATGCAAAAACGAAGGGGGCCAGGCAGGCGGCCTTCACGTCGATGTCGAGCTCTTCCTTCAGCTCGCGGATGATGCACGCTTCGGGCGTCTCGCCAGGCTCGACCTTGCCGCCGGGAAATTCCCACAGGCCGGCCAGCTGCTTGCCCGCCGGACGCTGGCAGATCAGCACCCGGCCGTCGGCATCAATGAGGGCGGCGGCGGCGACGAGGACGGTAGGCTTCATGGGTCCTGCACCTAGCAGCCGCATTTAGGCCACGCCAGAACATCAAGGGGCGACAGGGGCACATCGTCTGGTATGGAGGCCCCAACCACACGGAGCCTTCGAATGTCGCAGCTGAGCCTCACCCGCTGGAACATCGCCTTCGGCGGCGGCGCGCCGCTGGTCGTCATCGCCGGTCTCAATGTCATCGAGGACCTGGACCTGGCCCTGCATACGGGCCGGACGCTGAAGGCCATCTGCGCCGATCTGGGCCTGCCCTATGTGTTCAAGGCCAGCTATGACAAGGCCAACCGCTCGTCGCTGAAGAGCTATCGCGGGCCGGGGCTGAAGAAGGGTCTGGAGATCCTGGCCGAGGTCAAGGCGCAGCTGAATGTGCCGATCGCCACCGACATCCATACGCCCGAGGAATGCGAGCCGGTGGCCGCCGTCGCCGACCTAGTGCAGATCCCCGCCTTCCTCTGTCGGCAGACCGACCTGGTGGTCGCCGCCGCGCGGGCGACGCAGGCGGCCGGCGGGCTGCTGCATGTGAAGAAGGGCCAGTTCCTGGCGCCCTGGGACTGCAAGAACATCCTCGACAAGGTCAAGGAAGCGACCGGCGGGGCGGACATGACCATCCTGTGCGAACGCGGCAATTCGTTCGGCTACAACAACCTGACCGTCGACATGCTGGGTATCGGCGAGATGCAGAAGCTGGGCGTGCCGGTGACCATCGACGCAACCCATGCGGTGCAGCTGCCGGGCGCCGATCCGCGCACGGGCGGCGCCTCCACCGGTGGCCGGCGTGACGGGGTGCCGATCATCGCCAAGGCGGCGATCGCGGCCGGGGCGGATGGCGTGTTCCTGGAGTTCCACCCCGAGCCGGACAAGGCGCTGTGCGATCCGCTGAGCTGCCTGCCGCTGGACGGGGCGGCTGGGTTGTTGAAGACGTTGAAGGGGATTCACCAGCTGGTGAACTAGGGCTCGATCTGCGCGGAGCGCCCTTCTCCCGCTCGCCGGGAGAAGGTGTCGGCGTAGCCGACGGATGAGGGCAGCGCCGGCCCGTCCAGTTGCGCGCGTTGTGGCGCCATCAGCGCAGCGGCGCCAACGCCAATCTCTTGCCGCTCGCTCTGCCCTCATCCGACCCGCTTCGCGGGCCACCTTCTCCCGGCAAGCGGGAGAAGGAACCGTGAGGCGGCGGCGCTAGCTGCGATAATCCCCGTTGATCGCCACGTACTGCTTGGTCAGGTCGCAGGTCCAGATCACCGCATGCCCGCGGCCGACGCCGACGTCGATGCTGACCTCCAGCTCCTGCTTCTTCATGTAGGCGCTCATCTTCGCCTCTGAATAGTTGGCCGCGACCATGCCGTCGTGGGCGGCCATCAGCTTGCCGAACTGGACGCTCATCTTCTCGCGGTTGACCGGCTCGTCGGCGCGGCCCACGGCCATGACGATGCGGCCCCAGTTGGCGTCCTCGCCGGCGAAGGCGGTCTTGACCAGCGGGCTTTCGGCCACCGTGCGGGCGATCTTGCGGGCCGAGGCGTGGCTTTCGGCGCCGGTGACGTTGATCTTGACGAACTTGGTCGCCCCCTCCCCGTCCCGGACCAGCTGCAGGGCCAGATCGAGGAGCACGGACTCCAGCTTCTCGCGGAAGTCGGCCAGGCGCTTGTCGCCGGCCCGGTGGATCTTGGGGGCGCCGGACTGGCCGGTGGCGAACAGCAGCAGGGTGTCGTTCGTGGAGCGGTCGCCGTCGACGGTGACAGCGTTGAAGGTGGTGCGGGCGTAGAGGCTGACCAGCGTCTGCAACGCGCCGGGCGCGATCGCCGCGTCGGTGGCGACGAAGGCCAGCATGGTGGCCATGTCGGGCGCGATCATGCCCGAACCCTTGGCGATGCCGGCGATTCGGACCTTGACGCCGTCGATGGTCGCCGTCGCCTGCGCCCCTTTGGGGAAAGTATCGGTGGTCATGATGGCGGCTGCCGCCTCGGACCAGCCGTCGGCATGCAGCCTGCTCTCGATCTCGGCCAGCTTGCTGGTGATCTTGGCGTCGTCGAGCAGGACGCCGATGACGCCGGTCGAGGCCATCATCACGTCACGCTGGCGGCAGTCGAAGCGCTTGCCGACCGCCGTGGCCACCCGGCGCACGGCATCGGCCCCCGGCTTGCCGGTGAAGCTGTTGGCGCAGCCGGCATTGACCACCAGGGCCCGCACGTCGGCCCCCTTGGAGGTGGTCAGCTGGCGCTTGCACCAGTCGACCGGGGCCGAGCCGACGCCATGGCGGGTGAAGACGCCGGCGGCGCTGGTCCCCTCGGCAAAGCGCATGATCAGGAGGTCTTCGCGTTCGTGCTTGTAGAAGCCGGCCCGCGTGGTGGCGATCTCGATCCCGGCCACCGGGGCGATCTTCGGGAAGGGCACGGCCAGCGGCGAGACCGCCAGTCCGGGCTTGCCCGGCGCGGCCGGCTCGGCGGCCTTGGCGGGCGCGGCCTCCTTCGGCGTGCGCTTCAGGGCCGCGCGGATCGGTTCGATGGCGCGTTCGACAGCATTGCCGACCGCCTCCACCGGCTTGGAGGCGGCCTCGAGGGCCATGGCGGGCAGATCCTTGGCGGAGGTGGTCTTCTTGTCGGTCATTGTTTCGGCGGCACAGGAGCGGGAACAGGGGCAGGCGCGGCGGTCGGCGGCGGGGCCGGCGGCAGAGTCGCGCCAGGCGCCGGCGGCGGCGCGTTGGCCGGCTCGCTGGGGGCGCCGGGCACGCGCTGGCCACGGGGGATCAGGGTCTCGACCTTGGCGCCGCCACGCAGCTTTTCCAGCAGGTCGCGGATCTGTCCGTAGGTGAGGAAGCGGACGATATGCGGCCGCGCCACGTCCAGGGTCAGCGGCTGTTCGGGCCGGCGCTCGTCGACCTTGACCACCGCCCAGCCGCCCTCGACCGCGAACGGCCCGACCAGGGCGCCCGGCTGGGCGTCCTTCAGCGCGACCTGGTAGGCGGGCGGCATGACGTCCAGCGGGAAGAAGCCGCCGAAATCGCCGCCGTTGAAGCGGGTGGCGCTGTCGGTGGACCGCTCCATGGCCAGGCCCTCGAAGGGCCGGCCGGCGGCGATCAGACGCTTGATGTCGGCGGCGGCCTCCGGGCTGCCGACGACGATCTGGCGGGCCTTAAACTGTTCCGAATTGGTCGCGAGGTCCTGTTGCTCGCGATACATTTTCTGGATGTTCTCTTCGGTGACGCCCTTCTCGACGAAACTTTCGACAACCATGTCGGCCAGCACGCGCTTGCGCACCGCTTCCAGCCGCCGCAGCGCCACCGCATCCTTGTCCAGGCCGCGCCGGATCGCCTCGGCGCTGAGCAGTTCGCGGTCGACGACCTCGTCCAGCATCTGGCGGAACATCTCGGACTGGATATCGAGGGGTTCGCCCTCGCCGATCAGGCCCTGGGCGATCGCCTCGCGCTTGACGTCGGAGGCCCAGACCGTCTGCCCGTCAACGCGGGCGACGGCGACATCGCCGGTCTCCGGCGGCTTGTCATTGCTGGCCTTGGGGCCACAGGCGGCCAGCGCCAGAGCGGCGACAACGAAGAGCGGGGCGAGACGTCCGAGCATGAAGACTCCGTCGATCCAGACCGGTTCGATTACGGCCTTTCGAGCGCAAAGGGAAACATTTGCGGGCCGCCCGGTCGAGAAGACCGCGTTCATCCTCAATCTGATCTTTACCGGTGTCGTGCGACAAAACGAGGTCCAACTGCCCCGTGGAGCCGCCGCGTCCCATGTTTAACGCCGATCCGAAGATCCTGTCGCGCATGGCCCCGCACCTGCAAAGGGTGCTGGTGGTTGATCCGCAACCGGCCTCCGTCAAGCTGCTGCAGGATCTCATGCGCAGCCTGGTGACCTGTCAGGTCTGGTCGGCGAGCAGTGATGCGAAGGCGATCCAGGTCGCGCGCGCCGTGGATCCGCAGATCATCTTCCTGGAGCACGCCGGGCCCGAAATCGACGGGGCCCGTCTGGCCCGCGCCCTGCGCCGCAGCGACCTGTCCTGCCGCAAGGTCCCGATCATCATGGTTACCGCCGAGGCGACGGCGCAGGCCATCCTGGGCGCGCGCGACGCCGGGGTGCACGAGTTCCTGCGCAAGCCCTACACCATCAAGGATCTGACGCGGCGGCTCGAGGCCGTGGCGCTGAAACCCCGGGACTGGGTGGAAGCGGTGCATTACGTCGGGCCGGACCGGCGGCGGTTCAACAGCGGCGAGTACGCCGGACCTCGCAAGCGGCGCTCGGACTCGCGGAAGACGCCGGATCAGGATCGTATCCTGCAGGCGCTGAAGATCACCCGCGCCGCGATGGCGGCGGTCGACAGCGACTGGATGCAGGCCCGCCGGGCCCTGCTGGCCCAGGCGGCGGATCTGCAGCAGGCGGCGGTGTCGGTCGGCGACCTGAAGCTGATGGACGCGGCGGTAAACCTGAACAAGGCGATCGGCGAGAAGCTGGACCGGGCCAAACTGGAACCCGCGGTCATCGCGATCACGACCTTTCTGCCGAGCGACGAAGGCCGGGTGGCCTAGTCGCGCGGGTCCGTCTCCTGCCTGTCGGGAGAAGGCGCACCCCAAAAGGCCCTCGATAAGAGCAACGCCGGCCTGCACCCATCAGACAAGAAAAAGGGCAGTCACCGACCAGCGGTGCTGCCCTCATCCGTCGGCTACGCCGACACCTTCTCCCGACAAGCGGGAGAAGGGACAGGTATCAGGCGTTGACCAGATTCCGGTCGCGGGCCGCGGCCTGCATGGCCTTCTGCAGCTTTTCGAAGGCCCGCACCTCGATCTGGCGGACCCGCTCGCGGCTGACGCCGTATTGCGAGGCGAGATCTTCCAGGGTGGTCGGGTCGTCGCGCAGGCGGCGCTCGGTCATGATGTGACGTTCGCGGTCCGAGAGCTCGGCCATGGCCTCCTCGAGCAGGCCCATGCGCAGGGACTTCTCTTCGTTCTCGGCCAGCTCGGTCTCTTGCGAAACCTGGTTGTCATCCGACAGCCAGTCCTGCCATTCGGCATCGCCGTCGACGCGCATCGGCGCGTTCAGCGAGGCGTCAGGGCCGGACAGGCGCCGGTTCATCGACACCACTTCCGATTCCTGCACGCCGAGCTTGGTGGCGATGGAGGTCACATGCTCGGGCAGCAGGTCGCCGTCCTCGAAGGCGCTGATCTGGCTCTTGGCCTTGCGCAGGTTGAAGAACAGCTTCTTCTGCGCCGCGGTGGTGCCCATTTTCACGAGCGACCAGCTGCGCAGGATGTATTCCTGGATGGAGGCGCGGATCCACCACATGGCGTAGGTGGCCAGGCGGAAGCCCTTGTCGGGCTCGAACTTCTTGACCGCCTGCATCAGGCCCACGTTGCCCTCGGAGATGACTTCCCCGATAGGCAGGCCGTAGCCGCGGTAACCCATGGCGATCTTGGCGACGAGGCGCAGGTGGCTGGTCACCATGCGGTGCGCGGCCTCGGGATCCTCGTGTTCCTTCCAGCGCTTGGCGAGCATGAACTCTTCGTCCCGCGCCAGCATGGGGAACTTGCGGATCTCACTGAGGTAGCGCGACAGGCCGCCATCGGGCGACATGACGGAAAGTGATGCAGCAGCCATAGTACTCGTCTTCCCCTATATCGGCAGGCGATCCCGGGTCTGCCCGCTCTGCGGCACAGGCCACCCGCCCCCGTTCCAATGGATGACATAAGAACCCGTTGCGGCGTTTCAAAGGCCATGACGCGTTTGTAATCCGAGGGTGGGTATAATCCTGAGCGCCGTAGTCAGGTATCGAAAAGGCTTGAGAGGGTTTTCAGAAAAGATGGACGCCTTCCCTTCAACCTTGACGATTTTATGATTCGATCACACCCTTTGATCATTGGAGGCGGGAATGCGGCGACGGATGGTGCTCGGAGGCCTGATGGCCATGGCGGCCTCGACGGCCTGTGCGGGCGGTGAGGATGGTCCGAAGGTGGTGTCGACGATCCCGGCTGACGGTGACCTCGACGTCGACCCGGCGCTGGCAAGCTTCACGGTGGTGTTCGACCGACCGATGCGCCGCAGTTGGTCCTTCGTCACAAAGGGGGACGGGGCGATGCCGGAGGTAGGACGGCCCGAGCTGGTCGACGAGCGGACGGTGGTCGCCAGCATGGTTCTGGAGCCTGGTCGGGACTACGTCGTCTGGCTGAACAGCGACCGCTATCAGAACTTCGCCGACCAGGCCGGACGGCCGGCCACACCGACCAGGATCGCCTTCCGAACGCGGTCAAAGCAGGCTTAGGCCCGCCTCCAGCGCCGCCATGTCGGGCGGCAAAGGCGTCTCGAACCGCAGCCGCTCGCCGGTCACCGGATGCACGAAGCCCAGCACCGCCGCGTGCAGCGACTGTCGCGCCAGGCCGGCCTGCTCGATGACGGCCCGCACGGCGTTGACCGGCGCGGCGGAGCCGTAGACGGGGTCGCCGAGGCAGGGGGAGGCCTTGCTGGCCAGATGAACGCGGATCTGGTGGGTGCGGCCGGTTTCCAGCACACACCGGACGCGGGCGGCCACGGGGCGCGCGCCGCCGTAGACCTGTTCGACCCTGTAGTGGGTGATGGCCTCGCGGCCGCCGGTCTTCAGCACCGCCATCTTCTTGCGGTCGTGCGGGCTGCGGCCGATCTGGGTCTGGATGACGCCCTGGGCGGGCGCCGGGGCGCCGCGGGTGAAGGCGACGTAGGCCCGCTCGATGTCGTGCGTCGCGAACAGGGCCGAGAGGCCGGCGTGGGCGGCGTCGGACTTGGCGGCGACCATCACGCCGCTGGTGTCCTTGTCGAGCCGGTGGACGATGCCCGGCCGCAGGACGCCGCCGATGCCCGACAGGCTGTCACCGCAATGATGCAGCAGGGCGTTGACCAGGGTGCCGCTTTCCGTGCCGGGGCCCGGGTGAGCCGCCATGCCGGCCGGCTTGTCGATGACGATGAGGTGCTGGTCCTCGTAGAGGACGCTGAGCGGGATGTTCTCGGGTTGCGGCTCGGCCGCGACCGGCGGCGGGATGGCGATCTCGTAAAGGCCCGCCTGGGCCTTGCCCGAAGCGTCGGTCACCGGCTTGCCGTCGCGCCTGATCAGGCCGGCCGCCATCAGCGCCTGGATGCGGCCCCGCGACAGTTCGCTGACCAGATCGGCCAGCACCTTGTCCAGCCGCCCACCGGGCTGGACAACCTCGACGATGCGGATGCCGAAGTCGGCCGCCTCTTCATCATCCTCGACCGGAGCGTCGGGAAGGATCTGGTCGACGTCAGCGCTCATGCGGCTATCCGTGCCGCCGGCCGGGGCGCGGGTCAACCGACAAGCCGGGGCGTTCTGCCCGCCGGATCGCCGCAACCCCTTTAAATTTCCCGATTTCCGACATTCGTCGTGACACCGTCACGCAATCCCCCTAGCCCCGGCTGATCACTGTTCAGGTTCGAGGGGATACGAACTATGACGTCGTCATACCGCCGCCTGCTGCTCGCCGCAGCGGGTCTTTCCGCCATTGCCTTCTCCACCGCCGTGCACGCCCAGGAGGCTGATACGGTCGAGGAAGTCATCGTCACCGCCCAGAAGCGCGAGCAGCAGGCGGTCGACGTGCCGATCTCGCTGACCGCCTACAGCGGCCAGCGGCTCGACTCGCTGGGTGTCGAGGACTTCGCCGACCTGGCGCTGTTCACCCCCGGCTTCGAGGTCCAGGACCAGTCGCCCAACAACCCCGGCTTCGTGATGCGCGGCATCACCTCCGATTCCACCGACAGCTTCTCCGAAGCCCGCGTCTCGGTGTTCCAGGACGGTGTCTCGATCTCGAAGGCGCAGGGCTCTTACGTCGAGCTCTTCGACCTGGAGCGCGTCGAGGTGGCCAAGGGGCCGCAGTCCACCCTCTATGGCCGCGGCGCCCTGATCGGCGCGGTCAATGTGGTTCAGGCCAAGGCTGACCCGTCCGGCTTCGACGCGGCCCTGAAGGTCACCGGCGGCGACTTCGGGCTGATGCAGGTCGACGGCATGGTCAACGGCGCCTACAGCGACGCCTTCGCCGTCCGCCTGGCCGGCCGCTGGCGTCAACGCGACGGTTATGTCGAGAACCTGGGAACCGGCGACGACTTCCAGTCGGTCGACAGCGCCGCCTGGCGCCTCGCCGTCGCCTATGAGCCGAACGACGCCTTCCGCGCCGACCTGCTGGTCAACTGGCAACAGGACCGCGCCTCCGGCACCGCCTTCAAGTCGCTGAACTACAACCAGACCGACCCGGTCACCGGCGCTGTGCTGGCGGGCACGGACATCCGCGACGGCGCCGCTATCCGCGCCCCGGCCGGCTTCATCGGCGGCGCCGACCTGGGCGTCGAGCGCACGGTGCAGGGCGTCACCGGCCTGATCACCTGGGACCTGAACGACAACTTCACCCTGAGCTCGATCACCGCCTACCGCGAGTTCGACAGCCAGGAGGTGTTCGACGCCGATGGTCTGTCGCTGCCCCTGCTGACCGGCCTCAACGACGCCCAGGACAAGCAGTGGAGCCAGGAGTTCCGCCTGAACTTCGACGACGGCGGTCGCTTCAAGGGCTTCGCCGGCCTCAGCTGGTTCAAGAACCAGAGCGACCAGTTCATTCCGCTGCAGTTCGACGAACGGGTCGGACTCGCCGATCTGACCGGTCAGCTCAACGCCGGAGCCGCCGGCTCCGGCCTGCCGGCCAACACCCCGGCCCCGTCAGCCTTCTTCGGCAACACCGCCTTCACAGGCGCCCTGGTTCAGGGCCTGGTCGCCCAGCTGTCGCAGAACCCCAACACCCCGGCCTTTGACCCGGCCATCGTCCTGACCAATGCCCAGGCCCAGGCCATCGCCGCCAACCTGCGCGCCAATCACGTCGAGGCCGTGCAGACCACCAGCGACCTCGACGCCATCGATCTGTTCGTCGACGGCACCTTCGCGGTGACCGACCGGTTCGAGCTGTCGGCCGGCCTGCGCTATACCCGCGATGAAAAGGACACCGGCTTCCGCTCCTTCACGGTCGGCGGCCGCAGCGTGCTCGGCGGCGCGGTCGGGGCGGCCCAGCTGGCCGGCCAGGCCAACCAGCTGATCGCCAGCGGCATCCCGGCCAACGTCACGCAGGGCAACGCCCTGCTGGCCCAGGCCAACGCCATTCTCGGCGCCCTGCAGAGCCCGCTGGTGCAACTTTTCCCGACCTCGGCCCTGCCCAACTTCGGCCTGACCTTCCAGCCGACGGCCAACAATGGTGATCGCGCTGTGGTGAGCCACACCGACGAGGCCTTCACCTGGCGCCTGGTCGGCCGTTACGCGGTCAGCGACGACGTCAACCTCTACGCCTCCTACGCCCGTGGCCGCCGGCCCGAAATCCTCGCCACCGGTGCCCCGACCACACCGGGCGGCGCGGCCCGTTTCGACGCCATCGAGGCTGAAACGGTCGACAGCTACGAGGTCGGCGCCAAGGCCGCCCTGCTGGACGGCCGCCTGCGGCTCGACGGCTCGGTCTACTATTTCGACTACCAGGACTTCCAGACGGTCATCCAGGACGGGGTGGTGTTCACCATCGCCAACGCCGGCAAGGCCAAGGCCTATGGTTTCGAAGGCCAGGCGGACTGGCGGGTGGCGAGCGGCCTGACCCTCTACGCCACCTATGCCTGGAGCCACGCCCGCTTTGACGGCGGCGCCTACGACGGCAACCAGTTCCGCCTGTCGCCGGACCACAGCCTGTCACTGGCCGCCAGCTGGAGCTTCGACGCCCTGGGCGGCATCTTCGACATCCGCCCCAGCTACAGCTGGCAGTCGGAGGTCTTCTTCGACGACAACAACGACCGCGCGGTGTTCCAGCAGCCGCCGGGCGCCTTCGTCGCCGACAACATCCAGGACGAGAAGCAGGACAGCTACGGGCTGGTGAACCTGCGGGCCAGCTATCGGCCGTCGAACACCAACCTGACCTTCGAGCTGTTCGCCACCAACCTGACCGATGAGGACTACATCATCGACGCCGGCAACACCGGTGACAGCCTCGGCCTGCCGACCTTCATCCCGGGCGCGCCCCGCATGGTGGGCGGCAGCATCGGCTGGAAATTCTAGGCAATCAAACTGGAAGGCCTCGCCTCCGCCCCCCCCGACGCTCCTTGCGGGCAGACGGGGCCGGAGGCGAGAGTCCTCAAGTCCTATTTCTTCCCCGTCGCTTCCTCTTCCTTCCCGGTGATCGAGCCTTCGGTGAAGAGGTACTCTTTCAGCTGGTCGTCGAACTCGCTGTCGTTGCGCCGGATCCATTCCAGCGCCATGGCGGCGTGTTCGATCTCTTCATGGGCGTTGTGGAGCAGGATTTTCCGCAACGCCTCATCGTCGCAGTCGTCCGCCCGCTGGCGGTACCAATCGACAGCTTCAAGCTCCTCGATCAGCGAAGAAATCGCATAGTGCAGGTTTAGGGTCTTCGCTTTCAGCTTTTCGCGGGGAACGTGGAGGCCTTCGCTGGACACTGTCATCTCCTTGTTGTCCGATGGAACGACAAGAACGCACGAAAGCGCCGGAGGGGCAGACCATGAAGATCGACAGACGCAGATTGTTGGCCGGCTTCGGCCTTGGCGCTTCCGCGATCGCCGGTTCGGCCCGTGCGCACGGCGACCATGTCATGGGCGCCTTCAACCATGGCGTTGCTTCGGGTGACCCGCTGCAGGACCGGCTGATCGTCTGGACCCGGCTGACGCCGCATGACGGCCACGGGATGGAAGATATCAACGGCGAACTGCACATCGCCACGGATTCGAAGTTCGCCAAGCCCCGTGTGATGAAGGTCGCCGCCACCGCCGACCGCGACTGGACCATCAAGGTCGATGTCGATGGCCTCAAGGCCGGGACAGAGTACTTCTATCGCTTCAAGGTCGGCCCTAGCGTCTCGCCCGTCGGCCAGGGCCGGACCCTGCCCGAGAAAACCGATGAGGTCGTGCTGGCCGTGGCCAGCTGCTCGCTGTTCATCCAGGGCTATTTCAACGCCTATGGGGCCATTGCGAAGATGGACCGTGTCGACGCGGTTCTGCACCTGGGCGACTACATCTACGAGTACGGCGCGGACCAGTACGGCTCCGGCTCGCCGGTCGCCAAGGATCGCAAGCTCGATCCGCCGACCGAGATCGTCACCCTGTCCGACTACCGCCGCCGCCATGCCTGCTACAAGGGCGATCCCCAGCTGCAGGCGGCCCATGCCCGCGCCGCCTGGATCGTCGTCTGGGACGATCACGAGACCACCAACGACAGCTGGGTCGGCGGGGCCGAGAATCACACCCCGGCCACGGAGGGCGACTGGGCGACCCGCAAGGCCGTGGCGCTGAAAGCCTATTTCGAATGGATGCCGATCCGCGAGCCCAAGGGCGCGATGTCGGCGGCCATCTACCGGTCGTTCCGCTTCGGCGACCTCGCCACCCTGCTGATGACCGAGACCCGGCTGACGGCCCGCACCGAGGCCATGGACGCCGGTCGCGACCTGATGGTCGACGGCAAGCCCGACATCGCCGGCTTCATGACCAGGCTCAACGACCCGGCTCGCCGCCTGATGGACGAGCGCCAGCACGCCTGGCTGAAGGGCGAGCTGGATCGCTCAGTGAAGGCCGGAGAGACCTGGCAGGTGATCGGCAATCAGCTCGTCATGGGCAAGGTGCTGGCCCCTGACCTGCGCAAGACGATGGGCGAGGAGGCCTGGGGCAAGTTGCTGGCCACCGTCCCGGACTATGTGGCGCAGGCGGTGTCGATGGCTTCGCTCCTGTCGGCGACGCCCATCCCTGTCAACCTCGACCAGTGGGATGGCTATCCGGCCGATCGTGAGCGGGTCTTTGCGACCTTCAAGGCGACCAAGGCCCGGCCGATCGTGCTGGCCGGCGACAGCCACAGCTTCTGGGCCAATGAACTGTCCGACGCGTCGGGCGCCCTGGTGGCTGCGGAATTCGGCACGACCGGCATCACCAGCCCTGGCTTCGCCGACGCCCTGCCCGGAGCGCCGCTGAACGAGGCCCTGGTGGCGCGAAACCCGGAGGTGAAATACGCCGACAGCGCCGCGAAGGGGTTCGTCAAGCTGACCCTGACGAAGAGCAAGGCGGTCGCCGAGATGGTCGCGGTCTCGACGATCTACAAGCCTGAGTACGAGGTGAAGACGCTGAAGACCTTCACCGTCACGCCGGTCGGCACCGGGGTGAGCAAGCTGTCCTAGGGGCGCTCGACCAGCTGGCCGTCAACGACCAGCCGGTAGAAGCACGACCCGAAGCCGACGTGGCAGGCGCCGCCGTCGCCCTGCGGCCGGACCTTGATCAGCACCGCGTCCTGGTCACAGTCGAAGCGGACCTCGACGATGGTCTGCACCTGGCCGCTGGTCTCGCCCTTTTTCCAGAGGGCGTTTCGGGAGCGGCTGAAATAGTGGGCCTCGCCGGTGTCGAGCGTCAGCCGCAGAGCCTCGGCGTTCATCCAGGCCAGCATCAGCACCTCGCCGGAGTCGGCGTGCTGGGCGATGGCGGCAATCAGCCCATTGGCGTCGAAACGCGGCGCGATCGTCGCGCCGCGCTCGAGGCTCTTCGTGTCCGGAGCGGTGGGAAACATTCAGTCCTCCTCCCTCCCCTTTATAGGGAGGGACAGCGAGACTTCAGCCTC
This sequence comes from Caulobacter sp., assembly GCA_044377925.1. Taxonomy (GTDB): domain Bacteria; phylum Pseudomonadota; class Alphaproteobacteria; order Caulobacterales; family Caulobacteraceae; genus Caulobacter. The sequence continues at coordinate 7,046 of JBILYE010000011.1, read as the reverse complement.
GCAGGGTGGGGTACTCGCGGGCAAGGGCGCGCTGCATCCGACTTCCCCACCCTGACGGCTTCGCCGTCTTTCCCTCCCCACAAAGGGGAGGGAGGAACCGGGGTTGCTTCGCTTAGCGCTTGCCCATCTCGACAAAGCCGAGGAAGCGGTCGCGCAGGCTGGCGTCGGTCTTGAAGACGCCGCGGAACTGGGTGGTGATGGTCGAGACGTTGCGGTGGTGCACGCCCCGGGTGGTCATGCACTGGTGCTCGGCATCGATCAGGATGGCCACGCCGGCCGGCTTCAGGCTGTCGCAGATGGCGTCGGCGATCTGCTGGGTCATGGTTTCCTGGGTCTGCAGTCGCTTGGCGAAGATCTCCACCACGCGGGCCAGCTTGGAAATCCCCACCACCCGGTTGGTCGGCATGTAGGCGACGTAGGCCTTGCCGAGGAAGGGGGCCATGTGGTGCTCGCAGTGGCTCTCGACCTCGATGTCCTTGAGGAAGACGATGTCGTCGTAGCCCTGCACGTCCTCGAAGATGCGCGAGAGCTCCTTGCCGGGATCGGCGGTGTAGCCCTCGAACCATTCGCCGTAGGCGTCGACCACCCGCTTGGGGGTATCGAGCACGCCTTCGCGGCGCGGGTCGTCACCGGCCCAGGCGATAAGGGTGCGGACAGCTTCCATGGCCTCTTCGCGAGACGGGCGCTGTACGGGTTCAAGATCAAGGCCGGAGGTGGCCAGGGTTCGCTCGGAGATAGCGTCCATTTCGGAGAGGGTCCTTTGAGGCTGAGTTGCGCCGGAACGACGATCGCTCCGGAAAGACGCGTGCCACCTAAATCACGTTCCCGCAGGGCGTGGCCTCGACGGGTGACGACAGCTATATGGGACGGCCCCGCAAGCGGGCAAGCCGCTACGTCGCGTAACTGTCACCAGAAAAACTGCACCAGAGACCATGACCCTCAAGCTGTACGACACCATGGCCCGCAAGAAGCGGCCCTTCGAACCCGCCAACGACAAGCGGGTGACGATGTATGTCTGCGGCCCCACCGTCTACGGATACGCCCATATCGGCAACGCTCGCCCCGTGGTGGTCTTCGATGTGCTGTTCCGTCTGCTGCGCCATCTCTATGGCGAGGACCAGGTGATCTATGCCCGCAACGTCACCGACGTCGACGACAAGATCAACCAGAAGGCCGCCGATGAAGGCGTCGAGATCGGAGTCATTACCGAGCGCTTTTTCAAGGCCTATCTGGAAGACATGGACGCGCTCGGCGCCCTGCGCCCGACCCATCAGCCCAAGGCCACTGACTACATTCAGGCGATGGTCGATGCCATCGCCGACCTGATCGCCAAGGGCGGCGCCTACGAGGCCGAGGGCCATGTGCTGTTCGATACCCAGGCGGCCAAGGACTACGGCCAACTGTCGGGTCGTTCGCTCGACGACATGATCGCCGGGGCCCGCGTCGAGGTCGCCCCCTACAAGCGCCACGCCGCCGACTTCGTGCTGTGGAAGCCTTCGAAGCCGCATGAGCCGCGCTGGCCCTCTCCCTGGGGTGATGGCCGTCCCGGCTGGCACAGCGAGTGCTCGACGATGATCGAACAGGTGCTGGGCCTGCCCATCGACATCCACGGCGGCGGCATCGATCTGGTCTTCCCGCACCATGAGAACGAGCTGGCCCAGGCGAGCTGCGCGCATCAGGGGGCGGAGTTCGCCCGGTTCTGGATGCACAACGGCTTCCTGGACATGGACGGGACGAAGATGTCCAAGAGCCTGGGCAACGTCATCATCCCGCATGAACTGCTGCAGGTCGTGCCGGGCGAACTGGTCCGCTGGGCCCTGCTCAGCGCCCATTACCGCCAGCCGCTGGACTGGACCGAGAGCCTGCTCGACCAGAGCCGCAAGGCCCTGGACCGTCTCTATGGCGCGCTGCAGGACGCCGCCCGGGAGGTTGGATCGGCCAAGGCTGGCGCCGAGGTCGGTGAGAAGGCGCAGGACGTGCTCTACGCCCTGCTCGACGATCTCAATACGCCCAAGGCGCTGTCGGCCCTGTTCGCGCTCAGCGATGACCTTCGCACGGCCATCGGCGAGGGCGACAAGTCGGCCATCGCGACGGCCCGCGACGACCTCGTTACCGCCGGCGCCCTGCTGGGCTTCCTGCAGAAGGCCCCGGGCGAATGGTTTCAGGGCGCGGCCGCCGACGGCCTGAAGGACCAGGTCGAGGCCCTGCTGGTGCAACGCGCCAAGGCCCGCGCCTCCAAGGACTGGCCGACGGCCGACCGCATCCGCGGCGAGCTGGACGCGCTGGGCGTGGTGGTGATGGACGGCCCGCAAGGGGCGACCTGGCGCTTGAAGGCCGCCGGGGAATAGGACGGTCGAGATGAAGATCGAACACCGCATCGGCATCCGGGCCAACACCGACTCCATCTGGGAGGTGCTCAGCGACGTCGATCACTGGGGCGACTGGTGTCCCATGTATCCTCGCGCCGCCGGAACCATCCGTATCGGCTCGGTGCTGGACATCGACGAGCATGTGCCGGGTCTGAAGGTTCACAACATCCGGCCCGTTGTCCTGGACTGGGCGCCCTACGACCACATCCACTGGCGGACGAAGATGATGCGCGGCTGGGTGACCGGCACCCGGTTCTTCGAGATCCAAGAACTGACCCCCGGCAGCTGCATCTTCTCCAACGGCGAGCTCTACCAGGGCCTGCTCGTCGACTTCGCCGTGCCCCGGGCCATCCGTTTCAAGATCCGCGAGGCCTACGAACAGTTCGGCGAGGCGCTGAAGGCCGAGGCCGAGAAGCGTTGGCATGCGGGCGGCGACCTCCCAAATAAGCCCCGATGATCGACGACCTCTACAGCGCCCGCATCCTTAGCCTCGCCGCCAACATGCCGCGCGCGGGGCGACTGGCCGCGCCGCAGGGTTCGGCCGAGCGCGTCGCCAAGCTGTGTGGCAGCCGGATCACTGCAGACGTCATCCTCGACGAGACCGGCCATGTCGCCGATTTCGCCCAGGATGTTCAGGCCTGCGCCCTGGGCCAGGCCGCCGCCGCTGTGCTCGGCGAGAACATCATCGGCGCCACCGCGCACGAAATTGAAACGGCGCGCGACGCATTTCGTGCTATGTTGAAGGAAGGCGGCGCTCCGCCTGAAGGACGTTTCAAGGACCTGGCCGTGTTGATGCCCGTGAAGGACTATCCCGCCCGTCACGCCTCGAGCCTGCTGGCTTTCGAGGCGGCGCTGGCTGCTGTCCAACAGGCGAAAGCTCGAACTAGCGGCGCCGACGCGGCTTGATCCCTCGCGATGGCGGGGATAAGCGCCGGGCTTCGTTCACCCACGAATATGCGTCGGCATGACCCTCTATGAACGCAGCGTCCGGCTGGCGCACCGCGCCTACAAGGTCACGCTGTCCCCGTGGACGGGGCGCCAGTGCCGCTTTCTTCCGACCTGTTCGGACTATGGCCGCGACGCCCTGATCCAGCACGGACCGATCAAGGGCGGCTACCTGACCGTCCGTCGCCTGTGCAGATGCCATCCCTGGGGCGGCTCCGGCTACGATCCGGTGCCCCCATCGAAGAAATGCGAAGTGTCATGATCGACCTGATTTTCCCCGACGGCTCGGTCCGTCAGTATCCCGAAGGCAGCAGCGGCCGTGATGTCGCCGCCGCCATCTCCAAATCGCTCGAGAAGCGCACCCTGCTGGTCCGCCTCGACGGCCAGCTGATCGATTTCGACCGCCCGCTGTCCAGCGGCAAGGTCGAGTTCGTTGATCGCAGCGACCCCGACGCCCTCGACACCATCCGCCACGACACGGCCCACGTGCTGGCCGAGGCGGTGCAGGAGCTGTTCCCCGGTACGCAGGTGACCATCGGTCCGAACGTCGAGGACGGCTTCTACTACGACTTCGCCCGCGAAGAGCCCTTCTCGACGGACGACTTCGCGGCCATCGAGAAGAAGATGCGCGAGATCGTCGATCGCGACGAAAAGATCGTCCGCGAGGAATGGGACCGCGATGTCGCCATCGCCCACTTCGAAGAGATCGGCGAAATCTACAAGGCCGACATCATCCGCAGCATCCCGGCCGACCAGTCGATCAGCGTCTATCGCCAGGGGAACTGGAAAGACCTTTGCCGGGGGCCGCACCTGCCCTCGACGAAACACATCGGCAAGGCCTTCAAGCTGACGAAACTGGCCGGCGCCTACTGGCGCGGCGACCAGAACAACGCCCAGCTTCAGCGCATCTACGGCACGGCCTGGGCCTCGGAAGAGGATCTGGCCGCCTACCTCAAGCGCGTCGAGGAGGCCGAGAAGCGCGACCACCGCAAGGTCGGCAAGGCCATGGACCTCTTCCACATCCAGGAAGAGGGCAAGGGCATGGTATTCTGGCACCCCAAGGGCTGGACGCTCTACCGGGTGCTGGAAAGCTACATGCGCCGCATGACGGAGGCCGGCGGCTACGTCGAGGTCAAGACGCCGCAGGTCCTCGACCGCAGCCTGTGGGAAAAGTCGGGCCACTGGGAGAAGTTCGGCCACGCCATGTTCACCTGCGAAACGGCCGAGGGCGAGAGCCTGGCCGTGAAGCCGATGAACTGCCCCGGCCACGTGCAGATCTTCAACGTCGGCCAGAAGTCCTACCGCGAGCTGCCCCTGCGCATGGGCGAATTCGGTTCCTGTCACCGGTTCGAGCCGTCGGGCGGCCTGCACGGCATCATGCGGGTGCGCGCCTTCACCCAGGACGACGGCCACATCTTCTGCCGCGACGACCAGATCGAGAGCGAGACGACGACGTTCGTGAAGCTGCTCTACCAGGTTTACGAAGACCTTGGCGTCGAGCTGCACAGCGTCAAGCTGGCCCTGCGGCCCGAGCTGCGCGCCGGCACGGACGAGGTCTGGGACATCGCCGAACAGAAGCTGGAACGCGCCGCCATCGCCGCCGGCATGAGCGTCGAGATGCTGCCGGGTGAAGGCGCCTTCTATGGCCCCAAGCTCGAGTTCCACCTGAAGGACGCCATCGGCCGGACCTGGCAGTGCGGCACGCTGCAGCTCGACTTCGTGCTGCCTGAGCGCCTCGATGCCGAATACGTCGGCGAGGACGGCCAGAAGCATCGCCCGGTCATGCTCCACCGCGCCATCCTCGGCACCTTCGAGCGCTTCCTGGGCATCCTCATCGAGAACTACGGCGGGGCCTTCCCGCTGTGGCTGTCGCCCGTGCAGGCGGTGGTGGCGACGATCACCTCCGACGCCGATGAGTTCGCGCAGGCGACGGCGGCCAGGTTCAAAGCCGCCGGCCTGCGGGTCGAGACCGATCTTCGCAACGAGAAGGTCGGCTACAAGATCCGCGAGCACAGCCTGGCCAAGGTGCCGGTCATTGCCGTCGTCGGTCGCAAGGAGGCCGAGGAAGGCAAGGTCGCCATCCGCCGGTTCGGATCGCAGGACCAGACCATCGTCACGGTCGAGGAAGCCATTGCGATGCTCACCGCCGAGGCGACGCCGCCCGATCTGAAGCGGTAGGCGAACAGCGCGCGCGGTCAGGTCCTCCCTCATCGGGGGAGGACCTGACCGCGGCCGCTTCGTCGCACCGAGTCTTCACGACCGCTTAACGCCATCGGCCCAGAATCGGCAGCCTGTAACCCGGTTCGGATCTTCCCCCCTTGCGCAGTCTCATTGCCGCCGTCGAGCGTATCGAGCCCCTGACCGTCTACGGTAGGGTGGCGGCCGTGAACGGGCTGCTGATCGAGGCGCGGGGCGGACTCTCCCACCTGGCTATCGGGGCCCGGGCCGAAATCACCCGCCGCGCCGCCACGCCGTTGGCTGCCGAGGTGGTCGGGTTCCGTGACAGCCGCGCCCTGCTGATGCCCTTCGGGCCGGTCGAGGGCGTCGCCCCCGGGGCCGAGATCCGCATCCAGCCGGACGGCGCCTCGGTGCGTCCCAGCAAGGCCTGGCTTGGCCGGATCGTTGACGCCTTCGGCGAACCGATCGACGGCAAGGGCCCCCTGCCCCAGGGCGAGTCCAGCTATCCCCTGCGCGCCTCTCCCCCCGCCGCTCATGCCCGTGGCCGGGTCGGCGAGCGGCTGGACCTTGGCGTTCGCGCCATGAACGTCTTCACCACCACCTGCCGCGGCCAGCGCCTGGGCATCTTCGCCGGGTCGGGCGTCGGCAAGTCGGTGCTGCTCTCCATGCTGGCCCGCCAGGCCGACTGTGATGCGGTCGTCGTCGGGCTGATCGGCGAACGGGGCCGGGAAGTCCGCGAGTTCATCGAGGAGACCCTCGGCGAGGAGGGTCTCAAGCGCGCCGTCGTCATCGTCGCCACCAGCGACGAGCCGGCCCTGAAGCGCCGGCAGGCCGCCTACATGACCCTCGCCGTCGCCGAAGCCTTGCGCGACCAGGACCTGGAAGTCCTCTGCCTGATGGACAGCGTCACCCGCTTTGCCATGGCCCAGCGCGAGATCGGCCTGGCCGCCGGCGAGCCGCCGACCACCAAGGGCTATACGCCGACCGTTTTCACCGAACTGCCCAAGCTGCTGGAGCGAGCCGGGCCCGGGCCGATCCGGCCGGACGGCACCACGGCGGGTCCGATCACCGGCCTGTTCACCGTGCTGGTCGACGGCGACGATCATAACGAGCCGATCGCCGACGCCGTGCGCGGTATTCTCGACGGCCACATCGTCATGGAGCGGGCCATCGCCGAGCGCGGCCGCTTCCCGGCCATCAATGTGCTTAAGTCCATCAGCCGGACCATGCCCGGCTGCCAGAACATGGACGAACGCGACGTGGTCAAGGGCGCCCGCCAGGTGATGGCGGCCTGGGCCAATATGGAAGAACTGATCCGCATCGGCGCCTATCGGGCCGGGGCCGATCCGGTGGTCGACCGGGCCATCGCGCTGAACCCGGCCATTGAGGCCTTCCTCGGCCAGGACGCCCATGAGGCGACCTCGCTGGAAGACAGCTTCGCCCATCTCGACCAGATCCTGCACCAGGGTGAGTACGCATGAAGGCCGTCGGCTCCCTGATCCGCCTGTCCAATTTTCAGGTCGAGGAACTGCAGAAGCGCCTCAGCGTCATCGT
>JBILYE010000010.1:0-28899 GCA_044377925.1 Caulobacter sp. | reverse complement strand
CGTCCCGAAGGACGGGTCATCAAGCTGGTCCGCTTCAACGCCGCCGATTTCGAGGGCAAGGTTACCGCCGATCCGGCCGAGGTCCAGAAGCGCTTCGACTTCCGCAAGGAGTCGCTGTCGGCCCCGGAACTGCGCAGCTACGTGCAGATCCCGATCAAGAACGCCGGTCAGGCCGCCGATGTCGCCGCCCGCCTGACCAAGGGCGAGGACCCGCAGGTCATCGCCAAGGCGGTCGGCACCACGGCCGTGGTCAACACCGACAAGCCGAAGTCCGCCATCTTCGCCAAGGACGTGGCCGACGCCGCCTTCCGCCTCTCCTCCGGCGGCGTCAGCGGCGCCCTGCAGGGCGAGCTTGGCCAGTCAGTGATCAAGGTCACCAAGATCACCCCGGCCCGCGTCGCCAACCTCGAAGAGAACCGCAAACAGCTTGAAGCGGACGTCATCAAGGCGACTGCCGCCAACAAGGCCTATGAACAGGCCCAGGCCTTCGACAAGGCGCACGGCCAGGGCGCAACCCTGGAACAGGCCGCCCAGAAGGTCGGCGCCACGGTCCTGACCTTTGGCCCGCTGACCGCCGATGGACGCCCGCTGGACCGCAATGCCCCGGTCGATCCGAAGGTCGTGACCAAGCAGGTCCTGGAAACCGCCTTCGGCCTGCCGGCCGGATCGGACAGCCCCCTGATCGAGGTCACCGCCGGCGACCAGTTCTTCGTTCGCGTCGAACGCATCGTGCCGCCCGCCCCGCCCGCCCTGGACGAAGTGCGCGCCGAGCTGTCCGAGGCGCTGATCACCCGCAAGCGCGACGAACTGATCGCCGCCCGCGCCAAGTCCCTCTCCGAGCGGATCCGCAAGGGTGAGAGCGTCGAAGCCGTCGCCGCCTCCAGCGGCTACCGCGCTGTCAAGGTCGCCAGCCTGACCCGCCAGGGGCTGCAGGAATATGCCGGTCTTGGCCGCGATATGGTGGGGACCATCGTCAACGGCTCCAAGGGCCAGGTCTTCACCGTCGCGGTGCCGAACAAGGAAGGCAAGCTGGAGGGCCTGGCGGTCGGCAAGATCACCGCCATCCGTCCGGCCGCTGTCGACCAGGTGGCTCAGGCCACCGAGATGGGCCGCGACACCTTCGGCCGCGGCATCCTGCAGGATATCGACTCCACGACCCGTGGGTGGGCCCGCGAGCAGGTGAAGCCCAAGTCGGACCGTGACCGCGCCATCAGCGCGCTGGGCCTCGACCCGAAGGACTATGCCGAAGCGAAGGATGACGCCAAGGCGCCGGCCAAGGACGAAAAGTCCAAGTGACCAGGCAGGCCGCCCTCGAACCCTCTTTCGATGCGTTTGCGGCGGCGTGGGACGGGGGGCGGTCGCAGGTCGTCTGGACCCGGCTGATCGACGACCTCGAGACGCCGGTCTCCGCCTATCTGAAGATCGCCAAGGCCCGGCCTTACGCCTTCCTGTTTGAAAGCGTCGAAGGCGGCGCCTGGCGCGGCCGCTACTCGATCGTCGCCATGAAGCCCGACCTGGTCTGGCGCTGCCGGGGCGACCAGGCGGAGATCGCCGAGGGCGCCGATATCGAGGCAGGCCGATTTACGGTCCAGACCGGCGGGGCGCTGGACAGCCTGCGCGATCTGGTCGCCGCCTCGCGCATCGAGCTGCCGGCCGGCCTGCCGCCGCCGAGCGCCGGGGTATTCGGCGCCATCGGCTACGACATGGTCCGCCTCGTCGAGCGCCTGCCCGACGTCAATCCCGACCCGCTTGACCTGCCCGATGGCGTGATGATCCGCCCGTCGGTGGTGGCGGTGTTCGACGCCATCGCCCAGGAAATCCTGCTGGTCGCCCCCGCCCGGCCCCGCGCCGGCGTTTCGGCCAAGCAGGCCTGGGACGAGGCAAAGGCCACGCTCAATGAGGTGCTGGCCGACCTCGAAGGTCCGATGCCGGCGCCGGGCCCGGCGATGACGGCCGGCGAGGTCGCTTTCAAGCCCGGGGTCAGCCGCGAGCAGTACGGCGAAATTGTCGAACGTTGCCGGGGCTACATCGAGGCCGGCGATATCTTCCAGGTCGTCCCCAGCCACCGGTTCAGCGCGCCCTATGCCGGCCGGCCCTTCGCCCTGTACCGCTCCCTGCGCCGGACCAATCCCTCGCCCTTCCTGTTCTATCTGAACTTCGGGCCCTTCCAGCTTGTCGGCTCCAGCCCGGAAATCCTGGTGCGGCTGCGCGACAACAAGATCACCATCCGGCCCATCGCCGGCACCAGGCCACGCGGGGCGACGCCGGAAGAAGACGCGGCGCTGGAGGCCGAGCTGCTGGCGGACCCCAAGGAGCGCGCCGAGCACCTGATGCTGCTGGATCTCGGCCGCAACGACGTCGGCCGGGTCGCCCGGCTGCGCGAGGACGGCCGCAATGACGAGGCGCCCCTCGGCAAGGGACCGTCGGTGCGGGTCACCCAGAGCTTCTTCATCGAGCGCTACAGCCACGTCATGCACATCGTCTCCAACGTCGAGGGCGACGCCCCGGACGGACTGGACCCGGTCGATGTGCTGATGGCCGCCCTCCCCGCCGGCACCCTGTCGGGCGCGCCGAAGGTGCGGGCGATGGAGATCATCGACGAAATGGAGGTCGTCAAACGCGGCCTCACCTACGCCGGCGCGGTCGGCTACTTCGGCGCCGACGGCTCGGTCGATACCTGCATCGTGCTGCGCACCGGGCTGGTCAAGGACGGCATGCTGTACGTCCAGGCCGGCGGCGGCGTGGTGGCCGACAGCGACGCTGACGCCGAGTACGACGAGACCCTGCACAAGAGCCGGGCGCTGCGGCGGGCGGCGGAAGAGGCCTGGCGGTTCCGTTAGGCCTTCACCTCTCCCAAAGGGAGAGGTCGGACCTGCAAGGCAGGTCCGGGTGAGGGGTTACGGTCTGTCAGGTTTGGCGCTGCCATGGACCCTGCGGGGCCATCGCCTGACACGCTGACACCGAAACCCCTCATCCGGCCCTTCGGGCCACCTTCTCCCTCCGGGAGAAGGATGCCTAACCCGCCCCGCCGAACCGCTCGCCCCATTCGGCGACCTGCTCGTCCTCGATCTTCTTGAACAGCACCTCGGGCGCGCGGATCGTCTGGCCGACCGGCAGCCGGTCCAGCTCCACAGCCGCGCCTTCCGACGGCCAGGCCAGGGGCCAGCCCTGGTTGAAGGCCTCGGCGATCTTCTCGGCAGCGAACGGAATGAACGGCGCCGACAGCCGCGCGTAGAGCGCCGCCAGGTTCAGGGCCGTGCGCACGACCACCGCCGCCCGCGCCGGGTCGGTCTTGATCGCCGTCCAGGGGGCCGCCACCTGCAGGTACTCGTTACCCAGCACCCACAGGGCCCGCAGCGCCTGAGCGGCCTTGCGCACCTCGATGGCCTCTAGCTGCGCCGTCAGGTCGGCGATGCCGGCGTCGATGTCGGCGTAGAGCTTCAGCTCCAGCTCGCCCGGCTCACCGCCGGCCGGCACGACGCCCTCGAACTTGCTCTCGGCGAACTTGGCGATGCGGTTGACGAAGTTGCCCAGCACATCGGCCAGGTCCTTGTTCACCGCCGACTGGAACTGCTCCCAGGTGAAGGCGGTGTCAGACCCTTCCGGCGCATTGGCCGTCAGGTACCAACGCCACAGATCCGGCGGCAGCAGCTCCAGCGCCGTGTCCATGAACACGCCGCGCTTCTCGGACGTCGAAAACTTGCCGCCGTACCAGTTGAGCCAGTTGAAGGCCTTCAGCCGGTCGACCGTCTTCCACGGCTCTTCCGAGCCAAGGATCGTTGCCGGGAAGCTGACGGTGTGGAAGGCGACGTTGTCCTTGCCCATGAACTGGACGTACTCGGTGTCGCCCGCGCCCTTGTCTTTGCGCCACCAGCGCTCCCAGTCGGTCCCTTCCGACTCCGCCCATTCGACGGTGGCGCCGATGTATTCGATCGGCGCGTCGAACCAGACGTAGAAGACCTTGTCCTCGAACCCGGGCCGCGGCAGGCCGTCCTTCATCACCGGGATGCCCCAGGCGAGGTCGCGGGTGATGCCGCGGTCGATCAGCCCTTCGTCCAGGTGCTTGTAGGCGATGGACTTGGTCAGGTGCGGCCAGTTGGCCGAATTGGCGTCCACCCAGGCCCGGATCCGGCTCTCGACCTTGGTCTGCAGCAGATACAGGTGGTTGGTGTCGCGGACCTCGATGTTCCGCGAGCCCGAAATCTTGCTGTACGGGTTGATCAGGTCGACCGGGTCCAGCAGGTTGCCGCAGTTGTCGCACTGGTCGCCCCGCGCCTTTTCGAAGCCGCAGTGAGGGCAGGTCCCCTCGACGTAGCGGTCCGGCAGGAATCGGCGATCGTCGACGGAATAGACCATCTTGTCGGTCCGCTCCTCGATCAGCCCCTTGGATTCCAGCACCTCGGCGAAATGCTGGGTCAGCCGGTGGTTGGGCGGATTGGAGCTGCGCCCGAACCAGTCGAACGACAGGCCGAATGACCGGCTGATGTCGTGCTGCAGCTGATGCTGCTCGTCGCAATAGGTGCGCACATCCTGGCCGGCCTCGGCGGCGGCCAGTTCGGCCGGCGTGCCGTGCTCGTCCGTGGCGCAGATGTAGAGGACCTCGGCGCCGGCGGCCCGCTTGAAGCGCGCGAAGACGTCGGCGGGCAGCATCGAGCCGGCCAGATTGCCGAGGTGCTTGATCCCGTTGATGTACGGCAGGGCGGAGGTGATCAGAACGCGCGTCATGGGGCGCGGATATAGGCGAGGTCGGCGCCGAATGACAGCCATGCGGCGAAACCGCTTAACGCGCGGCCGCTTGGCCCTATAAATGCCGGCAGGGACGATTTGCGGAGGGCGCTATGCTTGGATCGATGACGCGGCGGCTGGCCGTGGCGATGGCGGCGGTATCGGTTCTGGGTCTTGCCGCCTGCGGGGGCAGCGAGACGGCCAAGAACGATACGCTGAAGATCTACAACTGGTCTGACTACATCGACCCCAAACTGCTTGAGGAATTCACCACGGAGACCGGCATCAAGGTCGTCTACGACACCTTCGATTCCAACGAGGTGCTGGAGACCAAGGTGCTGACCGGCGGCACCGGCTACGACATCGTCGCCCCGTCCAACCACCTGCTGCCCCGGCTGATCACGGCCGGCGCGGTGGAGCCGCTCGACTTCGCCAGGCTGCCGAACCGCAAGAACCTGTGGCCCGACCTGATGGCCCGCATGGAGCCGTTCGATCCGGGCGCCAAGTACAGCGTCCCCTACATGTGGGGCACGATGGGCATCGGCTACAACAAGGCCGAGCTGGCCAAGCGCCTGCCGGGCGTGGCGCTCGACAGCTGGGCGGTGGTGTTCGATCCCGCCAACCTGGCCAGGCTGAAGGACTGCGGCGTCTACTTCCTCGACGCTTCGGAGGACATGTATGCGGTGACCCTGCACTACATGGGCAAGGACTCCAATTCGAAGAACCCGGCGGACTATGAGGCCGCCACCGAGCTGCTCCTCAAGCTGCGTCCCTACGTCCGCAAGTTCAACAGCAGTGAGTACATCGAGGCTCTGGCCAATGGCGATGCCTGCCTGGTTGTCGGCTACAGCGGCGATATCCTCCAGGCTCGGGATCGGGCCGACGAGGTCAAGAAGGGCGTCGAGGTCGGATACTTCATCCCGAAGGAAGGCAGCCAGGTCTGGTTCGACACCTTTGCCATTCCCGCTGACGCTCCGAACAAGGAAGCGGCCTACAGGTTCCTCGACTTCATGATGCGGCCCGAGATCATCGCCCGCGCCTCCAACTCGACCAACTACGCCAACGCCAACCTGCCGGCGACCCAGCTGGTCAAGGCCGAGGTGCGCGACGACCCCAACATCTATCCGACCCAGGAAGTCTTCAATCGCCTGTTCGTGACGACGACCAAGGACCAGGCCCTGGTCAAGGTCGTCAACCGCCAGTGGACCAAGGTCCGCGACGGTCAATGAGCGGTCCTGCCCCGACCCCTGCCAAAGGGGGCCGGCCCGCCAAAGGGACCGGTAAACGCCTGAACATCGGGGCCGTGCGGTCCAGCTTCGCGCCGTGGAACGATCCGGCGGCCACGCCTCTCGTCCGCTTCCAGGGCGTGAGCAAACGGTTCGGCGACCAGACGGCGGTCAACGACGTCTCGCTGGACATCTATCCCGGGGAGTTCTTCGCCCTGCTCGGCCCCTCGGGCTGCGGCAAGACCACCCTGATGCGCATGCTGGCCGGCTTTGAGACGCCCAACGCCGGGACCATCACCCTGGCTGGACAGGACCTGGCCGGCATCCCGCCGTACAAGCGGCCGGTGAACATGATGTTCCAGTCCTATGCGCTGTTTCCGCACCTGACCGTCGAGCAGAACATCGCCTTCGGCCTCAAGCAGGAGGGCCTGCCCAAGGCCGAGATCGCCGCCCGCGTCGTCGAGATGCTGGAACTGGTCAAGCTGCGGCCCTTCGCCCGCCGCAAGCCGGACCAGCTCAGTGGCGGCCAGAAGCAACGGGTCGCCCTCGCCCGCGCCGTGGCCCGCAAACCCCAGATGCTGCTGCTCGACGAGCCGCTCGGCGCCCTCGACAAGAAGCTGCGCGAGGAGACCCAGTTCGAGCTGATGGACCTGCAGGTCGAGCTCGGCATGACCTTCCTGATCGTCACCCACGACCAGGAAGAGGCCATGGTCATGGCCGACCGCATCGCCGTCATGCGCGAAGGCGAGATCGCCCAGATCGGCCGCCCCGAAGAGGTCTACGAGACCCCGGCCAACCGCTATGTGGCGGAGTTCCTGGGCGACGTGAACCTGTTTGAGGCCAGGGTCAGCGCCATCGAGCACCCGATGGCCCGACTGTCCGCCACCGGCGCCCCTGACGGCTTCTACGTCCTCGATGACGACTGCCCGCCGGCCGGAACGGCGGTGAACCTCGCCGTCCGTCCCGAGAAGATGCGCATCAGCCTGGAGCCGCCGCCGGCCGGGACCCACAACGTCCTCTCCGGCGAAATCTGGGACATCGGCTACACCGGCGACTGGACCAACTACATCGTCGAACTGCCGGGCGAGAAGCTGATCCGGGTGGCCAAGGCCAACGCCAGCCGCATCGTCGAGCGGCCCATCGGCTGGGACGACAAGGTCTTCGTGACCTTCGCCGACGACGCCGGCGTGGTGCTGGACTCGTGAAGACGGTGAGGGCCCCGGGCAACTGGCCCAAGCTGTCGGCGCTGATCCCCTACGCCTGGCTGCTGGTCTTCTTCGCCCTCCCCTTCCTGATGGTGTTCCGGCTGTCGCTGTCCGACAGCGCCCTGTCGATCCCGCCCTATGCGCCGCAGATCGACTGGAGCAGAGGGATAGACGGCATCAAGGCCTTCCTCGGCGGGCTGGACTTCGACGCCTACAAGCAGCTGGGCAGCGACAGCCTCTACGCCAAGTCCTACATATCGAGCCTGCGCTTCGCCGCCGAAGGGACGATCCTCGCCCTGCTGGTCGGTTATCCGATGGCCTATGCGATGGCCCGCTGCAAACCGTCGACCCGCAGCCTGCTCCTGATGCTGGTTATCCTGCCGTTCTGGACCAGCTTCCTGATCCGGGTCTACGCCTGGGTCGGCATCCTGAAGCCCGAAGGCCTGCTCAACGCCGGCCTTGCCCTCGTCGGCATCCCGCCGACCGATCTGCTCTACACCCCCGCAGCGGTGCAGATCGGCCTGGTCTACAGCTACCTGCCCTTCATGGTGCTGCCGCTGTACGCCGCTCTGGAGAAGATGGACTACACCCTGCTCGAGGCCGCCGCCGACCTCGGCTCGCCGCCCTGGAAGAGCTTCTGGCAGGTGACCGTCCCGCTCTCCATCCCCGGGGTCATCGCCGGCTGCCTGCTCTGCTTCATCCCCATGCTCGGCGAGTTTGTCATTCCCGACCTGCTCGGTGGGCCGGGCTCCCTGATGATCGGCCGCTCGATCTGGATGGAATTCTTCGCCAACCGGGACTGGCCGTTCGCCTCGGCGGTGGCGGTCGTTCTGTTGTTGACCCTGGTCGTCCCGATCGTCCTCTACCAGCGCCAGCAGGTGAAGGCTCTGGAGGCGGGCGCATGAAGCGCGGTCCGTCCCCCTTCAACCTGGTCAGCCTGACCGTCGGCTTCGCCTTCCTCTACCTGCCGATCCTGCTGCTGGTGGTCTGGTCCTTCAACGCCAGCAAGCTGGTCACCGTCTGGGGCGGCTTCTCGACCCGGTGGTACGGCACGCTGTTCCAGAACGAGCAGCTGATGGCCGCCGCCTGGGTCACCCTGCGCGTTGGCCTGATCAGCGCCACCCTGGCCACGATCCTCGGCACGCTGGCCGCCGTCGCCCTGACCCGGCACGGCCGCTTCCGGGGCCGTACGCTGTTTTCAGGCATGAGCTACGCGCCGCTGGTCATGCCCGAGGTCATCATGGGCCTCAGCCTGCTGCTGCTGTTCGTCGCCCTTAAGATCGACCGCGGCTTCCTGACGGTCACCGTCGCCCACACGACCCTGACCATGGCCTATGTCGCCGTCGTCGTGCAGTCGCGCCTGGCCACCTTCGACAAGGCGCTGGAAGAAGCCGCCCAGGACCTCGGCTGTACGCCGACACGGGCCTTCTGGCAGGTCACCCTGCCGAATATTTTTCCAGCGATTCTGGCCGGTTGGATGCTGGCCTTCACCCTGTCGCTCGACGACTTGGTGATCGCCAGCTTCACCAGCGGCCCCGGCGCCACCACCCTGCCGATGCGGATCTACAGCCAGGTCAGGCTTGGCGTGTCGCCGGAGATCAACGCGGTCTGCACCCTGCTGATCGGCATCGTCGCCGTCGGGGTGATCTGCTGGTCCATCGGAACGAAGTGGCGGTCGCGGGCGGCGCCCGCGGTCTGAAGGCCTACTTCAGCAGAAGCTGGCCCTGCTTCTGGACCTTGTCGCGCACCTTGCCGGCCAGCATGCCGAGGATACCCGGCAGGACGATGTCGATCCGGATTTCCTGCTCCAGCACGTGCAGCGCGCCGGTCACGGTCTGACCCATGGCGACAGCGGTGAAGTTCATGGTGTCGCCAGTCCAGGTCTTCTCGACCTTGGCCTGGCCACCGCCGGCCAGTTGCTGCTCGATCTTGCCGAACCCTTCCTCGATCCGCCGGCGCGCCTCGGCCTGGCCCAGTTGGTGAGGGAGGTTGATGGTAAGCGGTTTGGACACGGCGATTCCCTGGATACGACAGCTCACCCGCAATCTGGGGGCCGTCTGCCCAACCCGCAACCCGCCCCCGGTTGCGCGCAAGTCAAAGGGCGGGCCCCGAACGGGACCCGCCCCTCCAGCCTTCCGAAAGCGGACGACTATTTGGGCATCAGAACCGTGTCGACGACGTGGATAACGCCGTTGGACTGGTTGACGTCGGCGATGGTCACCTGGGACTTGCCGCCCTTGGCGTCGGTCAGTTCCACGCCCGCGGCGGTCTTGGCGGCCTTGAGGGGTTCGCCCTGCACGGTGGTCAGGGTCGCCGTGCCGCCGCCTGCTTCGATCGCGGCGAGGATGTCGGCGGCGCTCATCTTGCCCGCCACCACATGGTAGGTGAGGATCTTGCTGAGCGTCGCCTTGTTCTCCGGCTTGACCAGGGCATCAACCGTACCCGCCGGCAGCTTGGCGAAGGCGGCGTTCGTCGGGGCGAATACCGTGAACGGACCCGGACTCGACAGGGTCTCGACAAGGCTGGCGGCCTTGACCGCCGCGACCAGGGTCGTGTGGTCCGCCGAATTGACGGCGTTCTCGACGATGTTCTTGCTCGGAGACATGGCGGCGCCGCCGACCATGACGCCCTGCTCGGCGGCAGGGGCGGCCGCGGGCGCGGCGGCTTCAGTCGTGGCCGTTTCCGCGGTGCTGTCATTGGAGCAGGCCGCGGTCAGGGCCGTGGCGACGACGAGCATGGCGGCCGCGCTGACCGCGCGGGATTTCAGACTACGCATGGGGGGAATCCTTGGGAACGCACGGCGAGACAGCCGTGGACCATAGGTACGCGGCCAGGCCGGCGTTGGATTACTATACCACGAAATGAGCATGGACGCTTTTGCGGGGCTTGCCGCGAGATAGGCGCAAACGCTATCAGGCGGCCCTGGCCGGCTTAGCTCAGCGGTAGAGCAGCGGTTTTGTAAACCGAAGGTCGCGGGTTCAATCCCTGCAGCCGGCACCAGGTTTTCAGTGACGGGTTTGCGGTCCGGTCGTCAGGCTCCAGATCACCGCATCGACGTTCGCGACCAGTCGCTTGAAGAACCTGCGCATGGCGACCCTCCAGGGCCCGAAGCGGGCCGGTCAGCGATCAAACGTTATCGGAGACCATTGGTTTCATCGGTCCGGCGGCTGACAAACCGGACACCCCTGCTAAGGACAGGTCATGACCAGCCCTATCCGCGTCTTCATCGACGCCGACGCCTGTCCGGTGAAGGACGAGATCTACAAGGTGGCCGGCCGCTACGGCCTGAAGTCCTTCGTGGTCGCCAACAGCTTCATGATGGTTCCGCAGTCGCCGCTGATCGAGAGGGTCATCGTCGACGCCGGCCCGGACGTGGCGGACGCCTGGATCGCGGAGCGCTGCGGACCCAGGGACATCGTCGTCACCAACGACATCCCATTGGCCGACCTTTGCCTCAAGGCCGGCGCCCAGGTGCTCAAGCCGACCGGACGCCCGTTCACCGCCGACAGCATCGGCTCTGCCCTGGCGACCCGCTCGATCATGGAGCACATCCGCTCGACCGGTGAGATCACCGGTGGACCACCCCCGTTTGGCCGCGAGGACCGTTCCCGCTTCCTTCAGGCCCTGGACCAGGCCGTGAACATCGCCAAGCGCCGTCCGGGTTGATGCCCGCCGCCCAAAGACTAAAGTATCGCCCAGGGATGGAGGGCCTTTCATGAACATGATGCTCGCGCCGCTGCGCAAGTACGCCGACTTCTACGGACGCGCCACGCGCACCGAATTCTGGATGTTTTTCCTGTTCCGCGTCCTGCTGCTCGTCGCCTTCATCATCCCCCTGCTCATTCTTGCGGCCCTCGACAGCGGTGCGCCGGTCGATCCCGATGGCAACGCCAGCGGCTTCGGCGTCGGCATCGGCATGATCGTGATCCTCGGCGGGCTGGTCTACGTCGGCCTGCTGATCCCGGAACTCGCCGTCACTGTCCGCCGGTTTCACGACCAGGACCTGTCCGGCTGGCTGGTGCTGCTCGGCCTGATCCCGGCGGGTGGCTTTGTGATTTTCATCTTCATGCTGCTGCAGGGCACAAACGGCACGAACCGCCACGGCCCCGATCCCCGCGCCCCCACCGAAGACACGGCCCGGATCTTCACCTGAAAGCAGAGCGGAACAGAACGGTGGTTGCCTGACAGGCGAGCCTCGGGCAGGCTAGCGCCACCGTCCCGCGTGTCTTGGGACCAACAGGGTTGGAAAAGGGGCTGTTCATGGATCTGATGTTCGCGCCGTTGCGCAAATACGCCGACTTCAACGGTCGGGCTCGCCGGTCGGAGTACTGGCTGTTCTGGCTCTTCACCACGATCGTATCGATCATCCTCACCTTCGTCGGCGGCCTGGTCCTGGGCGGCAACGATCCCGGCAATCCGTTCAGCGGCGGCAACCTGCTGTCCTCGATCTGGACCGTGGCGATCCTCATCCCCTCGATCGCCGTAGGCGTCCGCCGGCTGCATGACAGCAATCGCTCCGGCTGGTGGCTGCTGTTGATCCTCCTGCCGATCATCGGCGCCATCGTCCTGCTGATCTTCTTCGTGCTGGATGGGACCCAGGGCTCCAACAAGTTCGGCCCCGACCCCAAGGGTCGCGGCGCGGCCGACACCTTCAGCTGATCGACCGGACTCTCATCGACTGGCGGATCATGACGGCGCGGTCTATCTGACGCCGTCATGATCCCGGTCACCCCCGCCATCACTCTGGACGACAGCGAGATCGAGCTCAGCTTCATCCGCGCGTCCGGTCCCGGCGGTCAGAACGTCAACAAGGTGGCCACCGCGGTGCAGCTGCGGTTCGACGTGCGCAATTCGCCGTCTTTCAACGACTATGTCCGTGAGCGCCTGGAAAAACTGGCCGGCTCGCGCCTGACCAACGATGGCGAGATCGTGCTGACCGCCAATCGCTTCCGCACCCAGGAACGCAATCGCGCCGACGCCATCGAGCGTCTGACGGCGCTGATCGTCGAGGCGGCGACGCCTCCGCCGCCCAAACGCCGGCCGACTCGCCCTACCAAGGCTTCCAAGGAGCGACGGCTTTCGGCAAAGTCGCGCAGGGGGACGATCAAGTCCGGACGGGGGCGACCCGCCCGCGACGAATAGCCTCATTCGCATAACGCCGTGACGCCATTGAAAGCGTCGCCTTCACGACCTACTTGCTCCTTCAGTTCGGGGAATAGAAATGCGCTCAGTCTTTGTTGCTTCAGGGATTGCCGCCCTTGCGGCCCTCGCCGCCGCCTGCGGTCCGACCGGCTCCGAGCCGGCCTCGGCGCCGTCCAGCGCCCCCGCCGCGCCGCCGGCCCCCAAGCTGACCGATGCGGAGAAGACCGCCATCCTCGCCACCCTGCCCGCCCCCTACAACACCGGGGACCTGACCGCCGGCAAGCAGGCGTTCGCCCTTTGCCAGTCCTGCCACACCATCGCCGAGGGCGGTCCGAACAAGACCGGCCCCAACCTCTACGGAGTGTTCGGCCGGGTCGCCGGGGCCCACGAGGGCTTCAAGTATTCCGACGCGCTCAAGGCCGCCGGGTTCAAATGGGACGCCGAAAAGCTCGACGCCTGGCTGGCCAACCCCAAGACCTTCCTGCCGGGTAACCGCATGACGTTCGTCGGCTTGAAGGACGAACAGAAACGCCGTGACCTGATCGCCTACATCAAGGTCGAGACAGGCTACAAACCGGGGGAATGACAAGGACGCCATGGACGCGCGCAGAGCTCTCTTGTCGCGGTTCTACAAGGCTCTCGACGCCAAGGACGTCGATGCGCTCATGGCCCTCGTGCATCCCGACGTCGACTTCCAGGCTCAGCTCGAGGGCGACGACCGCCTGCACGGCGCCGCCGCCGTGCGCAACTACTACGTCCGGGTCTTGGGCCTGGTCATCGTCGAAAGCACCCCTACCGCCTTTCACGCCCGGCCAGATGGCCGCATGGAGGTGCGCACTCATCACCATGTGACCAGCCTCGACGGCGCCCTGTGGCATGATGGTCTGGTGGACTACAGTTTCGACTTCCGGGACGGTCTGATCTCGCGGTTTGACCGGCTTGGTGAACTGCCCGGATGAACCAGACACAAGCGCCCAGGGACCTGTTGGAGGCCCTGTACGAGGCCTACAACCGGCGTGACGTTCCGGCCATGGTCGCCAGCCTGTCGCCGGATGCCGAGTGGTTGGATATGCTCAAGGGCGAGCCGATCAAGGGTCGTGATGCGGTCGGCGCCTACTGGACGCAGCAGTTCCAGCAGATGGATATCGAAGTCACGCCCCTGACCATCGACGCCCTGCCCGACGGCCGGATGGTCGTCACGGCCGCCCAGACCATGAAGCGGCCCGACGGCACGCTCTGGGGCAACGAGAAGGTCACCCACGTCATCACCTTCGGCCCCGACGGCCTGATCCTGCGAATGGACCCCAGCTAGCCGATCCTGAAGGTCGGCGCCGGAAGGGCAAGCTGCGTGTCGGCGACCGCCTCTCCCCGGAAGAACCTCAGGAGCAGGTCCTGCACCGCCGGATGGGACTCGAAGACATTGTGACCGGCGTTTTCGACCAACACCCGGCTGCGACGCCGGAACTGCGCCGCCACCTCCGCCTGCTCTTCCAGCGGCGTGCGGCCATCGAGGGCGCCGGCGATCAGCAAGGCGGGATGATCAATGCGCATGGGAGCGCGATAGGCAGCGCCGAGATCGAGTCCCGGTATGGCGCCGAGCAGGTGAGGCATCGGAAAGTTCAGGGCGTCCCCCATCACCGCCGTCCGCGCTTCGCGCCGCACCTGGGCCAGTCGGCCGGGTGAAATGCCCGAAGCGATGTCCATGGCCTCCGGCATGCCGGATATGGCCAGCATCCGGTCGATGTCCTTCAGGAACGGCGCCAGGACGGCGGTCTCACCGGCGTCGAGGGCCAGGTACATCCCCGGGAGCATGACGAGGGTGTCCGGATTGGCGATCAGGCTGCCGGCCAGAATCTGTACGGTGAAGCCGCCGACCTTCAGATCGGTCGGCGCACCGCGCACCATGGCCCGCACTGTCGCCGGCTGGGCCTCCAGCCTGGCATGAACGCGCCGCATCAGGGCTGGAAAGTCGGGGATTTTCGCCCGGACAGCCGGATCGGCGCCGATCAGGGCGTCGACGCGCCGGAAGTAGGCGTCGAGCCGCGCCGGCCGCTTCACGGTCTGGTCCTGGCCCTCGAGGCTGGCCAGAGCAACGCGCCGAACCCTGTCACCATGCTGGCGCAGGATGGCCAGCGCCAGATGGGAGCCGTAGCTGATCCCCCAGAGATCGATCGTCTCCGCGCCAAGGTGACGGCGCAGGGCGTCGACGTCGTCGGCGCTTTCCCGGGTGTTGTAGCCCCGCATGGCGACACCTGCCTTCGTCCAGTCGGCCCAGGCCTTGACCAGCTGAGCCTTCTGGTCGGCAACCAGTCCGGCGCGGGTCAGAACCGGTAGCGGCCCTTCGCGCGGCGGGGGCGGCGGAATGGCGCTGGCCGCCCCCGTGCCACGCTGGTCGAAGGCGATGACGTCAGCCACCTCGCGCAGGGCCATGAAGATCGGAAAGCGCGGCCCCGCCGCTGTGCCCGTGGCTGTGCCGCCGGGCCCACCGGCCAGATAGACAATGGGTGGACCGGGCCTGGCCGCCCGCGACGGGAAGCGCACATAGGTCAGGCGGATCTGCCGCGAGGCGGGATCGCGGCGATCCTCTGGAACCATGAAGGCGCCACGCTCGGCATCGGTTTCCTCGCCGCGCCAGCCCTTGAAGCGAAAAGGGCCGAGGGGAAGAGACTGGGCGAGAGCGAGGCCGGGAAGGGCCAGGGCGGAGGCGGCGAGGACGGCGCGGCGGCTGAGAGCGGTGAAGGTCATGCCGTCAGCTTTGGACATCTCACCGTGCCTGTCGGGGCTGTTTCGGTGAACGGTCGCACCGGGTCGGCGAACGGCAGCGCACTTCGGTGAATGGCGCGCTAGGGTGCGGCCCATGTGGCGCCTGCTTCCCATCCTTGCCGGACTTCTGCTCTGCTGGCCCGCGTCGGCCATGGCGCAAGGCGTCGATTGGCAGGCCTGCCAGGGGGTGATCGCCGACGGCGCCCCACAACTCAGCGACTGCCGTCCTCAGCTGGGCCCCATCAACCCGCAGGGTCGGGAGCTCTGGCTGCGCGGCATCATCCGCCAGCCTCCAGGCGACGACCCACAGGCCCTCTACCTGGCGGGTATCGCCTCGTCTCAGGCCTGGCTGAACGGCGCCCGGGTCGGCGCTAACGGGACGCCGGCGGCGACTGCAGCAGCCGAGATCCCGGGGCGCTTCCAGATCGCCTTTCCGATCCGCGACGCCGTCTGGCGCCCGGGCGACAACGAACTGGTCGTTCGGCTGTCGTCGCATCACGGCGGCCTGCGCCTGGATAGGCCGGTCGGCGCCATCTTCATCGCCCGCTATCCGTTGCCCTCGCGCAGCGGACTGCTGGCCATCACCTTCATCGCGGCCGGCGCCCTGTTCGCCGGCGCTTTCGGGTTCGCAGTCATTCACGCCCTGCGCCGCACCGACTCCAGCCTGATCCTGGCGCTCATCGCCGGGGTCGCGGGCCTGCAGGCGGTGCTCGAAAGCCTGCGCGCCCTGATCGCCTATGCCTACCCCCTGCACGCCTGGCGCCTGGTCGGCATATGGAGCCTCGCGGCCGTCTTCTCGGTGCTGCTGGTCGCCTTCGTCGCGGCGCGCTTCTGGCCCGGAGTGCGACGCACCCTGGTCGGCCTGGCCGTCGTTGCGGCGGCGGCGACCAGCCTGGCGCCCGGCTTTGACCTCAAGACCGGCTTTGCCCTGCTGACCGGCGTGGTCATCAGCGCCCTGTTGGCCGGCGCGGCTGTCTGGCGCCGCCGCCCCGGATCCGTGCCGATCCTCGCCTACCTGTCACTGTTCCTCTTCGTCGGCCTGGCCTTTCCGGCCTGGCTCGTCGACCTCTCCTACTTCCTGCTCGCCGCCGGCCTGATCCTGCCCCTGCTGGCCTTCGAGGTCGTGCGGCTCGGCCGGGACGACCGGGGTCGCGAAGCCGCCCTGACCCGCGAGGTGGCGCGGCCGGACTGCCTGACGGTGGTGTCAGCCCGCGGGGTCGAGCGGGTGCCGATCGCCGAGGTTGTCGCCATCCTTGGCGCTGACGATTACGTCGAGCTTCGCCTGAGTAGCGGGCGCTGTCTGTTGCACGCGGCCCGGCTCGACCGCCTGGAGACCGACCTGCCGGCCGGCTTCCTGCGTGTTCATCGCTCGGCCATCGCCAACCTGGCCTACGCCACCGGCCTGGAGCGCGACGCGGGGCGCTCACGGGTGATCCTCCAGTCCGGGCCAGCCTTGCCCGTGAGCCGGGCGCGGCTGGCGACCGTGCGTGAGGCGCTGGGCGCCTAGACCAACAGGTCGGCGCAGGCGTCGACGATGGCGTCGGCGTCCAGGCGATACTTGGCATAGAGATCCGGCAGATCGCCCGACTGGCCGAAACTTTCCATGCCGAGCGCCCGCACCCGCTGGCCGCGCACCGAGCCCAGCCAGGACAGGGCGGCCGGCGAGCCGTCGAGCACCGTCACCAGCACGGCGTCGGACGCAAGAGGCGCCAGCAGCGTCTCCGCCGTTGCCGTTCGCGCCTCGCCTCCCGTCCAGCGGGCCCGGCCGGCGGCGGTCCAGTCGGCGTGCAGAACGTCCGGCGAGGTGACGGCCAGCAGTCCGGCCTCGGGCAGATCTTCCAGGATCGCCTCGAAGGCGGCCAGGGCCTCCGGCGCGATGGCGCCGCTGTAGACCAGGGCCAGCTTCGCCCCCGCGGCCGGCGGCTTCATCCAGTAGGCGCCCTCGATGACGCCCCTGCGCCAGGCCTCGTCGGCGCGGACCGGCTGGACCAGGCTGCGGGTCGACAGGCGCAGGTAGGTCGAGCCACCGTCTTCGCGCTGGATGCGGTCGAAAGCGTGGGCCATGAGGACCGCCGTCTCGTCGGCGAAGGCGGGCTCGTAGGAATCGAGTCCCGGCTGGCTCATGCCGATCAGCGGGGTGCCGATCGACTGGTGCGCCCCGCCTTCCGGCGCCAGGGTCAGGCCGCTGGGCGTCGCCACCAGCAGAAAGCGGGCGTCCTGGTAGCAGGCATAGTTGAGGGCATCGAGGCCCCGGGCGATGAAGGGGTCGTACAGGGTGCCGACCGGGAACAGGCGCTCGCCGAACACCGAGGAACTCAGCCCCAGCGCCGCCAGGGCGATGAACAGGTTGTTCTCGGCGATGCCCAGCTCGACATGCTGTCCCGTCTCGACCATCGACCAGACCTGGGCCGAGGGGATGCGGCGGTTCTTGAAGACGTCCTCATGGGCCCGGCGATGGAAGACGCCGCGACGGTTCACGAAGCCGCCGAGGTTTGTCGACACCGTCACGTCCGGCGAGGTGGTCACCACCCGGCCGGAGAAGTCGTCGGTCCGCTTGGCGATCTCGAACATCACCTTGCCGAAGGCCGCCTGGGTCGAAATCTCCTTGTCGGCCGCCACCGCCATCAGCAGGTCGTCGGCGCCCGGCAGGGCCACGGTCGGCGCCACCTTGCGGCCATCCTTGCGGGCCGCGAACGGGGCCGTATCGACGGTGTGTCGCAGGGCCGCGCGCTCATTGTCGTCGAGGCCTGAGAAGATGTCCCACTCCTCGCCCTCGATCACGCCCAGCCTTCCGCGCAGCTCACCGATCTGGGTCGGCGTCATCAGGCCCGAATGGTTGTCCTTGTGGCCCTGGAACGGCAGTCGCCAGCCCTTGACCGTGTAGGCGATGAAGAACCTTGGCGCGTCGTCCTCGGCCGCCCGCTCGAAGGCCTCCAGGATGGTCTCCAGGCAGTGGCCGCCCAGCTTCGTCATCACCAGCGCCAGGTCATCGTCGCTGTAGCCTTCGATCAGCTTCAGCGCCTTCTTGTCGCCGGCCAGATCGACCGACAGCCGTTCCCGCCAGGCCTTGCCGCCCTGATAGGTCAGCGCCGAATAGAGATCGTTCGGCGCCGTCTCGATCCAGTTTCGCAGCGCCTCGCCGCCGGGCCGCGCAAACGCCGTCAGCTGGCGCTTCGACCACTTCAGCGTCTCGACCCGCCAGCCGGCGGCCTCGAAGATCTCGCCATAGCGGGTGAACATCCGGTCCGACGTCGTCGCATCCAGGCTCTGGCGGTTGTAGTCGACGATCCACCAGGTGTTGCGAACATCGTGTTTGCAGGCCTCGATCAGGGCCTCATAGATGTTGCCCTCGTCCAGCTCGGCATCGCCGAGCAGCGAGATCATCCGCCCCATGGCGTCAGGCTTCACCGCCCCGCGCGCCGCCAGATAGTCCTGGGTCAGGCTGGCGAAGGCGGTCATCGCCACCCCCAGGCCGACCGAGCCGGTGGAGAAATCGACGTCGTCGATGTCCTTGGTCCGCGAGGGATAGGACTGCGCCCCGCCGAGCGACCGAAAGCGCTGCAGCTGGTCGAGGGTCTGGCGGCCGAACAGGTGCTGGATGGCGTGGAACACCGGGCTGGCGTGCGGCTTCACCGCCACCCGGTCCTGCGGCCGCAGGGTGCGGAAATAGAGCGCCGTCATCAGCGTCGTCATCGAGGCGCAGGACGCCTGGTGCCCGCCGACCTTCAGCCCGTCGCGGCTCTCCCGCAGATGGTTGGCGTTGTGGATCGTCCAGCTGGCCAGCCAGAGCACCCGCTCCTCCAGCCGCCGCAACAGGGCGATGTCCTGCCGCCCCGGGGTCGCTGATCCGTCATCCATGCTCAAACGCCATCCAAAATCGCGGAATTCGACCCTTCATAGGCTTGGTCGGCGGCAAAAGCCACCGACGCAGCAGTCTCCGCGTCCGCTCGATCACGGGACGAAATGACGGCGCCCGGCCATCGCGCCCCGTTGCGCGACCGCCGGCGCCCCCCAAGATACGGGCGGTCGCGAGGATCGAATGATGGATTGGCTGTACGCCCTTGGACTGCTGGTCGTCGTGGTGCTGCTCACCCCGCTCTGGTCATGGATGTTCCGCGACATGCGCCGCCGGGGCGGCGGCGGACTCGGCCCGGCGCTTGGCGAGTTGAATGCCGCCTTCGATCCGTCCAGCCGTCGCCCGGCGGAAGTCCGCGAACAGCTGCCCGCCGAGCGGCCGAAGGACGATCCGCCCGCCTGAGGCCGACTTACCCGCGCACGGTCACGGCCATCGGCAGGCCGCCTTCGGGCCTCAGGGTCAGCGAGCCCGAGGGCCAGACCCGGTGGTTTGGATCGAGCCTGAAGTCGGCGCCGCGCGCCAGGGTCGCCAGGGTGACGACCAGCTCGGTCATCGCGAAGGCCGCGCCCAGGCAGACGCGCGGCCCGGCGCCGAACGGCATGTAGAGATGGCGATCGGGCGCCGGCTGGCCCGGCGCGAAGCGGCCGGGATCGAAGACGTCCGGGTCGCGCCAATGCCTGCGATGCCGATGCAGGGCATAGGTCGGGATCAGCACCCGGCGTCCGGCCTTGACTGGAATGCCGGCGACCTCCGTCGTCGCCAGGCAGACCCTCGTCGCCATGTAGGCGGGCGGATAGAGCCGCATCGTCTCGGAGATGACCTGGCGCGTGAAGACCAGGCCGGCGACGTGCCCGGCCCCGAGCGGAGCGTCCCCGGCCACCGCCGCCACCTCGGCCCGCACACGCTCGGCGGTCGGCGCATGGGCGGCCAGGATGTACAGCGCCCAGGCCAGGGCGATGGCGCTGGTCTCATGGCCGGCGACGATGAAGCCCAGCAGGTTGTCGCGCAGGATGGCGTCGTCCATTCCCTGCCCCGTCTCGGGATCGCGGGCGGCCAGCAGCATATCGACCAGGTCGCCCCTCGGCGGCGCGGTCCGCCGCCGCCGGATCATCGCCTCGACGTCGCGGCGCAGGTCGCTGGCCTCCGGCGCGGCCGGGGTGAGCCGATGCTCATGGTGGCTATCCGGAGCCAGGAAGTAGCTGAGCCGATAGCGGGCCAGCTGGTCCATGAAGCGGGTGACCCGCTCGCGCACGACGGCCCGGTCGAAATCCTCTCCGCCGGACAGCACCGCATCCAGCAGGATGTCGAAGGTGATGTGGCCGGTCTCCTCGGCCATGTCGATCTGACCCGACGTGCGCCAGCGGTCCAGCGCGCCTTGCGCCGCCCGGCTCATGATCGGCGCCAGGGCGGTCATCTGCGCGGGCCGGAAGGCCGGCGAGGTCGCCTGCCGCTGCCAGCGCCAGGCCGGCCCCTCGGAGCTGACCATGCCCTCGCCCCACACCGGCCGCATCATCCGCCGGAACAGCGCCCCCTGCGGAAAGTTGGCCGCCTGGTCGACGAAGATCTCCCGGTTCGCCGCCGGGTCCGAGATATAGAGCGGCATACCCGGCAGCGGCGGGCTCCACACCCGCGCCTCGAACAGCGCCCGGGGCCAACCCTCGATCGGCCGGCTCATGACGGTGGTCAGCTGTCTGAGCAGCGAGGGGTCCCGCGCACCGGGCACGGGCGCGGGTGGAATGAAGCGCTCCTCGAGGATCGCGGCCTCCGACATGGCTTCAATCTAGCCGAGCCCAATGGCTTGGGCCATAACGGCCTTCTGATCCTCCAGAGACTGTACCGCTCCGTGACCGACGCCCTTGTGCTGAGCCGCCTGACCAAGACCTTCGGCGGCAAGGCGGCCGTCGCCGATCTCGACCTGACGGTCCGGTCCGGCGAGCTCTACGCCCTGCTCGGCCCCAACGGCGCCGGCAAGACCACCACCCTGCGGATGGTCGCCGGTTTGCTGGCCCCGACCAGTGGATCGATCAGCGTCTTCGGCATCGACGCCCTGCGCGACCCTGCCGCCGCCAAGGCCATCATCGCCTGGGCCCCCGACGAGCCGATGCTCTACGACCGGCTCAACCCGATGGAGTACCTGGAGTTCGTCGCCGGCCTGTGGGGTGTCGAGGGCAAGACCGCCCGCGCCAAGGCCGAAGAACTGCTCAAATGGCTGGGCCTGTGGGAGCAGCGGTCGCAGCGCTGCGAGGGCTTCTCGCGCGGCATGAAGCAGAAGACGGCGCTGGCCGGGGCCCTGATCCACGACCCCCGGCTGCTGATGCTCGACGAGCCGCTGACCGGCCTCGACGCCGCCATGGCCCGCCAGGTCAAGGACGTGCTGCAGGAGCGGGTCCGTCAGGGCGGCACGGTCATCCTGACCACCCATATCCTCGAGGTCGCCGAACGGATGGCTGACCGTATCGGCATCATTCAGGGTGGCCGCCTGCTGGCCGAGGGCACCCTCGAAGAGTTGCGCGCCCAGGGTGGCCGCGGCGATACCAGCCTCGAAGACCTGTTCCTGCAGCTGACCGAGCCCGCGCCCCTCCAGGCTGGAATTGGCTGATGTTCAAGGCCGGTTCCATCCCCTGGCTCGCCCTGCACGAGCTGCGCATGATGTCCCGTGAGATGCAGCGCGATAAGGCGCGGGTGTTTCAGTGGGTTATGCTGGCCATCTTCATGGTCTTCCTGCTGGGCTGCGGGGTTGGCCTTGGCCTGCTGATCCGTGAGACGGGCCTGCCGCCGATCAATCCGTTGATCGTCACCATCGTCGACCTCTCGGTGCTGGTGATGTTCAGCATCATGGCCTCTTCGACCCTCGCCCGGGCCGCCCAGGTGCTCTATCAGCGCGACGATCTCGACCTGCTGTTTTCGTCGCCGATCCCGGCCCGCAAGATCCTCGCCGTCCGCTTCACCGGCATCGCCTTCAGCGTCACCGTCTTCTGGCTGTTCATCGCCTTCGGGCTGACCGTCCCGATCG
The DNA here is from genome assembly GCA_044377925.1 of Caulobacter sp. GTDB lineage: Bacteria > Pseudomonadota > Alphaproteobacteria > Caulobacterales > Caulobacteraceae > Caulobacter. The sequence continues at coordinate 6,969 of JBILYE010000010.1, read as the reverse complement.
CCGTGCTGGGCGAGCCCAGGGTGCTTGCGGCGCTCCCCGTGCTGCTCTCTCTGGGGCTGCTGTCCAGCGCCGCCGGTCTGTTGCTGACCACCCTCCTCTTCCGCCTGCTCGGCCCTCGCCGCACCCGCGTCCTGGCCCAGGTTTTGTCGGCCCTCATCGGCGCGGCCGTCTTCCTGGCCTTCCAGCTGCCCAACATCATGCGCGGCGTGGACTCGAACTACAGCCGCATGAGCTGGCTTCGCCCCTACATCACCGGCGAGGACCATATCGATCTGCCGCCATACGCGGACCTGCCGGCGCGCGCCGCGCTGGGTGAGCCCATCCCCATGCTCATCGTCGTCGGCGTCTGCCTGGCCGTCTTCCTGCTGGTCACCCAGGGCCTCGGCCGCCGCTTCGCCCGTGACGCCTCCCTGGCGGTCGGCAGTGACGCTTCCCGGCGCAAGGCGGGCAAGACCGGCGCCTTCGCGGCCGGCGCCTTCGCGGCCACCTTGCGCAAGGAAATGCGCCTGCTGTTTCGCGATATCGCCCTGTTCAGCCAGGTGCTGCTGCGCGTCTTCTACATGTTGCCGCTGGCCTTCATTTTCGTGCGCAACGCCAGTTCGGGCAGCAGCCTGCTGCTGCCCGGCGGCGCCGCGGCCCTCGCCCTGATGGCCGGCCAGCTGGCATCCAGCTTCACCTGGATAACGGTCTCGGCCGAGGACTCGCCGGAACTTCTGGTCGCCTCACCTACGGCGATGTCGGTTATCACCCGCGCCAAGCTCTGGGCCGGTCTGATCCCGACCATCGCCCTGGTGGCCCTGCCGATCCTGGCCGTCGGCTTCTGGTCGCCCTGGATCGCCTTCGTCGCGGCGGTCGGCGCCATCGCCTCGGGTTGGGCCAGCGGCATGCTCAACATCTGGTACCAGAAGCCCAGCCGCCGGGCTGATTTCCGCCGGCGCGGCAATGTTCACTGGCTGCTGGTCATTCCGATCCTGCTGATCGGCGGCCTGATCGCCGGGGCGACCTTCCTGGCCGCCGCCGGTATGCCCTGGGCCGTCGTCCCCGCCGTTCTGGCGGCGGTCGGCATGCTGGCTCTGCGCAGGTCGGACGAGCAGATCCTCGAGCGGCTGCGTAGCCTGGACTGACCCGGCGGCTAGGGCGCCGCCGGCTTCGCCGACCCGCCTTCCTGCTGTTCGAACGCCTCGATCTGTTTGGTGGTGTACTCCGGCGACTTCGTGAACCGGGCCAGCAGGTTGTAGAACACCGGCACTATGAACAGGGTCAGGATCGTCGAGATCATCACCCCGAAGAAGATCACCACCCCGATGGTCTTGCGGCTCTCGGCCCCGGCCCCGGCCCAGAGGACCAGAGGCAGGGCGCCGAAGCCGGCGGAGATGCTGGTCATGATGATCGGGCGAAGGCGCAGGGAAGCCGCCTCGATGACCGCCTCGCGGATCGTTCGCCCCTGATCGCGCATCTGGTTGGCGAACTCGACAATCAGAATCCCGTTCTTGGCGGCGATGCCGATCAGGATGACCAGTCCGATCTGACTGTAGGTGTTGATCGTCGAGCCGGTGATCAGCAACCCGAACAGGCCCCCCAGCGCCGCAAGCGGCACCGTCAGCATGATGACCGCCGGGTGGATCCAGCTCTCGAACTGCGCCGCCAGCACCAGGAAGACCAGCAGCAGCGCCAGGCCGAATGCCAGGCCGACAGCGCCCGACGCCTCAAGGAAATCGCGCGCCTGACCGCCCCAGGCGATGCTGACCGAGGAGCTTTCCTGCTTGTCGGCCTCGGCTTTCAGGAAGTCGATGGCGTCGGCGACCGTATAGCCCGGGTTCAGCTGCATGGTCAGGGTGATGGCTCGCAGGCGATCCACACGCGGTCGATCTGGCACGTCGCCGCGCACGGTCGTTGTGACCACGCTGGACAGCGGCACCAGAGCGCCGGATCCGGACCGGACATACAGGGTGTTCAGATCGTCGATCGTCCGCCGACGTTCCAGGTCGGTCTGGACGATGACGTTATATTCCTGACCGTTCTTGATGTAGGTGCCGACCCGGCGTGAGCCGAACATCGTCTCCAGCACCCGGCCCACCGACTGGGCCGAGACGCCGACGGCGGCGGCCTTGTCGCGGTCGATATCCACCGACAGGCGCGGTGCATTGGGCTCGTAGTCGATGCGCGGCCGGGCCATGCCGGGGTTGTTCTCCGCGGCGTCGAGGATCGGGGCCAGCCAACGGGCGATCTCGCCGTAGTCGTTGCCCAGCGCGATCAGGTCGACGTTGGCCCCGCCGCCACCGCCACCACCACCGCCCCGCTGGAACGGGCCACGGACGCTGGCCACGGCGCGAACGCCGGTGATGCGGCTCAGAGACCGGTTCAGCTCGGCGGCGACCTCGTCCGAGGTCATCTTCCGCTCGCCCCAACCCTTCATGACGACCACGCCATTGCCGGTGTTGAACTGGCTCTGGCCGAAGCGCGGGACGCTGATGATGTAGCGTTCGGCCTCGCCGCGGTCGTAGTATGCCTTGAGCTGTTTCTCGACCTGGGCGGCGGCTTTCAGGGTGTATTCGTAGCCTGCGCCTTCCGGCCCGCTGATGCTGACGTCGACCCGGCCGCGATCCTCGTTCGGCACCAGCTCCTGCGGCACCACCTTGAACAGCAGGGCGGCCAGACCCATCAGCACGACGACCAGGACAATGGCCCCGATGCTGGCGATCCGCTTGCCGAGCAGCATGTCGAGGCTGTCATGATAGGAGGCGCTGAGGCGGCCCATGCCGGCATTGACCTTGCGGGCCAGCCAGCCCTCGCTCTGGGCGGGGCGCAGCAGTTTCGACGCCATCATCGGCGACAGGCTGAGCGCCAGCAGGGCCGAGAAGGCCACCGCCGCTGCAATGGCGACGGCCAGCTCGACGAACAGTCGGCCGATGTAGCCCGGCAGGAACATCAGCGGGGCGAACACACTGATCAGAACCACGGTGGTGGCGACGACGGCGAAGAACACCTGACGGGTGCCGCGCATGGCGGCGACCGGCGCCGGCTCGCCCTCGTCGACACGCCGCTGGATGTTCTCGACCACGACGATGGCGTCGTCGACCACAAGCCCGATGCTCAGCACCAGGGCCAACAGGGTCAGAAGATTCAGCGAGAAGCCGAGCGGCGCCAGGACGATGAAGCTGGACAGCAGAGAGATCGGGGCGACGACGGAGGGGATCAGCGCCGCCCGCCAGCTGCCCAGGAAGATGAAGTTGACCAGGGCCACCAGGAACAGGGCGATGCCCATGGTGATCCAGACCTCATGGATGGCCTCCGAGGTGAACTCGGAGCTGTCGACGGCGACGATGAGTTCGGTGCCGGCCGGCAGGGTCTCGTTGATCCGGGCGACCTCTGCCCTGGCCAGCTTGGCGATCTGCAGGTCATTGGCCTGGCTCTGACGGGTCAGGGCGATGCCGATCTGGAAGACGCCGTTGCCCTTGAACAGTCGGCGACGCTCGTCGGGACCTTCCTCGATGCGGGCGATATCCCCCAGCCGGGTGACATAGGCCGGGTTGTCGATGCCCTGGCTCTCGACCCGGCCGCTGTTGGCGTTGGTGGATGTGGCGCCGGCGACGCCGGTCGCCGAGGCGCTGGCCTGGCCGGCCGATCCGGAGGCCGAGGCCCGGACGGGCAGCTTGGCGAAGTCTTCAGGCCGTGAGTAGCCGCGGTTCACCCGGATGGTGAAGTCCTTGCTCTGGCTCTCCAGCGAACCGGCCGGCAGTTCGACGTTCTGGCTGTTCAGCGCCGTCTCGACGTCATCGACCGTCAGACCCCGGGCCGCCAGGGCATCGGCGTCCAGCCAGATTCGCATCGAATACAACGGCGCCCCGTTCAGACCCACCTGCGCCACGCCGGGAATCGTCGACAGCCGCTCGACCAGATAGCGATCAGCGTAGTCCGCCATCTCGATCGGCGTCTGCGTCGTCGAGGTCATGTTGAGAATGATGATCGGCGAGGAGTCGGCCGTGGCCTTGGCGATCTGCGGTGGGTCGGCCTGGTCGGGCAGATTGGCCGTAACCCGCGAGACGGCGTCGCGCACGTCGTTGGCGGCGGTCTCCAGGTTGGTGTCCAGGGTAAAGGTGATGTTGACCCGGCTGTTCCCGTCACGGCTGGAACTGTTGACCCGGTCGATGCCCTGAACGCCGGAGACCTGGCGTTCGATCACCTGGGTGATCCGCTCTTCGACAACCTCGGCGGAGGCGCCGCGATAGGTGGTCGAGATCGACACCACCGGCGGATCGACGTTGGGCAGCTCGCGGATCGGCAGGGCGGTGAAAGCCGCCAGGCCGATGACGCAGAGAAGGATGGCGGCGACGGCCGCGAAAATCGGCCGGCGAACGGAGAGGTCCGAGAGCATCAGTTGTTGCCCTTTGCCGCGCCACCTTTGTTTTGGGCCCCGCCCTTGCCTCGGTCGCCTCCCTGTCCGGGCAGCCGCACCTGCTGGCCGTCCTGCAGGCGGTTGAGGCCATCGGCGACAACCTTTTCGCCGGCCTTGACGCCTTCGCGCAGTTCGATGAAGCCGCCCTCGTTGACGCCGGGGGAGACCAGCACCTTGCGGGCCACCGCCCCCTGGCCGCGCGGCGCGATGACAAAGACGAAGGCCTGGTCGCCCTCGTACTGGATGGCGCTTTCCGGCACGGCCAGAGCCGTGCGCTGGCCGGACTCGACCTCGACCCGCATCATCATGCCGGGCCTGATCCGGCCGCCGGTGTTGGCGAACTCGGCCCGGGCCGTGATGGCGCGGGTGGCGGTGTCGATGCGGGTGTCGATCTGGGCGATGCGGCCGCTGATCGCCTGGTCAGGATAGGCATCCGGAGTCGCGACGATCGGCGCCCCCGGTCGCAGCACCGCCAGATACCGGTCCGGCACGTCGAAATCGACGCGCATCATGCCGAGGTCGTCGAGGCTGACGATCGGCGAGCCGGGACTGATCAATGCGCCCGGCGCGATGTCGCTGAGCCCCACGACGCCGGCGAACGGGGCGCGGATCACCCGGTCCCCCTTGCGGGCCTGGGCGGCCTTGGTGCTGGCCCGCGCGGTTTCCAGTTCCGCCAGATACTGTTCGGCCGTGGCGCGCGGGGCGATCCCCTTGTCGGCCAGGGTCTTCCAGCGGGCGTAGGCCCGCTCGGCCTGGTTCTCCCGGGCCTGGGCCTCAGCGACGCCGGCGTCCTGTTCAGTGGCCTTGAGGGTGACCAGAAGCTGGCCGCGCGCCACCGCCTGGCCATCGCGGAAATGCACCGCGGTCACCATTTCGGCCGCGTCGGAGGTGATGGTCACCGACTGCCGCCCCTTGGCGACGCCGAGCACTGAGATCCTGTCGGCAAAGGGCCGTTCGGCGACCACCGCCGGCGCCACGCTGGCCGCCCGGCCACCGCCCGCTCCGGCCTTGCCCTTGGCCTCGCCGCCCGTAGCCATTTTCAGGCCGCCAAGGACGACCATGAGCAACAGCAGCGCGCCGGCGGCGATCAGGAAGAAATGACGACGAAACACAAAACACTCCCGGGCGCTCGAGACAGAGCGGTCGTTGAACGCGCCATCTGGATCAAGGGCTCCGCTTGTAAAGCCGCTCCCCGTTCCGAACACGTGTCAGGCCTGTTGCGACCTTGAAACAAACAGCCAGGCAATGCCCGTCCGCCGCCGGTTTTTCAACGTCGGCGGGCTCAATCCTGAAACAAAACTCTTCCATGACAAAGGCGCCCATCCCCCAGGGACAGGCGCCTTCGCCGAATACGTTCAGCGACCCGTGTCGCCGATTTCTGACCTCAGGCGTCGTAGCCAGGGGAGCCGCGATCCAGTTGGCGCAGGCAGCCGGGCCAGGCCAGGCTGCCGATCGGTCCCATACCGTTGCCCATCTGGCCGCGCACCTCGGCCTGGCTGGCCTCCGGCGCGAACAGCACATTCTCACGACCGGCGCTCAGGGCCATGACCTGCTGCTGACAGGCGCGCTCGAGATAGAACATCCCGATCCAGCATTCCGCCGCCGTCGAACCCGTCGCCAGGGTGCCGTGGTTGCGCAGCATCATCAGCCGCTTGGTGGGGCCGAGGTCCGCCACCAGCCGCTCGCGCTCGTCGAGGTTCAGGGCGATGCCCTCGTAGTCATGATAGGCCAGCTGCGGCAGCACGATCAGCGCATGCTGGCTCAGCGGCAGCAGACCTTCCTTCTGGGCGGCCACGGCCACGCCCTGGTCCGAATGCAGGTGCATCACGAACATGGCGTCCTCGCGGGCCGCGTGTACAGCCGAGTGGATCGTGAAGCCCGCTGGATTGATGTAGAAGGGCGTGTCCTGCAGGACCTTGCCGTCGAGGTCGATCTTCACGAGCGAAGAGGCCGTGATCTCGTCGAAGAACATGCCGTAGGGGTTGATCAGGAAGTGGTGCTCGGGCCCCGGAATGCGCGCCGAGATGTGGGTGAAGATCATGTCGTCCCACCCGTGCAGCGCCACCAGGCGGTAGAGCGCCGCCAGATCGACCCGCGCCTTCCACTCCTCGGCGGAGACCTTGTCCTTCAGCGATGATGGCAGCGTCGAACCGTCGGCCATGGCTGTGTTCCTTCCCGATTTGAACTCTTGTTTGAGAGGGTCGCGCCGGGGCGACGCCGCGTCAAGGTTTACGTCGATAACCAACGCGGCGATCAGACTGTCCCGCGCACCTGCGCCACCGCATCCAGCCAGCGCGCATAGGCCCCCTCACGCGCATGGTCGTCGATCTTGCTGGTCAGCCGCTCGCCACCCGGCCGCGCCTTCGCCGCCGCCTCGACGGAGGCGAACACCCCTGCCCCCACCCCGGCGAACAGCGCCGCGCCGAGCGCCGTGGTCTCCTCGTAGTTGACCCGGAACACCGGCAGGTTGGTCAGGTCGGCCAGCCGCTGGCTGAACCAGGCGCTGCGCGACATGCCGCCGTCGATGCGCAGTTCAGCCGCCGCGCCGAACGCCTCGGGCGCATCGGCCTGCA
>JBILYE010000181.1:0-7695 GCA_044377925.1 Caulobacter sp. | reverse complement strand
GCTCGGCCTGGCGGTCAGCAGGTCCAGCGCGGCGTTGCGCAGAGCCCGGCGGCCGGCGGCCTCGGCATCGGCCGAGAAGGCGCCCGCAAGCGCAAGCGCGTCGTGCAGGCGGATCAGCCGGTCAGCCAGAACCTCGGCCAGTTTGCCGCGCAGGGCGTCGCGGGCGTTGTGAATAGCGGCCGGGTCGGCCGGCTGCATCTCCATGGCCAGATCCTGCTCGCTCGGGAGCGAAAGGAGCAGGGCCTTGAAGGCGTCATTGGCGGCCTGGTCGTCGAGGGCCCGGCCCAGCGCTTCGGCGAACCGGGTCTCGCCGGCCGGGTCGGCCTCGCCGGTGGCCCGGGCCAGCATCAGCCGGCTGGCCAGCCGCTGACCCGACTCCCAGCGGTTGAACTGGTCGGTGTCGGCGGCCAGCAGGACGTAGTCATGGTCGGCCGGCGCATCGGTCTCCAGCTTCACCGGCGCCGAGAACCCGCGCAGGGCCGACAGCACCGGCGTTTTCCTGACGCCCTCCAGGGTGATGACGGTCTCCGCGCCATCGAGCACCAGGATCTGCGTCTCGGCCTGGACCCGACCGTCCTCGTCGAGCAGGCCCAGCGCCACGGGCAGGGGCAGTGCGGTCTTGGTCGGCTGGCCCGGCGTCGGAGCGGTGATTTGGCGAAGGGTCAGTTCCAGCTGGCCGGTCGCCGCGTCGTAGCGGCGGTTGATGGTGACCTTCGGCGTGCCGGCCTGTTCGTACCAGCCGAAGAAGGCGTCCAGATTCCTGCCCGTGGCGTCGGCGAAGCACTTGATGAAGGCCTCGACCGTCGTCGCCTCGCCATCGTGGCGCTCGAAGTAGAGGTTCATGCCCGCCCAGAACCCCTCGTCGCCGAGCAGGGCCTTGAGCATGCGGATGACCTCGCTGCCCTTCTCGTAGATGGTCGCGGTGTAGAAGTTATCGATCTTCAGGTAGCTGCTCGGTCGCACCGGGTGAGCGAGAGGGCCGGCGTCTTCGGGGAATTGCCGGGCGCGCAGGGCCTTCACGTCCTTGATCCGCTGCACGGCATGGCCGCGCATGTCGGCGCTGAACTCCTGGTCGCGGAAGACGGTCAGGCCTTCCTTCAGGCACAGCTGGAACCAGTCGCGGCAGGTGATCCGGTCGCCGGTCCAGTTGTGGAAATACTCGTGGGCGACGACGCTCTCGATGCGCTCATAGTCCATGTCGGTGGCGGTCGCCGCGTCGGCGAGCAGGAGCGAGGAGTTGAAGATATTCAGCCCCTTGTTCTCCATGGCCCCGAAGTTGAAGTCGCGCACGGCGACGATCATGAAGAGGTCGAGATCGTATTCCCGGCCAAAGACCTCCTCGTCCCATTTCATCGCCCGCTTCAGGCTGTCGAGGGCGTATTCGGCTCTGCTGGCCATGCCCGGATCGACGAACACCTTCAGCGCCACCTCGCGCCCGGTCATGGTCGTGAAGCTGTCCTCGAGCACGTCGAGTTCACCGGCGACCATGGCGAACAGGTAGCAGGGCTTGGGGAAGGGGTCCTCCCAGACGGCGAAGTGGCGTGTCCCGACCACGCCGCTGTCGACCAGGTTGCCGTTGGCCAGCAGGTGGTGGAAGGCGGTGTCGGCCTCCATGCGCACGGTGTAGCGCGACAGCACATCCGGCCGGTCGAGGAACCAGGTGATCCGCCTGAAGCCCTCGGCCTCGCACTGGGTGCAGAAGCGGCCGCCGGACATGTAGAGGCCCATCAGCTCGGTGTTTCCGGCCGGATCGATCTGGACCTCGGTCTCCAGGGTGAAGGTTTCTGGCAGGCCGGTGAGGGTCAGCGTCTCGGCCGTCTCCTCGAAGGCGTGATCCTGGCCATCGACCATCACGCGATGCGTACTCAGACCTTCGCCGTCGAGCACCAGAGTGTCGGACTTGCCGTTTCGCCGCACGGAAAGGGTGGCCTTCACCCGGGTGGCCCCGGGCTGCAGATCGAAGTCCAGATGGACCGTATCGATCAGATGGCTGGGCGGGGTGTAGTCGGAAAGCCGGACGGGCTGGGGCGTTTCGGTGCGCATGGCACCGATGTAGCGCCCGGCCAGGGCGGGCGCCACGCCGGAGCGTCCGTTCTGATCAAATCGTGTTGGCCGTCGCCGCCTAGGCGACCGCCGTGGCCTCATCGCCTGCTGTCTCGCCCGGCGACGGGACCTCGGCGATAAACCGCTCGATCGCCGCGGCCTGTTGCGCCAGTTCGAGAATGGCCGGGGGCGCGTCGTCGGGCGCTTCGGCCACGAGGGCCATAAGTTCCTTCGCAATGGCCTGGAACCGCGGGGCGCTGGCGATCAGCCTTGCCTGGCGTTCGATGCGGTGCGGGTCGCGGTCGTATTCGGCGCCGGGGGTGCGCCAGCCGCCCCAGTCGTTGGGGTCAGTGACGACGACGGGATAGGTGCCGGGGAAAGGATGGTGGGTGCAGTCGCCCGGCTGCTGCCACTTGTTCTTGGCTCGCAGCAGGCGCCAGCGTTCGCCGTTGTCGCCGTCATCGGCGACCTGGTCCTCGGGCTTTAGTTCATGGGCGAAGAACTCACGGCCGAGGCCGACATCGTAGGTCACACGGACGGGCTCATCGAAGCCCTTGGCCCAGATGGCGACGATCTTTTCGACGTTGGCCCAGGCCCCGACGGCCTCAACCCACACACGCTGGTTCTTCTGGAAGACCGTTTTGGCCATGATCCCGCCGTCGCTTTGAACAGACTGACCATAAAAACCTGAAATCGTTGACGCCAAGTCAATCTTCCCCCCGCCCGAAAGCCCGCTATCTTGCCCCTCGAAAAGAGAGCGCGGGACGTATCGCGCGGGAGGACTCACCGTGAATTTCGATTATTCGGACGACCAGAAGTTCCTGAAGGGCGAGGCGCGCAAGTTCCTCGAGGCCCGCTCACCGACATCCGCCGTGCGGGTGGTGCTGAACGACGACGCCGTTTCCTTCGACAAGGCCCTGTGGGCCGGCGTCGCTGAACAGGGCTGGCTGGGCGCGGCGATCCCCGAGGAGTTCGGCGGTCTGGGCCTTGGCCACGTCGAGCTCTGCGCCATTGCCGAGGAACTGGGCCGGTCCCTGGCCCCGATCCCGTTCGCCTCGACGGTCTACTTCGTGGCCGAGGCCATCCTGCTGGCCGGCAACGCTGAGCAAAAGGCGGAGTTGCTGCCCAAGATCGCGGCCGGTGAGATCATCGGCTGCTACGCCACCTCGGAAGGTCCGGGCGCGACGAGCGGTTCGTCGCTCGGCTGCACCGTCTCCGGCGGCAAGCTGAACGGCGTGAAGATCCCGGTGACCGACGGCGACATCGCCGACGTCGCCCTGGTGCTGGCCTCCGAGGGCGGGCGTCCCGGCCTGTTCCTGGTCGACCTGAACGACGCCAGCGTCACCCGCGAGACCCTGAAGTCGCTCGACCCGACCCGTTCGGTGGCCAAGCTGACCTTCAACGACGCCCCGGTGAAGGCCGTCGGCGCCGCCGGCGAGGGCCAGGCGATCACCGAGCAGGTGTTCGACCGCGCCGCTGTCCTGCTGGCTTTCGAGCAGGTGGGCGGGGCTGACCGCTGCCTGGAGATGGCCAAGGAATACGCGCTGGAGCGCTACGCCTTCGGCCGCGTCATCGGCAGCTATCAGGCCATCAAGCACAAGCTGGCCGACATGTACGTCAAGAACGAAGTGGCCCGCTCCAACGCCTACTATGGCGCCTGGGCGCTCAACACCAACGCCGCCGAGCTTCCTGCGGCGGCCAGCGCCGCCCGCATCGCCGGCAGCGAGGCCTACTGGTTCGCCTCCAAGGAAAACATCCAGACGCACGGCGGCATGGGCTTCACCTGGGAAGTCGACTGCCACCTCTACTACCGCCGTTCGCGCCAGCTGGCCCTCGTGGCTGGTGGGCCGAAGGTCTGGAAAGAGCGGCTGGTCGGCCAGCTCGAGCGCAAGAACGCCGCCTGATTTATTTCATCACAGCGCTTCCCGAACGGGGACAGGGTTCCATTTCACTCGGAAGCGCTCCGAACGTCTGAGGAAACACCATGGATTTCAACGACTCTCCCGAAGAAGCCGCCTACCGCGAGAAGGCCCGCGCCTGGCTCGAAGAGAACGCGGCGGCCCACAAGAACAACTCCAGCGCCAACGGCCGCCGGCCGAACAGCCCTGAGCACATGGCCGCCGCCAAGGCCTGGCAGGCCAAGAAGGCCGACGCCGGTTACGCCTGCATCACCTGGCCCAAGGAATGGGGCGGGGGCGGCGGCACGCCGATCCAGTCGGTGATCTTCGGCCAGGAAGAAGGCAAGGTCGGCGTCAACTACGGCTACTTCACCATCGGCCTCGGCATGTGCGTGCCGACCGTCATGGCCTTCGCCGACGCCGAGACCAAGACCCGCTTCGTCACCCCCGCCATGCGCGGCGAGGAAATCTGGTGCCAGCTGTTCTCCGAACCGGCCGGCGGCTCGGACGTGGCGGCCAGCCGCACCCGCGCCGTCAAGGACGGCGACGAGTGGGTGATCAACGGCCAGAAGGTCTGGACCACCGGCGCCCAGTACTGCGACTACGGCATCCTGCTGGTCCGCACCGACCCCGACGTGCCCAAGCACAAGGGCATGACCATGTTCTGGATCGACATGCACGATCCGGCCGTGGAAGTGCGCCCGATCCACCAGGCCTCCGGCGGCTCCGAGTTCAACGAAGTCTACTTCACCGACCTGCGGGTGAAGGACAGCCAGCGTCTCGGTGGCGTCGGCGACGGCTGGAAGGTGGCCCTGGTCACCCTGATGAACGAGCGTCTGGCGGTCGGCGGGTCCTCGGGCCCCGACTACAAGACCATCATGGAACTGGCTCGCCAGACCGACGGCATGAAGGACGGCGCCTTCCGCGAGAAGCTGGCCGACTGGTACGTCGCCGCCGAGGGGCTGAAGCTGACCCGCTTCCGCACCATGACGGCGCTGTCCAAGGGCCAGACCCCCGGTCCGGAAAGCTCGATCGGCAAGATCATCGCCGCCAACCAGATGCAGGAAATGAGCAACTACGGCGTCGAGATGGAGGACCAGTACGGCGTCCTCGTCGACCCCGCCGAAGCCCCGCTCCAGGCCGCCTTCCAGCAGTCCCTGCTGTGGGCGCCGGGCCTGCGCATCGCCGGCGGCACCGACGAGATCCTCAAGAACATCATCGCCGAACGGGTGCTTGGCCTGCCGGGCGATGTCCGCGTCGACAAGGACGTGGCGTTCAAGGACGTGCCCAGCGGCCGCTAGGCTTCAAAGGCATTCAAGGAACAGGGCGCGGTTTCGACCGCGCCCTTTTTCGTTTGGGACTGTGTCGCGCCGCGTGAGTGTCAGGGTCGGCGCCGAACGGCGACCGTCAGGCCGCGACGTCGACCATCTCCAGGTCGGTCCAGCCGCTCCGCGCCGGGGCGCTGGCGGCGACGACGCCGGCCAGCCTGTGGTCGCGGGTCAGGACGATGAGGCTTTCGCGGTCGGCGTCGGCCAGTCGGGCGGCGACGTCCAGGGCGTCCTCGTCCTCGTAGCACCAGTCGATGTAGTGGCTCATCACCGCGAACACCGGGCTGTCGGGCTTCAGGCCGCGGGCCAGGCCGTAGTCGACGAGGTCGACCTGGCTGACCGCGCCGATCAGGCGGCCGTCATGCGTAACCGGCAGCTGGTCCAGCCTGGACCGCGACAGGGCGGCGGCGGCTTCGCGCAGGGTGCTGTCGTGAGTGAGCGGATTTGCAACGGGGGTCATCAGGTCGGCGACGCGCATCGAGAAAAGTCTCCGGCTCGGCCCGGCAGGACCGTAACAGACAGGGTCAGCCCCTTGTTCCCCCGGGGGATGATGGAAGAGGTAGGGCGAAGAGCCGGTCCGGAAAGGGTCAGCCGCGCTCGATGGTGTGGCCGTTCTCGCCCCTGGCGCGGGTCAGGTTGAAGGCGCTGTTAATCAGGCCGATGTGGCTGAAGGCCTGGGGGAAGTTGCCGACCTGGCGTTTGTCGACGGGGTCGTACTCCTCGGCCAGCAGGCCCAGATCGTTGCGGATCGACAGCAGGCGTTCGAACAGGGCCTCGGCGTCGTCCAGCCGACCGATGGCGACATAGGCGTCGACCAGCCAGAAGGTGCAGACCAGGAAGGCGCCCTCGGTGGTGTTGAGGCCGTCGTCGATGGCGCCGGTGTCGTAGCGGTGGACGAAGCCGCCGTGCAGCAGATCGCGCTCGATAGCCTCGACGGTGCCGATGTAGCGGGGATCGTCCGGGGCGACGAACCCCAGTTCGGCGAGCAGCAGCAGGGAGGCATCGACCGCCTGGCTGCCGTAGGAGCGGACGAAGCTGCCGCGCCCGGCATCGTAGCCGTTGGCCAGGATGTCCTCGCGGATTTCCTCGCGGACAGCGCGATAGCGTGTCGCGTCGCCTGGCAGGCCGTAGTGCTCGACGGCCTGGACGGCGCGGTCGAGGGTGACCCAGGCCATGACCTTGCTGAAGGTGTAGTGCTTGCGGTCGGAGCGATCCTCCCAGATGCCGTCGTCGGGGGTGCGCCAGACGCGGCAGACGTGGTCGGTCAGGGCCCGTTCGACCTGCCAGGCGGCCTCGTTGCCGGTCAGGCCGCCACGGCGGGCCTGGTGCAGGCTGTCGGCCAGCTCTCCGTAGACATCCAGCTGGAACTGGGTGGAGGCCGCGTTGCCGATGCGGACCGGGGTCGAGCCCTCGTAGCCGGGCAGCCAGGTCGCTTCCCACTCGTTGAGGCGGCGCTCGCCGGCGACGCCGTACATGATCTGCATGTCGGCCGGACTGCCGGCCACGGCGCGTAAGAGCCAGTCGCGCCAGGCCTGGGCCTCTTCGTAGTAGCCGGCGTTCATCAGGGCCAGCAGGGTCAGGGTGGCGTCGCGGATCCAGCAGTAGCGATAGTCCCAGTTGCGGGGACCGCCGATCTTCTCCGGCAGGGAGGTGGTGGCGGCTGCGACGACCCCGCCGGTGGGGGCGTGGGTCAGGGCCTTGAGGGTGATCAGCGAGCGCTTGACCGCCTGGGCCCAGGGGCCGTCGACGGCGGCCTGGCTGGTCCAGTGCGTCCAGAAGGTCTCGGTGTCGGCCAGGGCCTTGCGGGGGCTGGTGGCCGCCGGCAGGGGCTCGTGGCTGGGGGCCCAGGTCAGGGTGAAGGGGGTGGTCTCGCCCTGGGAAACGGTGAAGTCGGACTTGAGGAGCCAGCCGTCGCCGGTCATGCCGACGGGGGTGCGCAGGACCACCATGTCCGGCCCGGCGATGGCCCGGTGGGCGCCGCCGTCGGTGCGGGCCATCCAGGGGGTGACGGCGCCGTAGCCGAAGCGCAGGGCCAGATCGAGCTTGAAGACCACATGGCCCTGGTCGCCGCGGACCATGCGGATCAGTTCGGGGTGGCCGTTCCGGCGGGCCATGAAGTCGATGATGGTGGCGCGGCCGGTGGGGGTTTCGAAGGTGGTTTCGAGGATCAGGGTGTCCTCACGATATTTTCGGCTGACCTTGTAGCCCTCGTCGGCCGGCCAGATGCGCCAGCAGCCGTTGTTGCGCGTGCCCAGCAGGGCGGCGAAGCAGGCGTCGCTGTCGAAGCGCGGCCAGCACAGCCAGTCGACCGAGCCGTTGATGCCGACCAGGGCGCAGGATTCGCGATCCCCGATGAGGGCGTAGTCCTCGATGCGTTGCGTCATGCGGGGGAGGGGCCGTTCCGGTGATCCGAAGGGGAAGAACGA
>JBILYE010000009.1:0-29135 GCA_044377925.1 Caulobacter sp. | reverse complement strand
GCTGTACGAGCGGACCGCTTGGAGCGGTTGGAGCAGCCGGGGCCGCGCCGCGCCCGGTCGGAATGGTCCGCACCAGCAGGCCGGAGCTGTCCGGCAGCCAGCTGTAGGCGGCGCCGAATGCGCCATTTATGATCGCCGGCAGAACGCGATTGGCCCGGCCCGTGTTGACCTCGACCAGCCAGAGTTCCAACCCGTCACGAGCCTCGACGACCACGGCCAGCCGCCGTCCGTCCGGCGACCAGGACGGGGCGAAGAAGCGCGCGCCATCCGGCAACTGGGCCTTCACCCGCTTGCCGCCCTTGACCGGCGTGAACTCCAGCGAGCGCAGATAGCTGGTCCGCGCCTCGGTCGGGCCGTTGGTGCGGGGGTTCAGCCGGGCGCCCGCCAGCCGCAGGATCGGTTCTGACACCGCCGCGATGGACGGCAGGTTCTCCCGGTTCATCACGGCCATGACCGACCGGTCGCGGGACAGGCTGATCACCGGCGTCGGGTCGGCGTCGATGATCTGCGCGATCGGTGCGGGCGGCAGGCGGTAGCCGTCGCCCGTCTGGGCCATCCCCGGCGCCGGGGCGGCTATGGCAAAGGCGGCCAGCAGGGCCGGTGCGAAACGAAGAAGCTGGAGCATTGAAACCTGTGAAATCGAACCCGAGGAAGCCCGATCATCTCCCGACCCGTGACACATTGTCCAATCCTCGATTCGGGTCGCCCCCCTCTTTGAGCTGTGCCCACATTGGTTCAGGATTACCCGAGAGTAGCTTTTTCGCCCGTTCACCAGAAACTCTTGCACTCCGGGGGGGAGCACCCATGTCGCAATCCGCACTCAAAACCGTAGACTCGCCCTCGGCCGTCAATGACGAGCCGTCCACCGACCAGAAGCGCATCGTTGCGCGGCTGGGCAGCCGCTGGTTCCTTCAGAGCCTGACTGTGGTGAAGAGCTTCGGCGGAGGCGATATCCTCGATGGTCTGATCCTTCTGGCCGTCACCGACGCCAACACCCGCCATCTGAACGGACCCGACGGCCGCTATCACGCCAGCAACGATATCCCGCCCAATGACGTGCGTCGCCCGGTCAGCGTCTATGTGGTGGCCCGCGAGCTCGGCATCTCCTACGAGACCGCTCGCCGACATGTGCAGCGCCTGATCAAATCGGGCCGCGTCGAGCGTGTGGAAGACGGCGTCGTGGTGCCCGACTCCGTGTTCGCCGACTACGAAACCCAGGGCCTTATCGCCAAGAGCTTCACCAACACCCGGCGCTTCCTGGACCAGCTGCGCGACATCGGCGTCATCTGACACTCTTGCGGCCGAACCCCGGTCCGGCCGACAATGGCCGGGTGTCACATTCTACCCTGATCATCGATTGCGATCCGGGGGTGGACGACGGCGTCGCCCTGCTGCTCGCCTTCGCCAGCCCCGAGCTGAACATCCTCGGCGTCACCACCGTGGCCGGCAACGTCGCCGCCGGGCTGACTGCTCGCAACGCCCGCATCATCCGGGACATCGCCGGCCGCAATGATGTGCCGGTCCTGGCCGGCTGCCAGCGTCCCATGGTCCGCGTCCCTGTCGAGGCCGGTCACTTCCACGGCGAATCGGGCCTCGGTGAACTGGCCATCCCGCCGACCCCGGACGAGCCTGGTCCCCACGCTGTCGACTTTCTGATCCAGACCCTGATGGATCACCCGTCCGGTACGGTCGATATCGTTGTCACCGGTCCGTTCACCAACCTGGCCATGGCCATGGTTCTGCAGCCGTCCGTCATTGGCCGCATCCGCCGGATCGTGGCCATGGGCGGCGCCCGGCTCGAGGGCGGCAACATCACCGCCTCGGCCGAGTACAACATCTTCGCCGACCCCCACGCCGCCCATGTCGTCTTCGCCAGCGGCGCGCCTGTCATCGTCCACGGCCTCGACGCCACTCATCAGGTCCGGGCCACCGAGCCGCGCATCGCCGCTGTCGAGGCCCTCGCCAACCCACGCGCCGCCGCCGCCGCTTCCCTCCTGCGCTTCTCCCGCAGGATCGAGCACGAGATTGTCCGCGGTCTCGACGCCCCGCTGCACGACCCCTGTCCGATCGCCTGGCTGATCGCACCCGACCTGTTCGAGACAGCGCCCTGCAAGATCGCCGTCGAGACCAGTTCGCCCCTGACCCTCGGCCACACCGCCGTTGAGTTCCGAAAGACCGGGAATTCACCTCACCACTGGGTGACAGCAGCGAACGGGCAGGGGGTCTTCGATCTGATCACGGAGCGGCTCGGATGAGCGTCAGTCTCACCGTTGTCGGCTCGATCAACCTCGACTTCGTGGCCACCGCCGCGACCCTGCCGGCCCCTGGCGAAACGGTCACCGGCGCCACCCTGGCCCGGCATCCCGGCGGCAAGGGCGCCAACCAGGCGCTGGCCGCCCGTCGCCTGGGCGCTGCCGTGCAGATGATCGGCGCCACCGGCAAGGACGGCATGGCCGACGAGGCGCTGGGCCTCCTGCGCCGCGACGGTGTCGACCTCGGGGGTGTCGCCACCCGGCCGGAGTTCGCCAGCGGCGTCGCCCTGATCGCGGTGTCCGCCGATGGCGAGAACCAGATCATCGTCGCACCCGGCGCCAACGCCGGCGTCCTGGCGGGCGACCTGCCAAATACCCTGGAGGGACCAGTCATCCTCCAGCTCGAGCTGCCGATCGCCACGGTCGCGGCGGCCGCCGGGCGTGCAACCGGCTTCGTTGCGGTCAACCTGGCCCCGGCCGCTGTCGTGCCCCAGATGCTGCTCGACCGCGCCGATCTTCTGATCGTCAACGAGACTGAAGCCGCCTTCTATGGCGAGAGCCTGCATCAGTCCACGGGCTTGGTCGCCGTAACGCTCGGCGGGGCCGGAGCCAGGCTGTTCAAGGGGGGCGTCGAGATCGCCACGGCGACCCCGCCGTCGGTCACTGTCGTCGACACCACCGGGGCCGGAGATTGCTTCGTCGCCGCCCTGACGGTCGCCCTGCTCGAAGGCCAGTCGCCGGCCGCCGCCCTGACCTTCGCCTGCACCGCCGGGGCCCTGGCGGTTACCCGCGCCGGCGCCCAGCCTTCGCTGCCGACGCGCGCCGAAGTCGACGCGGCGCTCGCCCGGGCCTAAAACACCCGCCCAACCGGCCAAGATACCCGGCAAGAGACCGCCCATGACCCGACACGTCCCCGAACTCAGCCTCAAGGCCTACACCCACGGCGACGCCGCCGGCCGCGCGCAGTTCTCCGCCGACCTGTTCCGGGGGCTGAAAGAGTTCGGCTTCTTCACCCTGGCCGACCACAATGTGTCGCCGGACCTGCTCGAGACAGCCTACGGCCTGGCGGAGAAGGTCTTCGCCCTGCCGGAAGCCGCAAAGAAAGCCTACGCGGCCGGCATGCGTGGCTACACCCCGTTCGGCGTCGAGCACGCCAAGGACAGTTCAAAGCCGGATCTCAAGGAGTTCTGGCAGATCGGCCATGACCCCTCGCCCGACGCCCCCGCCGACGAGCCTTTTCCGGCGAACGTCTGGCCGACCGAGATCGCCGAATTCCGGGAGACCTTCACCCGCCTGTTCGCCGCCCTGAACGAGACCGGTCAGATCCTGCTCCGCGCCCTGGCTCCCAACCTTGGCCTGGCCGAAGACTATTTCGACGACCGCGTGAAGCACGGCACCTCGTTGCTGCGGGTCCTGCATTACCCGCCGATCAACGGCGACCCGGACGGCGCGGTCCGATCGGCAGCCCATGAGGACATCAACTTCATCACCATCCTGGTCGCCGCCAAGGGCGCCGGCCTGCAGCTGCTCGACCGCGATGGAACCTGGCTGCCGGTCGAGACCGCGCCGCGCAACCTGATCGTCGATTCCGGCGATATGCTTCAGCGCCTGACCAACGGGGTCATCCCTTCGACGACCCACCGCGTGGTCAATCCGGAGGGGGCCGAGAACGCCAGCCGCTACTCGATGCCCTTCTTCATGCACCCCACCCTGGCCACCCGCCTGGACGTCCTGCCGCAATGCATTGGCGACGAAGGCAAGCTGTATCCCGACATCTCGGCCGGTGATTTCCTGCACGAACGTCTCAAGGCGATCGGCCTGGCCGGCTAATCCCTACTTCTCCAACCGGAATATGAACGCCAGCCAACGGCGACCTCAGACAGAGTTCAATCGAGCGCCGTCATTTCTCCACATATGGGGCGGCGCCGGGTTGCTCCGGTTGAAGGAATACGACCGTGAGGGTGGCAATTGTGGCCGGGACCCGGCCCGAGGTGGTCAAGCTGGCGCCGGTAAGGGCGGCGTTGGCGGCAGTGGAGGGGTTCGACCCCATCTGGATATCGACCGAACAGCAGGCGACCCTCAACCGTCAGACCCTTGTCACGCTCGGCATCGAGCCCGACCTGTCGCTGAGCCCACCGGCCAACGACGCCAGCCTGGGCGGCCGCTTCGCCCATGTCATGCATGAGCTGGATCTGGCCTTCGAGCGGGCCGCCCCCGACCTGGTGGTCGTACAGGGCGACACCTCCTCGACCGCCGCCGGAGCCATGGCCGCCTTTGCCCGCCGCATCCCGGTGGCGCACGTCGAGGCGGGCTTGAGGACCTTCGACCTGGCGACCCCCTTCCCGGAGGAAGGCTGGCGCTGCGTCGTCGGCCAGTTGGCCGATGTCCATTTCGCGCCGACGGGCGTGGCCGCCGCCAACCTGCATCGCCAGGGTGTGCATGAGGACCGCGTCTTCGTCACCGGCAACACAGGCGTCGACTCCGTACGCCTCACCGCCGCCGGCATCGCGCCCGAGCCGCTGACCGCCGGCCTGCGCCGGATCATGGTCACCCTGCACCGGCGCGAGAACTGGGGCGAAGCCATGGATCAGGTGCTGGGCGCCCTTATCGACATCCGCGACCATGTGCCGGACATTGAGATCGTCTTCGTCGCTCACGCCAACCCCGCCCTGCGCCAGAAGGTGTTCGCCATGCTGGGCGACCAGCCGCGTATCCGCATCGTTGGCCCGCTGGAGTATCCGGATTTCCTCAGCCTGCTGAAAAGCTGTGTCGCCATCCTCTCCGACAGCGGCGGCGTCCAGGAAGAGGCCCCGGTGTTCGGCGTCCCCGTCCTGATCCTGCGGGAGTCCACCGAACGGATGGAGGCGGTCACCGCCGGCGTCGCCCGGCTGGTCGGCCACAGTCGGCATGGGGTGGCCGCCGCCGCCTGCATGCTGCTCACCAACGAGGACGAGCGGCACAAGATGTCCAAGGCGCTCAGCCCGTTCGGCGACGGTTATGCCTCCGAGCGGATCGCCGAAATCCTGACGCGCCAATACGCCGGGAGGCTTGCGGAGGAGGATCTTCACAGGCTGAATGCTGGTTAACCCAGGTTAACGGGTTGGGGGATCGGGGCGATGGACAGCGCATTGGCGCAGATCGGGGGCTGGCTGGCGTCGGTGGGCCTGACCGGCGACAGCGCCTTCGCGGCCGTCCTCGGCTACTGGGGCGTGCTCAAGGTCGCGATCATCATTACCGCCGTGCTGATTACCATCAGCTCGATCGACGACCTGTTCATCGACCTTCTCTACTGGTGGCAGCGCTGGGAAAAGCTGTGGGATTTCTGGGGCCGCGCGCCCAGGCAGGCCAGGCTGGATGCTCACCCCGAGAAGCTGATCGCCATCATGGTGCCGGCCTGGCAGGAGAGCGACGTCATCGCCAACATGGTGGCCAACACCAACAAGACCTTCAACTACGCCCGCTACAAGATCTTCGTCGGCGTCTACGCCAACGACCCCGACACCCAGCGCGAGGTCGAGAAGATCCGCCAGCGCTTCCCCAACACCTACCGGGCGGAAGTCCCCCACGACGGCCCGACCAGCAAGGCGGACTGCCTGAACTGGCTGGTTCAGAACATCCTGCTGCACGAGCAGCGGACGGGCGAGAAATTCGACGCCTTCCTGATGCACGACGCCGAGGACGTGGTGCATCCCTACGGCCTGAAGACGGTCAACTGGTTCATCGAGGACAACGGCATGATCCAGATGCCGGTCCTTTCCATGGACCGCCAGTGGCACAAGCTGGTCGCCTGCCACTACATGGACGAGTTCGCCGAGTTCCATACGAAGGACCTGCCCGTCCGTTCGGCTGTGACGGGCATGACCCCCTCGGCCGGGGTCGCCACCGCCTTTGCCCGTTCGGCCATGCTGGCCCTGGTCCGGGAGAAGGACGGGCAGCCGTTCAACACCGACAGCCTGACCGAGGACTATGACGTCGCCCACCGGCTGGCCTCGCTCGGCTATCCGTCCGAGTTCATCCGCTATCACGCCCGCGTCCCCCGCCAGCGCAAACGCTGGTTCGGCAGGGGCGAGGTGACGGTGATGAAGCGCGAGCTGGTCGCCACCAAGGAGTTCTTCCCCGACCGCTTCCAGACCTCCGTGCGCCAGAAGACCCGCTGGATGCTGGGCATTTCGTATCTGGGCTGGAAGCAGCTCGGCTGGTTCGGCTCCCTGTCCAACCGCTACTACCTGTTCCGTGACCGCAAGGCGCTGTTCACCTCGCCGGTCGGGGCGCTGGCCTATCTGATCGTCATCCAGGTGCTCGGCTACTGGGGCGTTTCGGCGATCTGGCCGCAGGTGGCCCAATTACCGCCCATCATCGACAAGCAGTGGGTCTGGTGGCTGGTCGCGCTGAACTTCATCTTCCTGGTCAACCGCATCCTGCACCGGGCCTGGTTCACCGGCATCAATCACGGTCTCAAGCATGTTCCGCTGACGCCTGTGCGGATCGTGGTTTCCAACCTGATCGGCTTCGGCGCCTTCTTCCGCTCCCTGCGCCAGTACGTCAGCCACCTGATCACCGGCCGGACCATCGCCTGGGACAAGACCCAGCACAGCTATCCTTCGCTGTCGGAGCTGGACCGCGGCGGCCGGGTCGGCGATGTGCTGCGCTTCTGGAACCACCTGGACGAGGATGGTCTGAACCGCGCCCTGGCCGCCCAGAAGGCGCGCTACCGCCCCATCGGACTGCAGCTGCTCGACCTGGGCCTGGTCGAGGACGAGCATCTGGCCGAGGCCTTCGCCGAGCGCGGCGAGGTCTATGCCTCGATGTTCGACCCCTTCCAGATCGATGAGAGCGTCCTGTGGCTGCTCATGCCCGAGCAGGCCGCCTGGTTCGCCGCCGTGCCCCTGCGCCGTCAGAACGGCTCCCTCGACATCGCCCTGGCGGAACCCCTGCCGGCCGGCCGGCGCGCCGAGCTGGAGAAAATCCTCGGGGCGGCGGGGGTCAGGAGCGTCCGCTATCTTTACGCCCCCTTGAGCGACGTCGCCTTCGCCATCCGATTTGCCTGGGAACCGGCCCCCTTCGCCCGCGGACGCGCGGCGCTGGCGCAGGTGCGGGGCCAGGGCCGGATCAGCGCCTCGGACGAGGCCGCCCTCTGGCGGGATATCCGCTCCGGCTACGTGCGCCTCGGCGATCTGCTGGTGCGGGCCGGAGCGGTCAGCCATGACGACCTGCAGGCGGCGCTGGCCCGTGGACGCGGCCTGGGGCAGCGGCTGGGCGAACAGCTGGTCTCGAGCGGCCTGATCAGCGCAGAGCAGCGCGACCTGGCCCTGGTGCTGCAGCTCTCTGCCGATGTGGTCGACGCGCAGCTGGCGACCGCGGTCGCCAAGGCCTCGGAAGCAGAGCCGGCGCGGTACGCCTATTGAGCTAGAAGGTGAAGCCGCCGGAGATGCCGACCGTCACCTTGGGCCCGACGAACTGGTCGGGCACCCCGACCGTGTCGCCCAGCGGGGCGGCGTAAAGCAGGTCCAGGTTCCACCGACCGTCGAGGCTCAGGCGCACGCCGGCGCCGCCGAAGGTCCCGTGCTTTTCCAGGCGGTCGATCAGCGGGCCGATGTCGTCTTCGTTGGTCGCCCAGGCGCCTTCGACGAAGGCCGCCGGCCGGATAGAGAAACGGTCGCCCAGCCTGGCCGCCGGGCCATAGAGGTCGACCGAGCCGCTGACGCCGCTGTCGCCGAACAGGGCGCCGGGGTCCAGCGCCCGGCCGCCGATCAGGCCGCCGTAGGTGAACTCCTCGTACTGCAGCAGCGGGCTGTCGGAGAGCTGGGCCCGCAGGCGCGGCTCGATGAGAAAACCGCCGGAGGTGATCGAGGCTCCGCCCTCGAAACGCAGCACCAGGGCGGCCGGGTCGGCGTCGACGCGGCTGAGCAGGGCGTCACCTTCGTCTGAGGCGCCAAGGCCGCTCAGGCCCTTGCGGACGCTGAGGTAGCCATAGGCCGTCGTGTTTTTCGTGCGGTAGTCGGCCTGCACGCCGGCATAGGCCACCCGCAGGCTGTCCCGCACGGTGGCGTTCCCCGAGAACGGCCCTTCGGCCAGATCCGTGTCCTGGTCGATGGCTTCCAGACCGGCGCGGCCGGCGAAGAGAACACTGGAGCGGGTGTTGCTGACCAGGCCAAGCGGATGGCGCAGTTCCAGGCGGCCGACGCGGGTGGTCCCGTCGGTGTCCAGGTTGGGCAGACGTTCGTCTGGCGACTGTTCGAAGATGGCCAGATCGCCCTTCAGCTCCAGGCCCGATCGCGTCATCAGGATCTGGCTGGAAATCTGGGCCCCGCGCTGGGCGTCGCCGGTCAGGTCGTGGAAGACGCCGATGATGGTGCGCTCATGCAGCGGCGTCAGGTCGCCGAAGATCAGGCTGGCCCCGCCGCTCCAGGTTCCCACCGTTTCAGCCGAGGCGTTCTGGGCGCTCAGGAAGATGCCGGGCGGTCCGGGAGACACGGCCAGCACCAGAACCACACCCTCGCCGTCCGGAGTCACCGAGGGCGAGACGCCCCAGAAGCCGTAGCGGCTGGCGGCGTCGGCGCCACGCTTCAGGTCGCGGGCGTTCAGCAGTTGTCCGACCTTCACGTCGGAGAAGGCGCGGCGGATGAAGGCTTCCTGGGAGGCGTCGGCGCCCTGGACGCTCAGTCCGCTGATCCGGCCCTCGCGCACAGCGATCGTCCAGGTCGTACCCTCGCGGGTAATGCTGCTGCGAGCCCCGACGTAGCCGAGTTGGGCGTAGCGGCAGTCGACCCAGGCGGCGACCTTGGTGGCGGTTTCGGAACCGGCGCCCGCATCGCCCAGATGCAGCCAGCCTTCGCCCAGGTCGTCCTTGCTGAGCAGGGTCGCGCCGGTGACATCGACCGGAACCTTGGACGGCGCGGTCCGGGCGACCGGCAGAAGGGCGCGGCACTCGCCGGGTGTGGGCAGGGCGACGGCGATGGGCCGCTGAGGCGCCTCGAAGCGCAGGACTTCGGCCTGCGGCGGAGCAGGGGTCTGGGCCAGGGCCTGGCCTGCCAGCAGGGCGAACGGCGCGGCGGCGGCCAGCGCGATAAGACGGTTCATGACTTTAGGAGGCCCCCTGTCGCCCTCAACGTTAACCTCACCACGAGGGCTTGGAGGGAGTCAAACATGCTTCACGTCCCGGGCTTGAACGGGGCATGAACCGGCAGCCTAGCCGAAAGCGCCGAAACTCGTTAACGGCGAGGCATGGCTACGCCCGACCCCTTCCGCGCCATCGAGATCAGCCGCCTTGCCCACCAGCTGAAGGCGGAGGGGACGCGTGTGATCCACATGGAATTCGGCCAGCCCTCGACCGGCGCCCCGAAGAGCGCCATTGCCGCCGCCCACCATGTGCTCGACGCCGATGCCATGGGCTACTGGGAAAGCAGCCCGCTGTGCGACGCCCTGGCGAAGCGATACCAGGCGCTGCACGGCGTCGATATCGAACCGGGCCGGATCATCCTGACCTGCGGCGCCTCGCCGGCCCTGGTGCTGGCCCTGTCCAGCGCCTTTCAGCCGGGCGACCGCATCGCCATGGCCCGGCCGGGCTATGTCGCCTATCGCGGCACGGTGATGGCGCTCAACATGGCTCCGGTGGAGCTCGCCTGCGGTCCCGCCAGCCGCTACCAGCTGACGGCCGCCATGATCGAGGCGATGGAGCCGCCCCCCGCCGGCCTGATCATCGCCAGTCCGGCCAATCCGACCGGCACCATCATCGGGGCGGAAGAGCTGGCCGCTATCGCCGCGGTCTGCAAGGCGCGCGGCATCCGCATTGTCTCCGACGAAATCTACCACGGCCTTTCCTACTCAGGCCCGACCCACTCGATGCTGGAGTTCGATCCGGACGCCCTGATCATCAACAGCTTTTCGAAGTACTTCAGCATGGCCGGCTGGCGGCTGGGCTGGCTGGTCGCCCCCGCTGACCTGCGCGAGGTCGCCCGCGCCTACGTCGGCAACCTGTTCCTGACCGCGCCCTCACTGAGCCAGCACGCGGGGCTGGCGGCGATGAACGATATCGCCGAGCTCGAAGGTCATGTCGCCACCTATGCCCGCAACCGCGATCTGCTGTTGGCGGCCTTGCCGAGCCTCGGCCTCACCGCGATCGCGCCGCCGGACGGCGCCTTCTACATCTGGGCCGACATCGGCCACCTCACTCAGGACAGCATGGCCTTCTGCAAGCGGTTGCTGACCGAAACAGGCGTGGCCACGGCGCCGGGCGTCGACTTTGACCCGGTCGACGGCCACCACTTCATCCGGTTCAGCTTCGCCGTCTCGACCCCGGAGATCGAGGAAGCGCTGGCCCGACTTATCCCCTGGTTTTCGGCTCAGCCCGTCAGTTGAGAGCGGCCGCGCCCGGACCCTCAAGGTCGAGGCGCTGGATGTCGGCGATGATCGCGTCCCAGTCGGCCAGGCCCTGAACGTCCCCCATCGCCGCGTATTCCGCCGCCCGCAACATGGCGATTGTCTCGGCGTCGCCGCCGTACTGGGCGATCAGGGCGAGGGCGGTGGTTCGGGTCGACGACATGGGGGTTGATCTGGTGCGGACGCCCGAACGGTCAAGACCGCGTTGGTGTAGGGCGCTGCCCCGCCAGGCGCTCGGACTCATTGGATATCTCCGGAAGGGCGACCTGCCCCCCCGCTACCTCGCTGATGTCGCGCGTGTGCGCCTTGATCCCGATCAAGGTGCGGGACGCCTCGGCCGCCATGATGGCTTTCGGAGGCTCCCATGTCCGTTCTGAAGACCGTCCTGCTCGGTATGCTCCGCTACCTGGTGCTGTTCCTGGCCATTGGCCCGATCATCGGCGTCATCCTGGTCTGGGCCTGGATGGCCGTGCATGGCTTGAGCCCGGATCGAAACGAGATCTTCGACCGGGGCAATCTTTGGATGGGCATCATGATGGTGACCGCCGGCGTCGGCATCGCGCTGGAACTGGTGCTCACGCCACTGCTGCGGGCGGATACCGGTCGTCGTCACTGGGCGCGGCGCAAGGGCGACTAGAGCACGTCAGGCGGAAGTGTAAGCGGTTCCGCCGCCCGGATGTGCTCTAAATGTTTGATTCTAGACCCTTTTGATCAGGTTTTGATGGGTACATCAAAACCTGAAAGGGTCTGGCGGCGGGGAGAAGGACAGGCCTTCGCCCCGCGCCCGTTGTCGACGGTCAGGCCGCTTCTTCAACCTTGAGCGACGCCTTGAGGTCCTTCTTGAGGAACTTGCCGCTGGCGTTGCGCGGGATGTTCTCGCTGAGGAACCAGATGTAGCGGGGGGCCTTGTGCTTGGCGATCAGGGCGGCGACGTGGCCGCGCAGGTCGTCGGCGCTGGCGCTGTGGCCGGCCCGCAGCAGGATGGCGGCAGCCACCTCCTCACCCAGACGGTCGTCGGGAACGCCGAACACCACGGCCTCGGCCACGGCCGGGTGGCGATAGACGGCAGCCTCGACCTCGGCGCAGTAGACGTTCTCGCCGCCGCGCAGGACCATGTCCTTCTTGCGGTCGACCAGGAAGATGAAGCCCTCCTCGTCGATGCGGGCGACGTCGCCGGTGTGCAGCCAGCCATCGGTGATGGTCTCTGCGGTCGCCTCGGGACGGTTGATGTAGCCCTTGATCACGCTGCTGCCCCGCACCCACAGCTCGCCGACCTCGCCGGTCGGCAGGGCGTTGCCGAAGTCGTCGACCACCTTGGCCTCGAAGTTGGGCAGGGCCCGGCCACAGCTGGCCGGCTTGTCGACGAAGAAGTCGCCGCTCAGCGAGGTGATGACGCCGCAGGTCTCGGTCATGCCGTAGCCGGTGTTCGGACGCGCGGTCGGCACGGTCTTGTCGATCTTGTCGACCAGGTCCGGCTGGATCTGCGCGCCGCCGCCGCCGACGCTGAGCAGGGAGGAGGTGTCGTACTTGGCGAAGTCCGGATGGGTGACCAGTTCGCGGGCCATCACCGGCACGCCGCTGACCGTGCTGATGCGCTCGGCCTGGACCAGTTCCAGCGCCAGGGTGGCGTCCCAACGGTACATCAGCACCATCTTGCCGCCCATGGCGGTGGCGGCGTAGGCGCCGCAGTTGTTGGCGGTGACGTGGAACAGCGGGGTGGTCACCAGCACGGCAGGCGGCGGCGGCGGGTTGTCCGGGTCGGGCACAACGCCGGTGGTCATGGCCAGCACCATGGCCCCGGCCTGGCCAGAGAACAGCATGTTCATCAGGTTGCTGACGCAGCCCCGGTGGGTCAGCTGGGCGCCCTTCGGGAAGCCCGTGGTGCCGGAGGTGTAGAAGATGCAGGCGTCGGAATCAGGATCGACGGTGACGTCCGGCATGGCCCCGCCGTGGCCGATAACCTCGGACCAGGGCGTGCCGCCTTCGGGGGTCTCGGTGCGCACGGCCACCACATGGGCGCCGGCCAGCATGTCGGGCTGCTCGGCGATGCGAGCCAGGCGCTCGGCGTCGGCGAACAGGATCCTGGGGCGGGAGTCGCTGAGGCCGAAGGCCATTTCGGGCGCGGTCCACCAGGCATTCATGCCGACCACGGCGACGCCGATGCTGCAGGCGGCCCAGTAGATCAGCATCCATTCGGGATAGTTGCGCATGGCGATGGCGATGCGGTCGCCGGGAACCACGCCCTGGGCCATCAGCCAGCTGGCGATCGACGCGGTCAGCTGATGCGCCTGGCCGTAGGTGATGCGCTCGTCCTGGTAGACCAGGTAGTCGCGCTCGGCGAACTGCAGGGTCGCGAGCCAGACTTCGCGCACGCTCGGCGGGGCGTTCTTGAACCCGCGAATCCACTGGCCGCCGACGTCCATCTCGACGATCTCGAAGGCGCCACCGGGACCGGTGAGTTCGGCCCAGGCGTGATTCAGCTCGGCGTAGTGCATGGGGGTATCCGTTTCCTGGGGTCGACGGCTCTTGGCGGCCGTTGGTTATCAGCGTTCACGATAGACGAGGCGCACCATCCGGCGCCAGCCCTTCCGACGTTTTAGTCCAGAGCTTTCGCCACGGCTTCGGGGTGGGAGAAGACCAGCAGTCGCCCGGCGTCGGCCAGGCGCACGAACCGGGCGCCGGGCAGGATTCTGGCCCAGGCGGCGTCGGCTTCGTCCAGGTCGTACAGCGGGTCCTGGGCGCCGGTCATCACCGTCCAGTGGCGCGCGTCGTCCAGTGGCTCCGGGGGCGGATTGGATGCCTGAATGGCCTGCTCGGCGATGAAGCCCTCCACCCGGCCGGCGCAGAAGGTCCGTAGGCCCCGCCAGTAGTCGGCGAAATTGCGGGCGTCCTCGATGGCCGCGAGGTCGGCGGTCGAGCCCTTCAATGCGTCGATCAGGTGGCGGCGGAGGTCGCTGATCGGAAACAGCCGGCCGCTCATTCTGGCAAGCTCGCGGATCAGGTGCGGCCGGCGGCGGGCGATCGACTGGACGAAGTAGTAGAATGTGGCCCGTCGCCGGGCGTCGGCGTTCACCGGCGGCACCGAGGTCATCACGATTCGCCCCGCCAGATCCGGCCGGGTCGTCACCAGCCGGCGCACGAACCGAAACCCGCCGCGCACGACCAGATCGGCCCGGTCGATTTTCAGCCGACCCATCACCAGGGCAAGGTCATCGATCGCCTGGTCGGCGGCGTCGATCGCGCCCGGGCCGTCGGTCAGCCCGAAGCCCGGCCGGTCGATGGCCAGTGGCCGTCGACCGGCCCGCTGTAACATTTCGATCAACCGGGTCGGGGCGTGGCGTGAAGAGAAGTTGGTGTGGACGATCAGCACCGGCCGTCCGCCCTTTGGGCCATAGTCGCTGTAGGCGATGACGCCGCCATCCGGTCTGGCGGCGAAAGCCGTCGGCTCGAGCGTTTCGGGCGAGCCGACGACGTCGCCGTGGGTTGCCTTGACCAGGGTCGACAGGCTCATGGCGTCAGCCACGCGGCGGCTGAGGGCCCCGGCGTTGCTCACCCCCGCCGACAGGAAGATGTTGGCCAGCTCCTTCTTGGCCAGCGCCTCTGACATGCCCAGCGACCTTGCCGCCTCAGCCCGGCCCGCCCCCTGCGCCACCGCCATGGCCAGCGCCGCCTGGCGAGCGTTGAGACCCCAGAGATCCTCCAGCAGGTCCTCGGCCTGATGGTCGCTGGGCAGGACCCCGAATGTGTGGTGGATCACCCGGGTGATCAGGGCGGTCAGCTTGCGCACCCCCATCCGTGCCATGGCGTCCGCGGTGAGGGTGCGGGCCGTTGCGTAGGTGATGCCGATGCTGTCAGCGGCCGTTCGCAGGTCGCCCTCGCGGACCAGGGCGGCGACCAGCCGGGCCTGGCCGGGTGTGACGCCGTAGGCGGCGCAGGTCTCCTCGAGCGCCCCTTCGGCCCGCCAGCTTCCGGCGGTGAGCAGCAGGCTCGAAGCCCCGGTGCGGACCAGGGCGGCGCGCGCCGCGGCGGGCAGGCGCCATTGGCTGGCTGCCGCCACGGGGGCGAAGGCGACCGGCATGTCCTGGCCGGATGGGTGGCGCCAGTCGAAGACCACCACACGGCCTTCCCGGGCGGCGGGCAGGGAGTCGATCGTCGCCGCCAGTTCGACGTCGGGCTCAGCGAACAGACCATCGGCGTGCAACGGGCGCGCACGCCGATCCAGAACGGCCGCCGACAGCCGCTCGGACCGCACCAGCGGCGCGAAGCGGCCGAAATCCAGATCATCGTCGCCCGGGCCCGGCGCCGGCATATTGGCGCCGGCCAGCAGAGCCGCACCTTCTCGAAGCGCCTGGGAATCCTTCATCGCTCGCGACCGTATCCGGTTTGAGGGGCTTGGGAACCGCCTGCTATGCGCCGGTTGCAGCCGCCCGGGCCGCGCCCTCGACGCGCGTGCGGTCCATCAGGCGCAGCGTGGAGGTGGCCTTGGCCAGCACCTTGCCGGCCGAATCGGACAGCCGGCCCTCCATGAACACCGTCGACTTGCCGCCGCCCTCGATCCAGGCCTCGGCGAACACCCGGCCGGGCCGGGCGGAGGCGAAGAAACTGACCTTCAGCTCCAGGCTCATCGGCACGATGCCTTCGCCGTGTTTGGCGATCAGGGCGTGGGCCATGGCCGCGTCGATCCAGCCGGTAACGAAGCCGCCCTGCACCACGCCGCCGGAATGGCACATGTGCATGCCGGCCTCGTATTCGAGGATGGCGCGGCCTTCCGGGTTCATCTCGATACGGCGCACCAGGCCGAAGGTGGTGTTCAGGTCGTTGGCGAAAGTCGGTTCGTCGGCCATGTCTGCCCCTGTGAATCTGTCGTCACTCTAGCCTGCTGCCGCAAGGTCGCTGCAACAGGATGATTGATCGGCCGCGTCGCTTGGCCGAATGTGGCCCCCCACAGGGAGAGACGTTTTCATGGCCGGCCTCAAGGACAAGCGCGGCTTTATCGACAAGGAACGGCTCGATCTTTCGGAGCGGCAGGCCGTCGAATACTGGATGAAGCGCTGGGGCGTGACCCGCGACCAGCTGACCGCCGCCCACCGCAAGGTCGGCAAGATGACCAAGGACATCGCCGCCGAGCTGGGCAAGAAGCGCTAGAGGCGCAGCTATCGAAGCGGCCAACCATTATACCGCCCGGTCCCGACCTACGGAAAAAGGCGCGTGCAGGGGTCAGCAGGCCCAAACCCCTTGTGGCGTTGCCTTTGGCGTGGGTCGAGGCTCTGGAAATGTAGCCAGCGGCGTAGGTCCCGCGTAGGTCGAGACGCTGCGTTTGTAGGTCGAAATGGCGCTGCCTCGACCTACGGCGCTGAAGCCGGCGCCGAAAAAGGCGGGCAGAGGCCGTCAGCGGCGATGAATATGTCTAGACATATTCATTTTGCCATTGAAATATATGATGTTTTCAGCCCGCCGGCGCGGCCGGCATGGTCAGGTAGCCGCGCTCGACCATCCGCCGCATGGCCTCGTAGGCCTCGGTCAGTTCCTCGAAGGTCGTGCGCAGATGGGTCAGCTGGGCGAGGTCGGCGCTGCTGAGCTTGCCGCCGCTGGCCGAGACCGCCAGGGCCTGGGCGACCCAGACGGCGCGGGCCTGGGCGCAGGCGATGGCCATCCGTTGGAACTTCCTGATATCGCCCTGGCCGAGGGCCTGGCCCAGAAGTTCCTTGTTGGCGGCATAGGCGGCGTAGTCGATCTGCTCCAGCTGGCCGCGCATGCGCCGCTGGCTGTGCGGATCGCTGTCCGCTTCAGGTTCGAAGTGATCATGGCTGCGGCGGAAACCGCCGGTGCGGGTGACGGACATGGCGGCCTCCTCGGCGCGTACCGATAGGCAGAGGCTATCGCCGTTCAGATTAACGGTTTGTTGAGGCGGGGGCCTTTGGCGGCGCCGGGTCCTTTTGCGTGGAAGGCCGGGGCGCGGCCTTCAGTTGCGGGGAGGGGGCCGCATCGCCGGGCGGGGCCTGGGTCTTCGGCTGAGAGGGCCGCTCACGCGGCTGGCGCACCGGAAGGGTGGGATTGGGAATGTCGATGGCGGGCGTCCCCGGCCCGGCGTCGCGCCGGGGCAGGGGCGCGCCATAGTCGCGCTCCCGGCGCGGCGGCGGCTGACCGGGGGTCACCGCGGCGCCGTCGCCGCGCCGCAGGACCGGGCGGCTGAGGCCGCCGGACCCGTCACCGCCGCCGGAGCCGCCGACTGCCTCGTTGTCGTGGGAATAGTCCTCGTTCGACCCGCCGGCGCCCGGGTCACGGCGAGGTGGCGACTTGCGAGGCGAGGTGGCCTTGTCGGCGCCGCCGGCGGTCGGCGGGGGCGGCGGATCGACAACGGGCGATGCCGGCGACCGGGGGGCCACCCCGCGCGGGGCCAGCAGGGCGTCGAGACGGCCCGTGGCCGGGGGCGGCATCTGGAAGACGGTCGAGCGGCGGGTTCCGCCCAGGGCGATGGCTTCGCCCGGCCGGTCCAGCACGATGGTCTCGTCGCCGAAGCGGATCTCGATCATCCCCTCGCGCAGGACAATGAGCGTCGCCGTCTCGGGGTCGAGCGACAGGATGGCCAGCCAGGGGCCCGCGCCGATGACGGTCAGGGCGTCGGGGCCGACCACGCCTTCGAGAATGGTGCCGCGGATGCCGATGGCCGCCAGCGGAGTGTTGAAGCGCACGCCGTCGGGCCTCGTCCCCTTGCCGCTGGAGGCGAAGCGGAAGGCGCCCTTGGCCACAGAAACCGCCGCCCCGGGGGCGCTGGCGTCGGTGTCGATGACAAACCTGTCGATGCTGATGCGGGCGTTGGGGCCGACGGTCAGGCCGCTGGCGTCCTTCAGCCGAACGAGCAGGCGACTGTCGGCGGCGGTCAGAATGTCGTCAGCGTAGCGCACCGGACCCTGCAGGACCGCGCCGCGAAAACCGTTCTCGGCGAGGCTCTTCTGCTGGACGTCGTTGTCGATCTCGGCGTTCAGGCCGACGGTCTCGGTCGTGGCGGCCGGCGGCGCGGCCGGCCTGTCGGCTTTCGGCTCGCAGCCGGCCAGGACCAGCACAGCCACGGCAGCAAGGGTCACGGATAGGGACTTCATCGGCCGTCTCCTCCGGCGACTGGGGCGTACGCAGACTCGAATCTTGCCGGGGCCGTCGGCCCCCTGCGCCGCACATGCCGGCATTCGCCGGGATGAGCGGATTGAGAGGGTAGGCTGAACGCCGGTCGTCCAGATCACCTTCCGCCCAAGGCGCGCCGATGTCGAGGGTCAGGCGGCGGCGGCCATGGGGCAGAGGCGCACCGCCTTCAGCGACGACGACCGGGCCTTCATCCAGGGCTCGATCGGCTTCTTCCTGGCCACTGCCGACGCCGAAGGTCAGCCCGACTGCTCATTCAGGGGCGGTCCGGCGGAGTTCGTGCAGGTGACCGGCGCCCGGGTGTCAGCCTGTCGGCCCTCGGGAGAGGGTGATAGACTGTCCGCTCGGCAAAGACTGCAAGGCCGACTTTCGGTCGTCTGAGCGTGGGGCCCGCCGTTGCTTCGGAGCGAGAGATCTTGAACGAGCCCACGGTCAGGCTGTCGATCTACCTGGGTGTCCTGGGCCTGCTGGCGATCGCGGAAATGGTGTTTCCGCGCCGGGCGCCGGGGCAGGCAAGGCGCAGCCGTTGGCCGGTGAACCTTGGCTTCTCGGTTCTGAACACCCTGCTGCTCAGGTTCGCCTTTCCCGCCGCCGCCGTCGGCGCGGCGGTCTGGGCGGCAGAGGCGGACTGGGGGCTGTTCCATATCCTGCCCGCGCCGCTTTGGCTGGCCGCGCTCCTGTCGTTCCTGCTGCTGGACCTGGCGGTCTATGGCCAGCACCGGGTCCTCCACGCCGTCCCCTGGCTTTGGCGGATCCACCGGGGCCATCACATTGATCTGGACGTCGATGTCACGACAGCCGTCCGCTTTCATCCGATCGAGATGGTGCTGTCGATGCTGTGGAAGATCGCGGTCGTGGTCGCCCTGGGCGCACCGGCCGAGGCGGTGCTGGTCTTCGAGATCGTGCTGAACGCCGCCGCCATGTTCAGCCATGCCCGGATCGCGACGCCGGCGGCGCTGGACGGCCTTCTGCGGCGGGTGCTGGTGACGCCCGACATGCACCGTATCCACCACTCGATCCACCGGGATGAGACCGACAGCAACTACGGCTTCCTGCTGTCGACCTGGGACCGGTTGTTCGGCAGCTATCGAGCCCGGCCGCGCGAACCCCTGGAGACGATGACGCTCGGCGTGGAAGGGTTTCGCACGCCGAAGACCGCCGGGTTCTTCAGCCTGCTGCTCAATCCCTTCCGCGGCCCCTAGACCAAAACCAGGGTCAGCACGCCGTCTTGCAGCACCAGGCTAGGCGGCGTGGCGAGGCTCAGGTTCCGGCCGTCGGCGCTCTGTCCCGTGCGGACGTCGAAGGCATAGTCATGCCAGGGGCAGCGCACGCAGCCGTCGCGAACCGGCGCCTGATCGAGTGGTCCCAGCCAGTGCGGGCAGGTGGCGGCATGGACGACAAGCTCGCCGTCCAGGTCGATGACCCTGAACCGTTCGCCCCCGAACTCGACGAGCAACGGGACGGCGCCGCGAACGACTTCCGGCGGCCCAAGCACCTGCGTCTCGCCCTTCGCATCACGACGCTCCCGTCGCTGGGCGAGGGCGCGCTCGCGATGCACCATCATCGCTTCATCCTCGTCCCACAGCCGAGCGTAGATCGCCCGGTAGCGGTCGCCGATCAGCGCCAGCCTGGCCGGGTCTGAGACAGGGACATGGAACTCGACGCTGACTCTCGTTCTGTCCGGCCCGAGCGCCTCCAGCTGGGTCCGGACCTCCGATCCCGCGCCTGGACCCTCCAGGGTGGCGGAGACATAGCAGCCCGCGTCCCGGTCGATCCTGACCTCGATGATCTGGGCGGCGCCGGCGCCGGGCTGGTTCAGAACCCGCGCGCGCCAGCCCCATGGCCCGCTGTCGACCAGGCTGATGCTGTGGAACTGGCCCTCGTGCAGCGCCGGCAGATGTTCCCAGTCGAGAACATTCTCCCAGACGCGGGCCAGACTGGCCGCCACCTCGCGCTGATAGGTTCCCGCCAGACCCGGATGAGGGGCCAGGCCAGTCGCCGTCTGGGTCAACCGGCCTGCGCCTTGATCGCTTCGGACAGCTTGCGGATCCGTGCGCCGTTAGCCCCCAGATCGCTCATCCCCACGCGGGAGGTCGAGCGGATGTCGACCACTGAGCCTGCTCCACCGGGACCCGGCCGAATGCGGAAGGCGACGTCGTCCTTGAAGCCGAACCAGAAGGACTCGGCGACAGCCTCGACGGCGGCGTCGCCTTTGGTGGTGACCTTCAGACCGCTTTTCTCCGCCGCCGCAGCGACCAGCCTGGCGGCCTCGGCCGGCGACTGCGACAGGGTGAGGGTGGCCAGGTCCGGATTGGCGCCCTTGCCGAGGTCCCCGACCGTCTTGCCGCCCAGCGCCGCGACGGGGACGTCGAGGGGCTGGATCGGGTTGCCGCCGCCGATGGCGGCCCGGGCCGCGATCACCGCGGCTGAGAACTGCGGCGGGTCCTGGATGTTGGTGGTGATGTCGTGGATCGGCGGAATGGTCCGCGCCTTGCTCATCACGCTGACGGCGAAGCCCAGGGCGAGCACCGGGATGGCGATCGCCACCAGGGCCCGGCCCCAGCCGCGACGCGGCTTGACCAGCAGGGCGAGCAGCAGGCCGACAACGGCCAGCACCAGAACGCCGAGCAGCAGCGGCGCGCCCAGCGTGAAGACCATCAGGCCAAAGCCGACCCGCCAGTCCAGCAGGCCGAATTTCGTACTCAAGGCGGCGACGAGAAACCAGACCGGCAGCAGCAGCGCCAGCACCCACACCGTCTTCACCCAGCCGTCACGAAGCTTCGTCATCGGTTTCCCCCTTTATCTTTCCATCAGCATGCGCCGGAATGCGCAGGCCTGTCACCTGCGTGACCTCATCCAAACCGTTTGAGCACCGACACCAGTCGGCGGGTCATCGGCGAAAACAGCGTCCCCGTGTACCACTGACCGGCCAGCCGCTTGTTGATCTCGCCGCGCGTCGGATAGGGCGCGATCATGCCGGTCAGGGTGCTCAGCTTCAGACCGGCGGTCATGGTCAGCACCCAGAGCGGCAGGTGGTCGCCGGCATGGGCCCCGACCAGGGTGACGCCCAGGATCTTGCCGCGCCTGGTGGTGATCAGCTTGCCGAAGCCGCGAATGTCGCCCTCGGCCTGGGCCCGGTCGTTGTCGGCGAAGGGCTGGACGAGGACGCGGACATCCTCGCCATGTTCGGCTCGCGCCTGGGCCTCGGTCAGGCCGACGGATGCCAGTTCGGGATCGCAGTAGGTGACGCGCGGCACGATCAGGCCGTCGGCGTTGATCGGCGCGGCGAACAGCGCCTTGCGGACAAACAGCCCGGCGTGGGCGCCGGCCAGATGGGTGAACTGACCCCGCCCGGCCACGTCGCCGATGGCGAACACCCGGGGGTTGCTGGTCCGCAGGGACTTGTCCGTCTTGACGCCGGCCCGGTCGAAATCGACGCCGGCCTTCTCAAGGTTCAGTCCCTGGATGGAGGGAGTCCGCCCCGTCGCCACCAGCAGGTGAGAGCCGGCGATCCGCTCTTCCCCGGTCGGTCCCTGGACCACCACCACCGGCCCCGGCTCGACGCGCAGGGCGCGGCATCCGGGCCGCAGGGTGACGCCATCGGCGACCAGCTGTTCGACCACGGCCGCCGCCGCTTGCGGATCCTCGCGGCCCAGGATGGCGTCGGCCTCGATGACGGTCACCTGGCCGCCGAGCCGGCGGAAGGCCTGGCCCAGCTCAACCCCGATCGGGCCGCCGCCGAGGATCAGGAGATGCTCAGGCAGCGACTTAAGCTCGAAGATGCTCTCGTTGGTCAGGTAGGGCGTGGCGTCCAGGCCCGGGATCGGCGGCGCGGTGGCGCGTGAGCCGCTGGCGATGACCACCTTGCGGGCCGTCACCCGGACGCTGTCGCTCTCCACGATCCGGCGGTCGGCAAAGCGGGCCGCTTCGCGCACGACCCGGACGCCCAGCCCCTCGAACCGCTCCTGGCTGTCGATGGGCGCGATCTCTTCGATGACCTTGTGGACCCGCGCCATTACGGCGGCGAAGTCGACGCTGACACCCGCAGCGTTGACCCCCAGCGCCCCGCTGTGCGCCGCCCGGTGGGCAGCCTCGGCCGAGGCGATCAGCGCCTTGGACGGTACGCAGCCGTAGTTGAGGCAGTCGCCCCCCATCTCGCCCTTTTCGAACAGGACGACCTTGAGGCCCAGCTGCGCGGCGCCCGCCGCCACCGACAGGCCCCCGGAGCCGGCGCCGATGATGGCAAGGTCGGCGCGGATGCGTTCCTGTTTCAAGAGACCGCTCCCTTTCGCGCCCGGTACCGCTGGTAGACGGTGACGCCGAGCGACATCAGGCCAAGGGCGAGCAGGGGGCCGAAGACGTAGGGCTCGAAGATCACCTTCAGGTTCGGCTCCTCGCCGCGCGCCAGCAGCTTGCCGATGCCGGCCCCGATGCTGCTGTAGATGAAGGTGCCCGGAATGATGCCGATCAGGGTGGCCAGGGCGTAGGAGCGCAGCGGGGCGTGGGCCAGGGCGGACGCCACATTGACCAGCCAGAAGGGCGCCAGCGGGATGAGGCGAAGCGTCAGGATGTAGCCGAAGGCGCCGGCCCCGATCCCGTCCATCACCGACTTGAGCTTGCCGCCGGACTTCTCCGCCCGGGCCCGCAGCGTCTCGCCCAGCGAGGTGCGGACGACGAGGAAGACCAGGACCGCGCCGATGGTGGCGCCGACGACGGTGGCGCTGCCCCCCAGCAGGGTTCCGAACAGAAAGCCGCCGGCCAGGGTCAGGAAGACGGCGCCGGGGATGCTGACGGCCGTGGCGGCGGCATAGACCAGGACGAAGACCAGCAGGGCGAGCAGCAGATTATCGCTGACAAAGCCGCGCAGCAGCGCCTCGTTGGCGCGCAGGGACTCCAGGCTCAGGTAGCGGCCCGCGCCGCTGGCGAAGACCGCGATGACGGCGATGACCAGGACGATCAGCGGCAGGTATTTTTTCATTCGGGGCGAGGCTCCAGGCTGATTGACCATATCCTCGTTCTGTCGGCGCTGGCTATGTAGCCCCAAGGGAAGCGGGGCGTTTCTTGTGCGAGCGCTTGGCCCGCCGGGCCAGTCTGTGCCACGGTTCCCGCCGTGAATCTGGAGGACGACGTGGGTCAGCGACAGGATGACGGCGAAGCAGCGGGCGTGGCGATCTTGTCGCCGTTCGTATCGCCCACGGCGGCGCGGCTGAACCCCGGCAAGTTCAAGGACCCCCGTGTCACCCTGGATGGATCGCCCCGGGCCAGCGTCGCCCTGCGGTCGCTGGAGACCCTGTGGTTCAACACCGGCACGCTCTGCAACATCGCCTGCGTGACCTGCTACATCGAAAGCTCGCCCCGCAACGACGCCCTGTCCTATCTCTCGCTGGCCGAGGTGCGGGCCTATCTGGACGAGATCGCCGCGCTGGAGCTTGGGGTCGAGGAGATCGGCTTTACGGGCGGCGAGCCGTTCATGAACAGCGCCATCATCCCGATGCTGGAGGCGTCCCTGGCGATGGGCCGGCGCACCCTGGTGCTGACCAATGCGATGCGGCCGATGCGGCGGTTCGAGCGGCAGCTGGTCGATCTTCGCCAGCGGTTTGGCGAGGCGCTGGTCCTGCGGGTCAGCCTGGATCACCACAGCCAGGCGGTTCACGAGGCCGAGCGAGGCGCCGACACCTGGGCGCCGGCGCTGTCGGGCCTGCAATGGCTGGCGCGCGAGGGGTTCTCGCTCGCCGTGGCCGGGCGGCGACTGGCCGACGAGGATGAGGCGGTGGCCCGCACGGGCTATGCCGCCTTGTTGTCGTCGCTGGGCGTGGCGATCGATGTGGAGGATCCGGCGCGTCTGGTCCTGTTCCCGGAGATGGACGCCACGCGCGACACGCCCGAGATCACCGAGGCCTGCTGGGGCATCCTCGGCCTGGAGCCCGAGTCGGTGATGTGCGCCTCGAGCCGGATGGTCGTGAAGCGCAAGGGGGCGGCGGCTCCCGTCGTCGTGGCCTGCACCCTGACGCCCTATGATCCCGGGTTCGAACTGGGGGCGACGCTGAGCGAGGCGCTGGGCAGCGTGGCGCTGAACCATCCCCACTGCTCGCGCTTCTGCGTGCTGGGCGGGGCCAGTTGCAGCTGACGCCGGCTGTCCGCCTGTCGGTCATCATTCCGACCCTGAACGCCGCCGACGGCCTGGAGGCGACACTTGCGGCCCTGTCACGATCCGACGAAGTGATCGTTGTTGACGGCGGCTCGCGGGACGCCAGCGTCGCCATTGCCCACGCGTGGGGCGCCCGGGCTATCGAGACCGCGCCGGGGCGCGGCGGGCAACTGGCCGCCGGCGCGGGCGCGGCATCGGGGGACTGGCTGCTGTTTCTGCATGCCGACACGGTCCTCGGCCCGGGCTGGCGCGCGGCGGTCGATGACCATGCCGCTGGCGGCGGAGCGGGAAGGGCGGCCTGTTTCCGGTTCGGTCTCGATGATGCTTCGCCCCAGGCGCGTCGGCTGGAGCGGTGGGTGGCCGTTCGGGTGGCGCTCCTGGCCCTGCCCTATGGCGATCAGGGGCTGCTGATCCATCGCGATCTCTACGACCAGCTCGGCGGCTATCGGCCCCTGCCGCTGATGGAGGACGTCGATCTGGTCCGGCGCATCGGCCGGCGCCGGCTGACCGTTCTGCCGGTCAGGGCGGAGACCTCGGCCCGGCGGTGGCGTCAGGACGGCTGGCTGGCCCGCAGCGCCCGCAACCTGGTCTGCCTCGCCCTCTTCTTCGTCGGCGTGCCCGCCGCGCGGATCGCCCGGCTCTACGGCCGCTGAGACCGGGCGGTGAACCGGCGGTAGCTGGCCAGGTCGTCAACGTCCTCCAGCGTCCGCAGTCTGGCGACGCGCCTGCCCTCCAGCCGGGCCAGGGTGTCAGCCAGCGTATGGGGGCTGGACCAGCGAATGTCGTCG
This sequence comes from Caulobacter sp., assembly GCA_044377925.1. Classification (GTDB taxonomy): domain Bacteria; phylum Pseudomonadota; class Alphaproteobacteria; order Caulobacterales; family Caulobacteraceae; genus Caulobacter. The sequence continues at coordinate 4,431 of JBILYE010000009.1, read as the reverse complement.
AAGGGCAGGGGGCCATGGGCCGAGCGCCGCAGGCCGATCAGCCAGTAGCCGCCGTCACGCGCCGGCCCGACCACGGCCTCATGGCCGCGCAGGGCGTCGAAGGCCGCCGCCACATCGCCCGGCGCGACGGCGGGCGTGTCGCTGCCGATGATCACCAGCCGGCCCGTCTGGAACCGCCGTGCTGCGCCGGTGAGCCGCCGGCCCAGGTCCCCGCGCCCCTGCGGCATGGCGGCCGCGCGGCCTCGTAGCCAGTCCGTCGGCCGGTCAGGGCTGGTCGCGACCGTTGTCGTCCAGCGCCGATCGCCGGCCAGACGTCGCAACAGCCGGTCGATCGCCAGCCGCTGAAACCGGACCGCCTCCACATCCCCGACCGCCGCCGCCAGCCGCCGCTTGCCGACCCCCAGCACAGGCCGGCGCGCGAAGATCACGAGGTGGGCGAAGGATGCCGGTGAGGCCATGCGCCCCTATTCGACCGGACCGATCCTTGAGTCCAGAACCTGCCCGGACCAGGACCCCCGGCGTCCGTCCGCGCTCGCAGCGTCGAAAATGCTGTTTCGGAGGTCATCAGGTTCGGCGCATGCATCCGAACCGACTGGCGGCGAGGGCAGTCGAAGGCCGAAAGATCTCTGGCCATCCGGGCTTGAGCCCATCAGGCCGCGTCATCCCCCCAGCGCATCAGGGCGGGCCCGGCCATGGCGGGGTCGGTGGTCGTGACACGGCCGCTTTCGACTCGCCCCGCCAGCCGTCGACCGAACCGGGGATCATTGTCACAGCTCAGGGACAGATCGTACCAGCCGCCGGTCGCCGCCAGGTTCCAGGTCCGGCTGACGGTTTGCCCTGCCTCCAGCGCGACGTTCCAGGGCGCCAGCGCCTCGCCGTAGGCGGCCGGGGTGACGACGATGCCACGACGGGTTGGGCCGGGATTGCCGACCGACAGGGTCAACCGCCCGGTTGGCCCGTCGGCCACGACGGCGACGGTCGTCGCATCGGATTGCGCGACGCCACGGAAATGGCGGTGAAATCCGTTCGGGCCGAGGACCCACAGATCGTGCGGAGCGTCGGCCGCCGACGCCGGCCACAGGCCTTCGAGGCTCTTGCCGGCCTCCACGGTGTATCGGCGCGGAATGCTGTCAAGCGACAGGCGGTCGTAGACGTGGAGGACCGCGCCCGCCTGGCCCGTATTGCTGAAGTTAAGCGCCACCCCGGCCTGCGAGACCCGCGCCACGACATCGAGGGCATAGGGCAGCGGCCGTGAGGGGCGCGGCCCGGACAGTTGCACCGGAACGCCAGGCAGGGCCGGCGTGCGCGGCGTCGTGCGGCCACGAAGGGCGCCGGCCCGCTTCGCCGTTTCCGATGTGATCGGCAGCGGCTGAGGAAGCGGTGCGTGATTGGGGGTGCGGAAGTCGAACGCGGAGGTCAGGTCGCCGCAGACCGCCCGTCGCCAGGCCGAGATGTTCGGCTCGATCACCCCGAACCGCTGCTCGAGGAGGCGGATCACCGAGGTGTGGTCGAAGACCTGGGAATTGACAAACCCGCCGCGCGACCAGGGCGAGATGACATACATCGGAACGCGCGGACCCAGGCCATAGGGCCTGCCGATCAGGCCGGGTCGCTCGGCCAGCGGTTCTCCGGGCGCGCGGCGCAGGTGATACTCGCCGTCAGTCGCGACGGTTGAGGCCCCCAGCAGGCCGCCCTCGCCATTGTCCAGGCGCGAAGGCGGGGCCGGCGGCGGGACGTGGTCAAAGAAGCCGTCGTTCTCGTCGAACATGACCAGCAGCACGGTGCGGCTCCAGACCGCCGGGTCGGCCGTCAGCGCGTCCAGCACGCGGGCGGTGTAGTCGGCGCCCTGGGCTGGGCTCGACGGGCCCGGGTGCTCGGAATCCGCAGCCGGCGAGACGATGTAGGACACTTGCGGCAGGGCGCCGGACAGGACGTCGGCGCGCAGGCCGTCGAGATGTCGCGTCATCAGCGCCCGTTCCGCCAACGTCCGGTCCGCGCCGGGCGCGCCGGCGAGGGCGTCACGGTAGGCCTTGAAGCCGACCAGCGGGTTGTCGCTGAAGTTGTCGGCCATATCCTGATAGACCCGCCAGCTGACGCCGGCGGCCTGCAGGCGTTCGGCGTAGCTGGTCCAGAGGTAGGGGTCCTTTGCGCCGCCGTCTGCGGGCAGGCTGTCGTGGGAGTTGCCGATCGCGGGGCCGCCGGCCTTGCCGGCGGGATCGTTGGTTCCGGTCCACAGGAACAGGCGATTGGTGTTGGTCCCGGTCTGCACCGAGCAATGATAGGCGTCACAGAGGGTGAAGGCGTCGGCCAGGGCGAACTGGAACGGGATATCGGCCGCCTGGTAGTAGCCCATCGCCCGGTCGGTCTTGGCCTGGGGCCATTGACCCATTCGCCCCTGGTCCCAGGCGGCCTGGGCGTCAGGCCAGGTGTGCGGCGTACCCTCGACCCGCATCAGTTCGAAGGCTTCCGTCGTATCCAGCGGGAAGGGGGACAGGCTGCGCCGGCCCGCCGCCTGGCTCCAGACGGTGTGGCCATCCGGCAGCGGGATGGGGAACCGGTCGGCGAATCCGCGAACGCCGTTCAGCGTGCCGAAGTAGTGATCGAAGGACCGGTTCTCCTGCATCAGGATCACCACATGCTCGACATCCTTCAGCGAGCCGGTCCGGACCTGCGCGTCGATGCTTGCGGCGCGGGCGATGGCCGGCGCCAGGGCAAAGGCCGAGCCCAGCGCCAGCAGGTTGCGTCGATTCATCATGGTTCGCCTCGTCCGGTTCGTCGGGCGGCATAGTCCGGCTTCGCGACAGTTTGATCCGGCAAGGCGTCAGTCAGCGCCGAAAAGGGCCGGGATATCCGCCACTGTGTCGACGACCCGGTCGGCCCCCGCTGCGAGCAGGGCGGCGCGGACGGGCGCCAGCCGGCGGTCACGCTCGTCCGGGGAAAGCGCCAGCCAGGCGCTCTGTGACAGTCCGAGCCCGTTTCCGGAGGCCGCCAGGCCGATGGTGAAGCAGCCCGCGGCGCGTCCCTCGGCCACGCCTGCCTCGGCGTCATCGACCTTGATAACCCGCGAAAACGGCCAGACGCCGAGGTCGGCGCAGGCCCTGTAGATCATCAGGGGCGACGGCCGGCCTTCGGGGGTCTCTCCGGCGCAGACCAGATGGTCGGGGCTGTAGCCCTGGGCGGCCGCGCGGGCGAGGACAGGCTGCATCATCTCGCGGGTGTAGCCGGTCGAGGAGGCGACCTTCAGGCCCGCTCGCCGGAGCTCTGCGACCGTCTGGGTCGCGCCCGGAATCATCTCTGCGGCCTGCTCCGCCGCGTCGCGCATCAGGGGGCCCAGGTCCCCCATCAGCAGAGCCACATCCGCCTCGCCTGGCGACCGCCCGCGCGCCGCGCGCCAGGCCGCTGCGACCTCCGGTCGGCCCAGCAGGGCGCGGACATGGGCGTCCTTGGCCTTGCCCATGTCTGCCCGGGCCGCCGCCTCATCGAGGGTGACGCCGTATCGTCCGAACGCCGTCGTCAGCGCCTCGACCGGCGCCTGGCATCCGAAGTCGACCATGGTGCCGGCCCAGTCGAAGATCACCAGGCCGAAGTCTGACAGGCGGCGAGGGGCGTTCATGCCGCGATCCCGTCGAACAGGTCAGCCACGACCTCCTCGCCCAGGGCGAAGCCGGTCGAGGCGCCGGCGCCGGTGGTGACCATGACGAGCCGAACTCCGGGTCGAGGGGAATCGATCAAGGCCTTTTGGTCGCGGGCCCAGGCGTAGGTCCCGGTCCATCTTTCGAGCACTGGCGGCGGCGCACCGCCGAAGACCGCGGCGAATTCCTCGAGGATCAGCGCGTCCACCGACTCCGACGCGAACGGATCGGGCGTCGGGGCGTAGTGGTGACTGTCACCGACCACCAGACTGCCGTCGGCGCTCTGCACCACGATCAGATGGACGCCATTGGCCAGGTGCGCGCCCTGCTCACGCCGCAGGCGGTCGCGCAGTGGCTCCGCCTGGGGCAGGGCGCCGTAGCCGTCGTAGCGCTCCAGCCCCAGATCAGACATGACGCCTCCGGCCAGTCGGAAGCCCGGATCGGCGAGGCGCAGCATCTGCAGCTTGCAGCGGGTCACGGCATGGGCCGCGATCCGGTCAGGGAACAGGCTGAACAGATCGTCGCCCGGACAGACGGCGATGGCGTCCGCCCTGACGGGGCCGCCCGTCGTCTCAAGTCTCGACGTCTCAACCGACAAGGCGGCGACGCCGCGGCGGAATTCGACGCCGAAGCGATCTTCGAGCCAGGTCGCCAGCGCCGGGATAGCCGCCCGCGATTCGACCCGAAGTTCATGCGGGCTCCACAAGGCCGCGAGCAGGTCCGGCCCGTCGAGGCCGGGCTGGCGCCGACGGGCGGCGGCGGCGTCGAGCAACTCACAGCCTTGCCCCATCTCGGTGTC
>JBILYE010000180.1:0-7739 GCA_044377925.1 Caulobacter sp. | reverse complement strand
TCACTGAACCATGGCCTGTAGCGGCGTTGCGGATCGGCCGGCACGGTGTTGGCGGCGCAGGAGACGCGTCCCGTCGGTTCGAAGCGGATCAGGTTGGCATAGCCGGGCAGGCGCCGGGTGATGTCGTTCAGCTTGCCCGCGCAGCTGAAGCCGATGACTCCCGGCGCCAGGGTCTCCAGCAACACGCGACTGGCCTCCATGCGCGCCGTGGCGTTGGCCACGCTGCGTTCGGCGGCGTCCTGCAGTTGCTGGCGCTGTTCGGTGGCCTCGCGACGAAAGGAGAGGGCGGACTGAACCGCCCCCAGCAACAGCACCGGGATGAGCGCCAGGGCCAGAGCCCCGGCCAGGCGCGCGCGGATGGTGCGGGCATCGCCCGCACCTCTTGGACCCATAGCGGACGCAACCGCTTCCTCGGGCTCACCCGGCCCGGGCCGTCCGCGAAAGAACCGCCTCACCTCGAGGCGGCGCTCAGGCGTTCGGCTTCACCCAGAATGGATCCCATGGCTTCGCCGGCCGCGCGCCCATCGCGACCGTAGGCGCCGGCTTCGAGGATGACCTGCACGGCCTTGCGGGCCCGGCTGACCCGGCTCTTCACCGTACCGACCGCGCAGCCACAGATGTCGGCGGCTTCTTCATAGGCAAACCCGCCGGCCCCGACGAGGATCAGCGCTTCACGCTGTTCCGGCGGCAGGATGTTCATCGCCTGGCGCAATTCGTCCAGGGCGACGGGCGATTCCGGATCGTCAACCGCCATCAGGGTGCGTTCGGCCGCCTCCTGGTCGAGCTGCGTCGAGCGCCAGGACCGGCGCTTGTCGCTATAGAACTGGTTGCGCAGGATCATGAAGGTCCAGGCCTTCATGTTGGTGCCCAACTGGAAGGAGGCGCGGGCGTCCCAGGCCTTGATCAGGGCGTCCTGGGCCAGGTCATCGGCCTGGGTGGCGTCGCCGGTGAGGGTGCGGGCAAAGGCGCGCAGATGGGGGATCAGGGTCACCAGGTCTTTCTGGAAGACCTTGTCGCGGGCGGCCCCGGTCAGGGAGGCCAGCTCTTCGGAGGTGCTCAAGTCAGCGATCCCCCGATTTGTCGCCGCTGTCGGCGCGACGCAGGATTTCGAGGAATTCGTCGGGCACCGGCTCGTTGACGATCTCATCGAACATCTGGCGCAGTTTGACGCCGATGGCGCGCTGGCGCAGACGGGCTTCGTCGAGCCCTTCGGTGGCGGCGCGGCGGCCGGTCGGAGTTTGTTGCTGATCGATCATGCCATCGGCGCCCGAAGGCGCAGCTTCCCCGTACTTGCTGGTTCTGTCCCGCTTCAACGCAGTCCACCCCCTCAGGTTCCACCGTCCGATTGGAGAAGTTCCATCGGCCATGGTGACGCAAAGTTCCAACGCGTGGAACCATCGTTGCGTTCCACCCGTTAGACGCCCAGGTTCATTGCGGTCGCGTCCTGGCGCGCCTGTCTCTGCGCCTTATGTTTTTCGAAGACCACTATGAGACGGAGGGGTCATGAGTCTTCTCGCCCGACTGGCGCCGCATCTTCCTTATGTTCGCCGCTACGCGCGCGCTCTGACCGGGAGCCAGCCGACCGGCGACCAGTATGTGCGCGTCGCCCTGGAGGCCCTGGCCGCCGGTGAACAGACACTGCCCGATCAGTTGTCGCCGCGTGTCGCCCTGTATCACGTGTTCCACGCCATCTGGGGCACCTCCGGGGCCCAGCTGGAGGATCGCAATCCCGACAAGGAAACCGGCGGCGCCCCCGCTGACCGCCTGATGCGGATCGCCCCGCGATCGCGCCAGGCTTTCCTTCTGACGGCGCTGGAAGGCTTCACCCCCAGTGAGGCGGCCCAGATCCTCGACACCGGCTATCCGGACGTCGAGCGCCTGATCGCCCAGGCCCAGGCCGACATCGACGCCGAACTGGCCACCGATGTCCTCATCATCGAGGACGAACCGGTCATCGCCGCTGACATCGAGGCACTGGTCCGCGAACTCGGCCACAACGTGATCGACATCGCCGCCACCCGCACCGAGGCGCTGGAAGCCATCGCCAAGAAGAAGCCGGGTCTGGTTCTGGCCGATATCCAGCTCGCCGATGGCAGCTCGGGCATCGACGCGGTCAAGGATATCCTCGGCATGATCAATGTGCCGGTGATCTTCATCACCGCCTTCCCCGAGCGCCTGCTGACAGGCGAGCGCCCGGAACCGACCTTCCTGATCACCAAGCCCTTCCAGACGGAAACGGTGAAGGCGGCGATCGGCCAGGCGCTGTTCTTCCACCCCGGCCGACAGAAGATCGCCGCCTAGGCTGGATCGCCGACACAAAGAAGGGGCCGTCCTCGCGGGCGGCCCCTTTTTCGTGGGCTGGCGGCTTCAGGACGCCGGGTAGGACCTGGTCGGGCCCGGGTCGGCGGCCGGCGGCGTCGCCTGGCCCTGGACATCCTCGCGGGTCGGCGGAACCTGGGTCTTCTGGGCGTCGCTCAGGTCGCCCGATCGCATGCCCCAGGCCGCGAACAGCGCCACCGCCGCCAGCAGGGTGGAGGCCAGCAGCACCCAGAAGACATGCCGGCCCCAACGGCCCTGGCGGACCTCGGTGGCGGGAATGTGGACGTGGTCGCCCTCGGCGTCGTGAGTGACTTTCGCCATGTGCGGCTCCTTCGAAGAAAAAGGCGCCGACCTGTCGACGCCCTCGGGCAGGAAAACGCTTGCGCAACAACGATGTTCCCCAGGCATTGCGAGCATCGCCGCCCGGCCCTCGAAAAAGTGCGAAAAATCGCCCTCGCCGGGAACGCAATATCGCGAGTGGTGTTTTCTCTTTGCGGAGGCGGCGACGCCCCCCCGACTTGAGGCTGACCACAGTCAGCCTGCCGTCTCCGCACCCCAATTCTCGATAATGCAAAACTTGAAAAGGGCGGATCCAAGAGACGGATCCGCCCTTTTTTCTTGCCGCGTCAGTCCCGCGCCCTTCTCCGGGTCATCGGGAGAAGGACGCCTTCCTCCTCTGCTTCAGCTCGCCGGCGCCGACAGACGAAGGGTGACTTCGGCCCGGCGACGCAGCGGCGCGGAGGCGCCGGCCGCGGTCACGGACCCGCTGTCTCCAGCCGCGGTCACCTTCACATCCTTCAGGCCGTAGCCGTTGAGGGTCTTGGTGACCATCGCCGCCCGCTGTTCGGACAGCAGCATGTTGGCCTCGGCTGTACCGACAGAATCGGCCAGGCCGTTGACGTCCACGCGGTCGACGGTGCAGCCCTTGGCCCGGGTCGCCGCGCCGCGCAGCACGGCCTTGCCCTCGCGGCCGATCACCGCCGACGCCGGTTCGAAGTAGATGGCGACATTGATGTCCTCGCAGGGCGTGAACCGGACGACCTCCGTCTTCGGCGTCGTCTTGCAGGCGGCCAGCGCCAGGGCGGCGACACCCAGGACCATCAGGTTGCGAACGATCATCTTAACCCCTCCATGCCCCCGCCCGTGGTTTACGGGCGGGCCTTGAAACCCCATCAGCCGCGCGGCTGGCCGTTTTCCCAGTAATAGGTGCCGCGCTGGCTGTCGAAATAATAGTAACGGCGGTGCTTCTCGTCGAAGTACTGCCGTCTGTTGACGTTGCCGGACGGTCGGGGTGGCGCGGCCATCCGCTCTCCCGCCGGCGGCGGGGGCGGCGGCGGAACGCTGGCGCAGGCGGCAAGTCCCGAAAGGGTGACGCTGGCGACCAGGACCGCGGACAGACGCACGAAAAACCTCCCGGGCAGGCGGAGGGGATCGCCCCATGGCGCGCCCCGTTTCACACCCAACGCTGCTACGCCCTCGAAAGTTCCATGTCGGGAACCGGCCGGAACTTCCATCCTCCGACTTCCGTTCTGCTCCTGAACCCGCCATCGTACGGAGACAATCATGAAACTGCTCCAGAACAGGGCCCAGACGGCCACCGAACACGACCATGCCCCCATGCAGGGCCACAGCGACGCCGAGCTGCGCGCCGCCTATGAACGTGGCCGCAAGGAAGAACGGGCCCGCCATCGCCGCTCGCCCGTCCTGGTGCTGGGCCTGGTCGCCGTCGCCCTGATCGGCGGAACCTCGCTGGTTCTGGCCGCCAGGGAGGGGTCGTTCCGTGAGGGTGGCGCGCTGATCGACGCCGGAGTCAGCACCGCCGCCCGCGAGGCCGTGCCGACGATCCGCAAGGGCGCCGAAGCCCTGCAGAACCAGCTGTCGAGCGACACCGCCACCAGCAAGCCGACGGGCTGACCGATGGCGGGGGGCGAGACGCCGGTCCGGCGCACATCAACCACCAAACCGAAGTCGCCGGCGCCGCCGAAAGCCGCGCCGGCAGCGCGTCGCTCGGTCGAAGGCATCCGCAAGGTCGAGGTGATCGCCAACCCGCTGTCGGGAAGCGTCGGTCCCCACGCCTGCGAGGAAGCCGCGGCGATGCTCGAGGCCTACGACCTGGACGTCAACCTCCAGCGTTGCGAGTCCGGCAAACTGGAAGAGATCATCGGCCGGGCTCTGGCCGCCAGGCCGGACCTGATCATCGTCATCGCCGGCGACGGAACGGCCCGGGCCGTGGCCGAAGCGGCGGGACCGGACGGCCCGTTGGTCGCGCCGCTGCCGGGCGGCACCATGAACATGCTGCCCTTTGCCATCTACGGCCACACCACCTGGGCGGAAGCGCTGGAGGCCATCCTGACCGATGGCGTCGAGAAACAGATTTCTGGCGGCACGGTCGAAAAGTACAGCTTCTATGTCGCCGCTATTCTTGGTTCGCCGGCCCTCTGGGCGAGGGCCCGGGAAGCGGCGCGTCATGGCAAGCTCTGGCTTGCCATCCAGCGGGCCCGCCGCGCCGCCCAGCGGGCCTTCACCGGCCGCCTGCGCTTCACCCTCGACGGGGCCGCCCGCCAGAAGTCCGAGGCCCTGACCTTCATGTCCCCGCTGGTCTCCAAGGCCGTCGACAACGACACCATGGGGCTGGAGGCCGCCGCTCTCGACCCCACCGGGGCGGTTGATGTGTTCCGGCTGGCGGTGGCCGCCGCCGCCGGCCAGTGGCGGCGCGACCCGTCGGTCAACGTCACCGTGGTGCGCCAGGCCTACGCCTGGGCCGGCGGTCCGATCCCGGCCATCCTCGACGGCGAGTCGGTGCAGCTGGGCCGCACCGCCGTGGTGCGGTTCAGGCCCAATGCCTTCCGGGCGCTGGTCCCGCGAGGTGTTGGAGCCGACGCGTGACGGCGCTGCGCCTTTTCCACGCCTCGGATATCCATTTCGGCGGCGAGAACGAGGCCGCCGTGGCCGGCGCGGCCCGGTGGATGGCTGACAACCCTGTCGACCTCGCCATCCTCTCCGGCGACCTGACCCGCGAGGGTCAGCCGAGGGAATTCGAGGCTGCCCGCGCCTGGATCGACACCCTGCCCTGCGGGGTGGTGGTCACGGCTGGAAATCACGACGTTCCCTATTTCAACATTCCCTACCGCGCCCTGATGCCCTGGAAGCGGTTTGACCGCTGGATGGGCGACCTCAAGGCCCCGCCGCCGACCCCGGGGCTGGCCTACGCCGGGGTCAACACCGCCCGCGGCGTGCAGCCCCGCGCCAACTGGTCCAAGGGCCAGATCAGCCAGGCCCAGGTGCGCAAGGCGATCGGCCGGGTGCGGAGCGGGGATGACGGCGCCCTGAAGCTGGTCACCTGCCACCATCCCCTCATGGAGGTGCTGGGTGGGCCGATGACCGGCAATGTCTGGGGCGGCCGGACGGCGGCCGAGGCCTTTACCGCCTCAGGCGTCGACATTGTGCTGACCGGCCATATCCACACGCCGTTCGTGAGCCCCTATCCGTTCGGCGACGGTCGCACCTACGCGGTCGGCGCCGGCACCCTGTCGATCCGCGAACGCGGCGTCGCGCCCAGCTTCAACTGCCTGGAGGTGGAAGCCGACTGCGTGACGGTCACCGCCATGACATGGCAGGGAACACACTACGAGCCGCATCGGACCTGGCGGGTCGACCGGCGGACCCCCGAAGCCGCCTCTCCCCAGTCGGGAGAGGGGTCAGAGATCGCGCATCAGTCCTGAAATCTCGGTCTCGCCGATCGCGCCCAACGCGTCCGCCACCGCTGCCCGCGCCTCCGGCGGCTTGTTCTGGCCAAGCTTGGTGATGCCTTCGAAGCGGTCGAGGGTCACCTCGTAGGCGACGATCATCTTCAGCAGGGTGTCGAACCGGCCCTCGCTCATCTTGTCGCGTTTCCACATCGGCTTGGGCAGCAGATCGTGTTCGAAACGATCCGACAGATCGTCGAGCAGGGCCGTCGCCGCCTGCGCATCGAGAATCCGCACCCGGCCCTCCAGTTCGACCGACAGGTAGTTCCAGGTGCCGACCTGGTTCTCCTGGCCATACCAGTCGGGGCTGATGTAGGCGTGCGGGCCGGTGACCATCGCCAGCACCGTGTCGCCATCGGTCAGAGCCCCGGCCACCGGATTGGCCCGCGACAGGTGGAACCGCAGCCGCCGCCCCTCGAGCAGGACCGGGGCGTGCGCCGCCACCGGCCGGCCTCCGGCGCTGGCGCAGATCAGGGCGAAGGGCGCGGCCTGCACCCGGGCGGCCAGCACCGCCTCGTCGGTCTCCCTGAAAAGCGGCGCCGGGTGCACTACCGGACCCGGTACTTCTCGAACCAGGCGATGATCGCGCCGGCCTTGGCCCCCGACTGCGAGGGCCGGGCCGCGATGCCGCCATGGCTGGCGCCCGGCACGATGACGAAGGCGCTGGGCACCTTTCGCAGCTGCAGGGCCTGGTAGTACTGCGCCGCTTCCGACACCGGGGTGCGATGGTCGTTCTCGCCGACCACGACCAGGGTCGGGGTCTTCACATTGCCGACCAGGCTGAGCGGCGAGCGGTCCCAGTAGGACTTCTGGTCTTCCCACGGCATCCTGGCGAACCAGTATCCGGCGGTGACCAGGGGGATGTCCGAGGTCAGGGCTTCGGTGGTCCAGTTGATCACCGGCTTCTGGGTGGCGGCGGCGCGGAAACGGTCGGTCTTGCCGATGATCCAGGCGGTCAGCACCCCGCCGCCCGAGCCGCCGGTGACGAACAGGTTGCGGTCGTCGACATGGCCCTTGGCGATGGCCGCGTCGACGGCGCTGATCAGGTCGTCGTAGTCGGGGCCGGGGTATTTCTTGTCGATCTGGTTGGCGAACGCCTCGCCGTAGGAGGTCGAGCCCCGCGGGTTGGTGTAGAGCACGATGTAGCCGGCGGCCGCATAGAGCTGCATGTCGGTGGCGAAGTAGGGGCCGTAGGAAGTGTTCGGCCCGCCGTGGATCTCCAGAACCAGCGGGTACTTCTTCGCCGGATCGAAGTTCGGCGGGTAGACCAGCCAGGCCGGAACCTCCTGCCCGTCCAGCGAGGATTTCACGTCCAGGGCCTCGACCCTGCCCAGCGTCTTGGCGCCCAGCAGGTCCTCGTTCAGCCGGGTGGCCTGAACGGGCGCGCCGGCGCCCTTGATATAGAGGTCGGCCGGGCGGCTGGTGGTGGCGCGGGTGAAGGCGATGACGCCCGATTTCGCGTCGAAGCCGCCGCCGCTGTAGGGCCGGTCCAGACCGCCGCCGCCCAGCTCCAGGGTCATCGGCGAAACCTTGCCCGCCAGATCGACCCGGGCCAGCCGGGTGATCGCCCGGTCGACGTACTGGAAGGTCAGGCTGCGGCTGTCCTCGGACCAGCGGAAGTCGTCGACCGACCGGTCGAGATCGGCCGCCAGCCGACGCGGATTGCTGCCATCG
>JBILYE010000008.1:0-29420 GCA_044377925.1 Caulobacter sp. | reverse complement strand
CGGATAAACCGATAGATGGGCTCGCGGCCCTGGCTGCGATCAAGGACGGCGGCGTCGGTGTCGTAGGCGATCAGCCCGGTTGGTCGACCGACCTTGAGCATCATCTCGTCGCAGGCGTCGACGCAGAGGCCGCAGTTGATGCACTCAAGCTGGGCGCCGTCGCGTATGTCGATGCCCATGGGGCAGACCACGACACATTGGTTGCAGTCGATGCAGTCCCCCCGGCCCTCCCAGCTCTGGCCCTTCTTGTGGGGACCGCGAGGCTCGGCCCGGTCGTAGCGATAGGTGACCTGCAGGGAGTCCTTGTCGAGCATCGCGCCCTGGATGCGCGGCCAGGGGCACATGTAGGTGCAGACCTGCTCGCGCATGGTGCCGGCCATCACATAGGTCGCGGCCGTCATCAGGGCGCAACTGACATAGGCGGTGATCGCGCCCTCGCCGACCCAGAAGCCGCGGATCAGGGTCGGAGCGTCGTGGAAGTAGAAGATCCAGGCCCCGCCGGTGCCGAAGGCGATGCCCAGCCAGACGACGTGCTTGCCGATCTTGCGCCAGGCCTTGTCGAACGACCAGGGCGCCGCGTCGAGTTTCATCCGGGCATTGCGGTCACCCTCGAACCGACGCTCGACCATCATGAACAGGTCGGTCCAGACGGTCTGGGGACAGGCGTAACCGCACCACAGGCGCCCGAACAGCGACGTGGTCAGGAACAGCGCCAGGGCGGCCATCACCAGCAGGCCGGTGATGAAGTAGACCTCCTGCGGCCACAGCTGGATCCAGAAGAAGTAGAACCGGCCACCGTCGAAATCGACCAGCACCGCCTGGTCCGGAAGGGCGCCTGGACGATGCCAGCGGATCCAGGGGGTGATGTAGTAGACAGCCAGCATCAGGCCCATCAGCACCCATTTGACCATCCGCCAGCGGCCGTTGACGCGTTTGGGATAGATCTGGGTGCGGGGCTTGTAGAGGTCGCCGCCGCCCTTGCCCGCCTGCTGGCGGGCATGAGCGGCGGCGGAGACCGGACCATTGGCGCGGGGGGCCGCGCCGTCGTCATGGGGTGAACGGGTCCGGTCTATGACGACGGTCATTTATCCTGACCCCCGGCATTGGCGTGGATGTAGACGGCCAGGGCCTTGATCGTCTCCGGGCTGAGGCGACCCTGCCAGGTGGGCATGACGCCGCCCCGACCGTTGGTGATCTGGCCGGCGATGGCGGCATAGTCGGAGCCGTACAGCCATTCGCCGTCGGTGAGGTCAGGCGCGCCCTGCTTGACGTCGCCCTTGCCGGCCGGGCCGTGGCAAGCCGTGCAGTTCGCTGCGAACAGCGGAGCTGCGCGGGCCACTGCCGGCCCGTCCGCCTTGCGGCCAGACAGCTTCACCACATACTCGGTCAGATCGTTGATCTGGGCCGCGTCCAGAAGCGCGTCTCGGCCGTAGGCCGGCATCTGCGACACGCGCGTGTCCGGATGGCCGGAGCGAATGCCGACCGTCAGCGTGTGATGGATGTCGTCGAGCGAACCACCCCACAGCCAGACATCGTCCCGCAGGTTGGGATAGCCCTTGCCGCCGGCGCCGCCGGCCCCGTGGCAGGTGGCGCAGTTGTCGCCGAACACCGAGGTCCCGACCTGCAGGGCGTAGGCCTGGAGCTTGGGGTCGGACTCGATCTGCTGCAGGCTGGCGGTGCGCAGGATCCGGGCGCCCTCGCCACGCTGGGCGTCGAGATCCTTCATCGCCTTGGCGACGTCGGCGCGGTCGGACCGGCCGAGCAGACCCGTGGTGTAGCTGCCGATGCCGGGCCAGGCCGGCATCACGAGCCAGTAGCCGATGGCGAACAGGATGCAGGCGTAGAACACCCACAGCCACCAGCGCGGCAGCGGGTTGTCCAGCTCGCGGATGCCGTCCCACTCGTGGCCGGTGGTGTCGACTCCCGAGATTTCGTCTTTGTGCGGACCGCTCATAGGTCATTCTCCTCGAGGGGCAGTCGGGCGGCGGCGCGATAGGTGTCACGGTGGCGGGGCAGCAGGGCCCAGACAGTTCCGGCCAGGAAAATCAGGCCGAAGTAGACCAGCCCGAACTGCTGGGCGAAGCGGGAGACGGTTTCGTAGGTCATGGTGGGGCCCTATCGCTTGTTGGCCGGATCGCCGGCCTTGTAGGTGCTGAAATCGACCCCGGCGCCGAGCATCTGGAGGTAGGCGATCAGAGCGTCCATCTCGGTCAGCCGATCGGGCCGGCCATCGAAGTCGCGGTTGACCACCTTGGCGCCGTAGCGCTTGCGCAAGGCGACGGCGTCGCTGGAGAAGGGATCGGCCTGGGCCTCGACGTCGACAAGGACGGCGTCGATATCCGCCTGGCTGTAGGGGACGCCCAGCCGCGTCATGGCCTCGACCTTGGCCTGCAGGTCGATCGTCCGCAGGTCCTTGTCGGCCAGGAAGGCGTAGGGCGGCATCACCGACTCCGGGACCACAGAGCGGGGGTCGGTAAGGTGGTCCACGTGCCAGCCGTCACTGTACTTGCCACCGACCCGGGCGAGATCCGGCCCGGTCCGCTTCGATCCCCACTGGAAGGGGTGGTCGTACATGCTCTCCGCCGCCAGGCTGTAGTGACCGTAGCGTTCGACCTCGTCACGCAGGGGGCGGATCATCTGGCTGTGACAGACGTAGCAGCCCTCGCGGATGTAGATGTCGCGGCCGGCCAGTTCGAGGGGCGTGTAGCGGCGCACGCCCTCCACCTTCTCGACCGTGCTCTGCAACCAGAACAGGGGGGCGATCTCGACCAGGCCGCCGATCGAGACGACCAGCAGGATGCCGATGACCAGGATGAGCGAGTGACGCTCGAACTTGCCGTGGTGTTTCCAGAGTTTCATGTCGGCCCCTCCCCTTACGCGGCCACGGAGGCGGGGAGCGCGGCCGGAGTCGCCTCCGCGCCCTGGACGGACGGCATACGAACCGTGCGCCACAGGTTGTAGATCATGATCAGCGTGCCGCTCAGGAACATCAGGCCACCGACGGTGCGGATGATGTTCTCGATATGCTTGGCCGAGACGGTCTCGATGAAGCTGTAGGCCAGGTAGCCTTCAGGCGTGTAGGCGCGCCACATCAGGCCTTCCATGATGCCCGACACCCACATGGCGCAGATGTAGAGAAGGATGCCGGTGGTCGCGATCCAGAAGTGCCACTCGATGAGGGCGTTGGAGAAGATCTTCTCCTTCTTCCACAGCCAGGGCACCAGGCAGTAGATGGCCCCGAAGCTGATGAAGCCGACCCAGCCGAGCGCCCCGGAGTGGACGTGGCCGATGGTCCAGTCGGTGTAGTGCGACAGGGCGTTGACCGCCCGGATCGACATCACCGGCCCCTCGAAGGTGCTCATGCCATAGAAGGCGATGGCGACGACCATCATGCGGACGACGGGGTCAGTGCGCAGCTTGTCCCAGGCGCCCGACAGGGTCATCAGCCCGTTGATCATGCCGCCCCAGCTGGGCATCCAGAGCATGATCGAGAAGGTCATGCCCAGCGTCTGGGCCCACTGCGGCAGGGCCGTGTAGTGGAGGTGGTGCGGACCCGCCCAGATGTAGATGAAGATCAGCGACCAGAAGTGCACGATCGACAGGCGGTAGCTGTAGACCGGCCGGTCAACCCGCTTGGGCACGAAGTAGTACATCATGCCCAGGAAGCCGGCGGTCAGGAAGAAGCCGACGGCGTTGTGCCCGTACCACCACTGGGTCAGGGCGTCCTGCACCCCGCTGAACAGCGAGTAGCTGCGGTGATTCAGCAGGCCGATCGGCAGGCTGAGGTTGTTGACCACATGCAGCAGGGCGACGGTGACGATGAAGGCCAGGTAGAACCAGTTGGCCACGTAGATGTGGGGTTCCTTGCGCTTCCAGAGCGTGCCCAGGAAGACCAGCAGATAGGCGACCCAGACGATGGTCAGCCACAGGTCGATGTACCACTCAGGCTCGGCGTATTCTTTCGACTGGGTGATGCCGGACAGATAGCCGGTGGCCGCCAGGATGATGAACAGCTGGTAGCCCCAGAACACGAACCAGGGCGCGATGCCGCCGGCCAGTCGGGCGCGGCAGGTGCGCTGGACGACCCAGAAACTGGTAGCGATCAGGGCGTTGCCCCCGAAGGCGAAGATCACCCCGGAGGTGTGCAGCGGCCTCAGGCGGCCGAAGTTCAGCCAGCCCGCCTCGGGGAAGTAGAAGATGGTCGGCCAGCTGAGCTGGGCGGCGATGACCACCCCGACCAGCATGCCGACCGCGCCCCAGAACATGGTGGCGATGACGCCGGCGCGAATGACGCCATCCATGTACCGGTCCGGCTCGTCCCGTAGCTGACCCGAACTCAGGCCTGCCGTGAGGGCAAAGCCGCCCAGAACGGCGGCGGCGACGAAGACCAGACTGTGGAACCGGAACAGCGGGTCATCAGTCAGGCCGGCGGCTATCGTCATGATCAGGCCGCCGACGACGGTCAGGGCTAGCAGAAGAGCCGCGCCCGGCGTCGACCGGTTGCGATCCAGAAGGGCAGTGGACATGGAAGAATCCCCGAAAGCTTGCCGCTTCATCAGGCCTGAGCGGCCCGGGCGCCTTGATCTGGATCAAGGCCAAAGGATCGGATCGGCTCAGAGTGGCCTCGAACGAGGACAGATCGATGACGCGCGCCATCACCGAACCCAGCGCCACAGGCAGAGAAATTCTCGAACTGGCGACCGGCCTGTTCGCCATCACGGCCGGGGTGCTGTGGTTCTGGATTTACCAGATCACGACGACCGCCGCCGAGCTGTGCACCACGACGCCGAGCACGCTCGCGCACTGCCCGCTGTGCTATCCGGCGGTCCTTGCCAGCCTGGCCGCCCTGGTGGGCGGCGGCATGCTGCTGCGCGCCCGACTATCCGCCTGATCCGCACCGCCCGGACGGCGATGCCGTCCAGGTTCGCAGGCCGGCGTCGGCTCCACATCACGTCTGCATGAGTGTCTTGTTCAGGCTCGGCTGGCGCTATTCGGAGCGCCGGCCGTCGAAGGGCTCCGGCCTGCGGGCGGCGTCGGCATAGGTGTCGTGCACCAGGCCGTCGCGATGCTCGGGCGGACCGTAGAGCGAGTAGAATTTCAGCGGTTCGGCGCCGGTATTGACGATGTTGTGCCGGGCGCCTGCCGGAATAAGTACAGCCGAGTCGTCCTCGACCGGCGTGCGGAGACCGTCGATGATGACCGCACCTTCGCCGTCGATGAACTGGAAGAACTGGTCGTGCTCGAGATGCGTCTCCAGCCCGATCTCCTCGCCCGGAAGCAGGCGCATCATGACCAGCTGCAGATGGCGACCGGTATACAGAACCCTGCGGAAGGCCTCGTTGGCGTCCGCCAGGTCCTCGATGCTGTCGACGAATCCCTTCACGTCGCACTCCTTGCTGATCGTTCCCTGCCCATATGGTCCGGGCCGGGCGATACCGCCTTGATCGCCGTCAAAACCAGGCTTCGGGATCGCCTGACAGGCCAGGACCGCCCCCCCGGTCAATGCGAGATCAGCAGCGGGATGGGCGGCGCGCCGAGCAGGTCGCGGCTGACCCCGCCGAGGATCAGTTCCTGGACACGCGGGCGGCCGAACAGACCCATGACCAGCAGGTCGGAGCCCAGGTCCCTGGCCTGACGGCGAAGCACTTCGACAGCGTCCTCATCCCGGCTGCGGTCAAGGATGATGCTGGCCTTGCAGCCGTGATGTTCCAGGTGCCGCTGCAGTCGGCCATCAGGGCCGCCATCGCCCGACGGCGAGACGACCACAACATCGACCTGTTCGGCCTTCATCAGCACGGGCCAGGCGTCCCGCAGGGCGCGGGCCGATTCCCGCGAGCCATTCCAGGCGACCAGGACGCGGCGCCCGAAGTCCGGGGCGCAGCCATCATCGCCGACGACCAGCACTGGACCGCCCGTGGCCATGGCCAGGTCGCCGGCCGAGTACTTCCAGCGCGCCATGCTGACCGCGACAACCGGCGGCAGCACCACCAGGTCGGCGCGCCGCGCGCAGGCGGTGAGGGTGGCGTTGTTGTCGCCGCCGATGGTCAGCCACTCGGAGCGCACCCCGGCCTCGGCGGCGGCGGCCTCGAAGGTCTCGCGGGCGGCCTCGGCCGCCTCGTCGACCGACTTGGCGTGCCCCTTCAGCAAGGCATCGATATCGGGCGGCGACATATAGGCCAGCACCTCCGTCGCCATCACGTCGTTGAGGAATTCGGACCGCAGGAAGACGCCCGTGATGACGCCGCCCGAACGCCGGGCCAGTTCGGCCGCGGCGACCGCACGGGGCCGGGACTGCGCGGTCTCGTTCACCTGCACCAGGATGTCGCGGTAAGTCATTGGGTCGCTCCTCCGTTTCGGAGGATTATTTCTGTCCTGGGGACGCCGGCCTTGATCCTGGTCAATCGAGGCTGTCGATATAAACGGCGAGATCCCTCAGTTCGGCCTCCTCGAGCCGGGCTGGCGGCATCTCTCCATGGCCGAGGTCCGAGACCATGGTCAGGCTCTCTTCAAGTCTCGGTCCGGACAGGCGGGCAGCGAGCCGTGGGAACGGCGGAGCCATCGGGCGGGGGCTGTCCGCGCCCGCCTCTACCGCATGACAAGCGGCGCAGGCGCGCTGCGCCAGGGCCAGTCCGCCAGCGATGCGGACGTCAGGTCCGACGGGGGTTTCGACCGCCGCCTGGGGCTGAGGCGAGGGGTCTGCCGAGGCGCAGGCCGACAAAAGGACCCCCGCAGCCAGACAGATCGCGGCCGCCGCCCGGATGATGTTCAGGGGCTTGCTCATTCGTCGGCTCCTCGGCGCGGGATGATCGCAACAGACAACAGACGCCATTTTCCCGCCCCGCCTTGATCAGTGTCAATGCGCCGGCGCGCGTGAGCCGGAAGATGGTCCCAAGGCGGGAACGGGACCTCCTCGCCGCATAGGTATCTTCCCTTAAGCGCCCCCCCTTAGGCGCCAGCCACGAATTTCGCGATCTCGCCGTCGGCCCTAGCGATTGACCATCGCCAATGGGGAATTACCGATGACCGCCCTCAGCCTCAGCCCGTCCCTCGCCGCACCCCAGCAGCCGATTGATGCCCTGGGTCATATCGGCGTGCGCATGACGTTCAGTCCGGGCGAGGAGATCTACGCCCAGGACGAGGATGCGGACATGTTCTACCGCGTCATTCGCGGCGCGGTCCGCACCACCCGCCTGCTGAGCGACGGCCGCCGCCAGATCGGCGACTTCTACTACGCCGGCGACCTGATCGGCCTCGAGGCCGGCCCCGTCCACCGCTTCTCGGCCGAGGCGCTGGGTTGCTGCGAGATCCAGGTGATCCGCAAGTCGGCCCTCAAGCTCTACGGCGACGAGGGCGTGAAGATCGAGCGGCTGATCTGGGCGGAGACCGCCCGTGAGCTGCAACGCACCCAGGAGCATGTGATGCTGCTGGGCCGCAAGTCGGCCTGCGAGAAGGTGGCCAGCTTCCTGCTCGACATCGCCCGGCGCTTTCGCGGCGAGGTCGCCGAACTGCCGATGGGCCGTCAGGACATGGCCGATTATCTCGGCCTGACCATCGAAACCGTGTCGCGCATGGTGACCCAGCTGCAGACTGAAGGCCTTGTCCGCTTCCTGGGCTGCCGTCGCTTCGAGGTCCGGAACGCGACGGGCCTCGCCTGCCTGGTCGAAACCTGATCCAGAGGGTCCGAAGCGAGGGCATCCCGGATTCGTCGGGCAGCCGTTGACTACGGCGGATCAAAGTCTGCACCACCGTGTTAGGTTGTAACGGGGTCCTCGAAGGGCGCCGTAGGAACTCGGGGACAGGGTGTTTTCAGCCAAAGCCTGGCCGGACTGGAGCGAAGCCGACGCCGACGGTCGGTTCGGCTATGGAGCCGCTGTCCTTGGCGCCCTGCTGACCCTGGGCGCGCGCGCCCTGCTGGCCCCATGGCTGGGCGACCATGCCCTGTTCATCATCTATGTCCCGGCGGTGCTGGTCGCCTCGGGTTTCGGGGGTTGGGGCCCGGGATTGCTGGCCACGGGCTTCGGGCTGGGGATCAGTCTCCTCTTTCAACGCGACGCGCTGGTTTCCAGCCCCGCCAACATCATCGATGCCGCCGCCTTTCTGATTCTGGGGCCGATGATCGCCTACGGCGGTGACCGGTTGCGACACCGCTCGCGATCCGCCGCATCCCAGCAGGCTCAGCTGGAATCCATTCTCGCCACCGTGCCCGAGGCCATGATCGTCATCGACGAGCGCGGCGTTATGCGCTCGTTCAGCGCCGCCGCCGTGGGCCTGTTCGGCTGGACGCCGGACGAAGCGGTCGGGCGCAACGTCGACATACTGATGCCGCAGCCCTATCGAACCGAGCACGATGGCTACCTGACCCGCTACCTGACCACCGGAGAGCGGCGGATCATCGGCATCGGCCGCATCGTGGTGGGCGAGCGAAAGGACGGCACGACCTTTCCAATGGAACTGTCGGTCGGCGAGGCCGTGGTCGGCCACGACCGGTTCTTCACCGGCTTCGTCCGCGACCTGACCGAACACCGCGACCAGGAGCGCCGGCTGCAGGAACTGCAGTCGGAACTGGTCCATGTCTCCCGCCTGACCGCCATGGGCGGGATGGCCTCGTCCCTGGCTCATGAGCTGAACCAGCCGCTGTCGGCGATCGCCAGCTATCTCAAGGGCTCGGTGACCCTTCTGTCGGGCGACCAGCCGGATATCGAACGACTGAGCACTGTTCTGGACAAGGCGGCGGACCAGGCGCTTCGGGCCGGCGACATCATCAAGCGCCTGAGGGAGTTCGTTGCCAAGGGCGAGACCGAGCACACCCTTGAAGACCCCGCGAAACTGATGGAGGAGGCCAGCGCCCTGGCTCTGGTCGGGGCCCGCCAGAAGGGATATCGCGTGTCACTCAAGTTCGCCCGCGACCTGGGTCCTGTCATCGTCGACAAGATCCAGGTCCAGCAGGTGGCCCTGAACCTGATCCGCAACGCCCTCGACGCGATGGCGGATGGGGAGCGAAAAGATCTCACGGTTTCGGTCGGGCCGGGCGAGGAGGGGATGGTGATGATCAAGGTGGTCGACAGCGGGCCCGGGGTCAGTCCGGACGTGCGCGAGCGCCTGTTCCAGCCCTTCGTCACGACCAAGGCACAGGGCATGGGCGTCGGCCTGTCGATCTGCCGGACCATCGTCGAGGCCCAGGGCGGCCGCATCTGGGTGGATGACAATCCCCAGGGCGGCGCCACCTTCGCCTTTACCCTTCCGCTGGCTGACCATGAAGACCGACATGACCACTAAGCCCTCTGTCCATGTCGTCGACGACGACGAGGCGATGCGCGACTCCCTGGCTTTCCTGCTGGAGGTGAGCGGGTTCACTCCAGTCCTGCACGAGTCCGCCGACGCCTTCCTCTCGGCCCTGCCCATCGCCGGCGAGGGCTGTGTGCTGACCGATGTCCGCATGCCGGGGATGTCAGGGGTCGAGCTGGCGCGGCATCTGACCGGACAGGGCTTCGGCCTGCCGATCATTGTCATGACCGGGCATGGCGACATCCCCCTGGCCGTGGAAGCGATGAAGGCCGGCATCGCCGACTTCATCGAGAAGCCTTTCTCGGACGAGGTCCTGATCCGCGCCATCAAGGCCGCGATCAGCCAGCCGACGCCGGGCGGTGATCAGGCCCGCCAGGATGCGCTCGACCGGCTCGCCGGCCTGTCGCCGCGGGAACGGGATGTCCTCGCCGGGGTGGTGGCCGGCAAGGCCAACAAGGTGATCGCCTTCGAACTTCAGATCAGCGCCCGGACCGTGGAAATCTACCGCGCCAACATGATGACCAAGACCGGCGCGCGGAACATGGCCGAACTGATGCGGATCGCACTGGCGGCGGGTCTGTAGACCGCCGATGCGCCTGGCCCTGTTCCACCCGCAGATCCCCCAGAATGTCGGGGCCTGTATCCGGCTGTCGGCCTGTTTCGATATCGAACTGCATGTCATCGAGCCGGTCGGCTTTGCCTTTGATGATCGCGCCATGAAGCGCGCCGCCCTCGACTATGGTCCGCTGAGCCACATGACCCGGCACCAGGACTGGGACGCGTTCCAGGCGGCGCGGGGGCCGGGCCGGCTGATCCTGTTCACCACCAAGGGGGCGACGCCGCTGGACGTCTTTGCGTTCGAGGCGGGCGATACCCTGCTGTTCGGCAGCGAGACGGCCGGGGCGCCGGACCAGGTTCAT
This sequence comes from Caulobacter sp., assembly GCA_044377925.1. Taxonomy (GTDB): domain Bacteria; phylum Pseudomonadota; class Alphaproteobacteria; order Caulobacterales; family Caulobacteraceae; genus Caulobacter. The sequence goes on along the minus strand of JBILYE010000008.1, from coordinate 19,215 downwards.
GCGGCCGCCGACGCCCGGGTGGTGATCCCGCTGCGGCCCGGGGCGCGGTCGATGAACCTGTCGGTCAGCGCCGGGATCGGGCTGTTCGAAGGCCTGCGGCAGACGGGTGGCCTGACACCCCGCTGACGGCGCTATCGCTGCAGTTTCACGCCATCGACATCAGTTCGGAGCGATCGGCAGGGTGACGATGGCGCGCAGGCCGACCGCTTGCGGCCGCAGGACGACTTCGCCGCCGTGCCCGCGGGCGGTGGCCCGGGCGATGGGCAGGCCCAGGCCCACGCCGCCCTGGTCAAGGTTTCGGGAGCTGTCGGCGCGGTAGAAGGGGTCGAAGGCGCGCAGCAGGTCCTCGCCGCGCAGGCCGGGGCCGCTGTCGTCGATCAGCACTACCGCCATGTCGCCCTCGCGACCGACGCGGACCCGGGCCGAGCCGCCGTACTTGATGGCGTTGTCGACGAGATTGCCGAACAGGCGCTGCAGGCCGGACGGGTCGCCCTCGACGATCACTGACAGGCTGTCCTCATCCAGCACGACGTCGGCGCCGACCAGGGCGCTGTCGTCGACCACGCATTCGACCAGGGAGAGGAGGTCAAGACGCTCGCGGCGGCGCGGCAGGGTCTCGTCGCGGATGAAGGCCAGGACACCCTCGATCATCTGTTCCATCTGGCCGATGTCGGAGAGGATGGCGGTCTTCAGCTCCGGCGAGGCGGCTTCCAGCTTGAAGCGGATGCGGGCCAGGGGGGTGCGCAGGTCGTGGCTGATGGCCCCGACCATGGCGGTGCGGTCGCTGATGAAGCGGCGCAGGCGCGACTGCATCTGGTTGAGGGCCTCGGCGGCGGCGCCCAGTTCAGCGGGGCCACGCAGCGACATTTCCGGGCCCATGGGATCGCGGCCGAGCCGGTCGGCGGCCTGCGAGAACCGCTTCAGCGGGGCGGTGATGCGGCGGGCGAACAGATAGCCGGCCGGGGCGACCAGCAGGAAGCAGGCGAGCAACCAGAGCAGGGCCCGGCGCTGCCAGTCATTGGGGAAGGGCTCGGGCGTCGAGATGATCACCGTCCAGCCGCCGGAGGGATTGCGCAGGGCGGCGGTGAAGTCGCCGAACACCGCCAGGTCGCCCGGCCGGGGGCGTGCGCCGGTCATCATCCGATCGTCCGGCGGTGGGCCGCCCGGACCGAACCCCCGGCCGCGCCCGAACGACGGAGGCTCACGCCGCGGCGGTCCCTCCCCCAGCGGGAGACCGAAGCTGCGCCGGTTCATCATGCCGAAGAAGGGGGCGCGGTTGGCCGGATAGAGCCGCACATCGGCGACCGGCCGGCCGAGGGTCTCGGCCAGCACGACCTGGGTGACCATCGCCATGTCGTCGAGGGACGATTTCGGCGGAGGCGGGACCGTCGCCGTGGTGCGGACCATGGGCCGGCCGTCGCGGGCCGCCAGCGATCCGCCCTTGAGCGCGGTGGCCACCTCCGACAGGCGATAGAGCACCGGCTCGGGCGGCGGCAGGGCGAAAAGGACCAGGATGTTGATGGCCTGGGCGACGAGAAGGCCGGCGACGAGCAGGGCGACCAGCTGAACGCCGATCGGAATCCGGGACAGACGCTTCACGAACGGGAGACGGCAACGTCGAGAACATAGCCGACGCCGCGGATGGTCTTGATCAACTCGCCGTCGGCGAAGGTGTGAAGCTTGCGGCGCAGGCGGCAGATCTGCACGTCGACGGCGCGGTCGAAGACGTCGCTGTGGTCACCGCGAGCCACGTCCAGCAGCCGGTCCCGGGACAGGATGGACTGGGGCCGTTCAAGGAGGGCCTGCAACAGGGCGTACTCACCGGAGGTCAGCAGGATGGTGGTCCCGGTCGGGGCGCGCAGCCGGCGGCGGCCGGTGTCGAGCTGGAATTCGGCGAAGCGATAGATGGCGCCGCGCGGCCTGGGGGCGGTCGAGGTTTCCTCCAGGCGGCGGAACACCGCCCGCACCCGGGCCAGCAGCTCACGGGGGCTGCAGGGCTTGGCCAGGTAGTCGTCCGCCCCAAGCTCCAGGCCCAGCACCCGGTCGACCTCCTCACCCATGGCGCTGAGCATGATGATGCCGCGCCGGCCCTCCGCCGAGAGCCGCTTGCACAGCGACAGGCCGTCCTCGCCGGGCATCATCACATCCAGGACGACAAGGTCCGCGACGCCGGCATCCAGCAGGCGCTGCATCTCGATCCCGTCCCTGGCGCCGCGAGCCTCGTAGCCATGCTCGCGAAGGTATCCGATGATCTGGTCGCGAAGTTCTGTGTCGTCGTCGACGACGAGGATCCGGCGTTCCGGAACTTTGGCAAGAGCGTGCATCAGGGCTCCCTGGCAGCCAACTGTGTCCATCGAAATTCAGCGTTGCCACAATGTCGAAATGGCGTCCGAAAAGCCGCCGCCTGGCCATTTTGAAACCTGCCGGTCATGGCGGCGCCTCACCAAAGCCCCGCCGGGCGGCGAGCGTCGCCCAGGCTTCGGCGCGGCGGCCATATCCCTCCCCCCGGTCGCCCCGCCGCAGGCTTGCCTCACCAGGTCCCGCCAAGCGTCGATCCTGGCCCAACCCCGGGAGGACGGCGTCTTTTTTCAGAAGAGCCGGGCGTTTTGCCCGGCATGGGAAGATCAGGCCGTCACGGACTCCGTCGAGGACGCAACATCGGCCTGCAGCTTTTCGAGCAGCTTGCTCATCAGGTCGGACACCTCGCTGGAGAAGCCGGCCGCGACCTCATTGCTCGATTGCAGCGAGGCGAGCAGCTCGCTCATCGACACCGTGCCGTCCTTGTTGGTGTCGGCGGCGTCGTAGCTTTCTTCCTCGGCTTCACCCGACGCCGAGCCGGACGGCGGCGGGCCGCCAGGCGGCGGACCACCCTGCGGCTTCATGGCTGTGAACTCCTCGGCAGAGAGAGACCCGTCACCGTCGGTGTCGCCGGCGCTGAGCATATCGGCGGCGCGGGAAGCGCTGTCGGTTCCCGCAGCGCCCGGTGGGGCATGGGCGGCCATGTCGGCGGACAGTTCCTCAGCCGTCAGGCTGCCGTCGCCGTCGGCGTCAGCGCCGGCGAAGATCTCGGCGGCCCGGTCGGCGTGGCTCGTCTGCTGGACGCCCATCAGCGCGCTCAGTGTTTCAGCACTGAAACCCTGAAATCCGCCGCCGCCCTTCAATTGCCGGGCGCCCTCCTGCGGCGGCATATTCTGCCCTATTGCGGTGAACTCGTCGGCGGAAAGGGCGCCGTCGGTGTTGAGGTCCAGCTTGGCGAACATCGCCTGCTGGGCCTGGAGGAAGCCGGAGCTTCCCGAGATCGAAAGGGACATGGATGTCTCCTTCTTGAGGAGGCGTCCGCAGGGGAGCCTGCGGCGCCGCGCCGGAATTGCCCGGTGCAAGCTTCCGCTGCCAGAAGCGGACCATGTTTCAGGCCGCAACGGAGGCCGAAAAGCGGGGCAGGGCGCCGTGGCTCCGAGACTTTTCCGGGGGGAGCGAACCCTAGAAAATCACCCGTCCGGCCAGCATCAGGCTGTAGCGGTCCTCGCTTTCAGCCGCCTCGTACTCGCCCTCGATGGCCACGTAGGAGGTCGGTGAGCCGGTCTTCAGGGAGAAGCCGAAGACCGCCGCCCCCTCGCCCGGGGCGGAAGCCGGCAGGGTGACCCATTGGCCGCCGGTGAAGCGGAAGACGGTGTCGCCCACCTCCCCGGCCAGGGTCTGGCGATAGCCCAGCCGCACCTCGGGCCGCCACCAGACCTCGCGGCCGTAGGTGGCGCCGAAGGCGATCTCGCCGCCGGCCGACAGCCGGCTGGATCGACGGGCCTGGACCGTCTGGTCGAAGGCGTCGCTGCCGCCGCCCTCGCTCCGCTCGCCCTCGTTGAAGCTGAGGTAGTCGAAACTGGCCGAAGGGCGCAGGTAGAAGCGGCCGAGGCGCGCCTCGTAGTTGACGCCGGCGCTGCCGCCGAGCGTGTAGCCGCCCCATTCGGAGTCGGCGTTGACCACCAGCGAGGTATCGGGGTCGATGAACACCCGGTCGCCGTCCAGCCAGGCATAGCCGGCCGAGCCGCGCAGGTTGAACGACAGCCCGCCCATCTGCCCGCGCCAGTAGACCCCGGCCTCGAGCAGAGAGACGCTGGTTTCCTCGCCGATCTGGGCGATGTCGTCGCGTTCCTCCGCGGCGACGAAGGCCAGGGTGGCGCCGAGCGCCCCGCCGTCTGTTTCCAGGCTTTCGTAGCCGGCGATGAAACCGAAGGCCTTGGTTTCAGAGCCCGCCGTATTCCCCGCCTGGCGCACGACACCGGTATTGATCTCCTGCACCCAGGCGCTGTCGGGACCATAGATGTCGCCGCCGGTGGTCGGGCGGGTGGCGGTCAGCCGCGCGGTGGTGCGGCTGAGCAGATCGAGGGTCGAGAACAGGCCCTCACCCTGGTCGGGCAGCATCTGCTGGTAGAGATGCAGGAAGTCATCCTGCTCCTGGGCGGCGAGGAAGGCGTCCTCGATATCCTCGTCCCCGGCCAGGGCTGCATAGACGGCGTCGAAGGCCAGCGTCTGGTTCTCGGTCAGCCCCATCTCCGTCGCCGTGCGCCGGCGAACGTCGATGTAGACGCCGCCGGCCGCCTCATCGGCGGCCGCGGTGACCACATAGAGGTAGGGCGAGACGCCATCGAGACTGCTGATCAGCCCGGAGGCCGACAGCCCGCCGGCGTCGGTCTGGATGATCGTGTACCGCGTCCTGTCGGGCAGCAGGCTGTCGAGAGCCAGGCCGAGCTGGGCCCCGCTTTCGAGGGTGGCCGAAGCGACCCGGAAGCTGGTGACGGTGTTGGTATCGGGGTCGGCGGTAACCGTCAGAACGCCCCGGGCGCCGACCGACAGGCTGGTGGCGGTGATGGCCGCATTATTGGTGACCGTCAGCTCGCCGTTCACCAGGTCGATGACGAGCCGCCCGTCGCTGTCGGTCAGGTCGCCGATCGCCTGGGCGGCCCGGTCGGTGGAGCCGAGGGTGAAGCTGTCGGCGCCGTCCCCGAAGCTGATGTCGCCGGCGACCGTGCCGTCCAGCACCGTCAGGCTGTCATCGCCTGAGCCCAGCAGGATGGCGCCGCCGATCGAGGGCTCCTGGTTGTCGATGAGGCCATCGCCATCGGCGTCATAGAGGTCCTCATCGTCCTCGCTGTCGACAATGTCGTCGTTGTCGGCGTCATCGTCCTCTGCGTCGATCACACCGTCGCCATCGTCGTCGGCATCGACATCGTCGGTGAAGCCGTCGGCGTCGCGGTCCGGGGCCTGCGCCTGCTGCAGGATGGTGACACCGCCGGTATTGGCCCGCAGGTCGAGGGCCACGGCCTGGCCGGTGATGGTCTCGTCGTCGGTATCCTCGTTGTCGTCGTCGGTGTCGTCCTCATCATCGGTGGCGAGGATGTAGGCGGTGATCGAGCCGCTGTTGGTCAGGCTGGCCAGGGTTCCCGAGGCGTCGAGCACGCCGATGGCGGTGCTGGTCTCGCCTCTGACATAAGCAAACAAACTGCCTGTATTTGTCATGCTCGGCAGGGTGGCTCCGGCATCGATGCGCAGGGCGATGGCGTCGAAGGCCTCCTCGTCGGCCAGAGCCGCCGAGGTCGAGACCTGTCCAACATAGATTGTGCCGTTGTTGATCAGGGTGTCGAGCACGGCGCCGCCCGTCAGATGCAGGGCCTGGACGTCGGCGGCGTAGCTGTAGGCGGTGATCGAGCCGTCCTGCAGGAGGCCGCCCTCGATCACGGTCGCCAGGCCGTTATCGCCACCGATCTTGACCGCCGTGGCGCTGACCCCGTCGTAGACACCGTCCGCGGAAATCGACCCGCGATTGATCAGGCCGTAGGCGTCCTCGCCCGTGCCGACCCGGCCGATGGTGACAGCCTGGCTGTCCGAGCCGACCGCCAGGGCCGGCGCCCCGCCGTAGACATAGAGCGAGGCCGTTCCCTCGAGCGAATCGCTGCGACCGTCCTGATCGAGGTCGTCATCGAGGATGCCGTCGCCGTTGTCATCCTCGTCGTCATCGTCGTCGATGCCGTCGTTGTCGTCGTCATCGTCGCTGTCGTTGTCCTTGCCGTCGTCGTCGTAGTCGTCGTCGGTGATGCCGTTGTTGTCGTTGTCGTCGTCGTCATCGTCGAGGATGCCGTCGCCGTCGTCATCGTCGTCGAGGGTGTCCTGCAGGCCGTCGCTGTCGAAGTCCGTGGTGGTGCTGGGCGCCGACTCCAGCAGAACACCGCCGGCGACACTGGCGGAGATCCGGACCGCCGGGCCGCCCGCCAGCAGGTCATCCGCGTCGAGCGCATCAAGTCCCTCCTGCGTGCTGGAGCGGGCGGTGTAGCGATAGCCGGTCGCCGAGATCGCGCTTTGCAGATGCACGGCCCCGACCTCCGCGGCGACATCGATGCCGACGGCGCCTTCGCCCTGAACGATCACGGACCCGCCGGACTCCATCCGTCCGCTGACCGGTGCGGCGATGTTGATTCCGACCGCCCGATCGCCCAGCACGTTGACGGCCCCGGCGATCAGGTTGCCGTCCAGCGCCGATTCCAGACTGATGCCGAAGCTGTCGTTGCCCTCGACGGTGATGGCGCCGGAGGAGCTGATGTCGCCGGTCACCGTGCCCGGGCCGCTGACCCGGATGCCGTAGCGGCCCGTCCCGGTGGCGAAGTCGCCGTCGAGGTCGCCATCGTCGTCGGTGTCCAGGTCTTCGTCAGTCTCGTCGAAGCCGTCCTCGAGGGTGATGGTCCCTTCGTTGGAGACGGTGGTGGTGAGCCCGCCGTTGACCTGGATGCCGATGGCGCCGTCGACCGCCTCGATCTCGATCTCGCCCTCATTGGTGGCGGTGCTGTTGCTGTCGACGGTGATCGCCGGGCCGGCGGTGGTCAGGACGATAGAGCCGTCCTCGTCGATGAGGAGATTGTCGGGCGCGCCACTGTTGGCCGTCGAGGTGGCGACGGGGGTGGTGCGTTCATTGCTGATGGTGGTTTCGGCCACAGCCGGGAGCCCGAGCAGCAGCAGCGGGGTCGCGGCGGCGCCGGCGAGAAGGCGATGGCGGATCATGGACGGCCCCGGATCGAGAACTAAGGCTCGATCCGTGCCGTCGGCGCGGGGCGGATTTGCGCCAGTCCGGTTTCAGTTGGAAACGGAAGGCCTTAAATCTCGCCGCCGCGAGGCCGTCATCCCGGTGACGGTCACGCTTGGCGAGACCGTCACCGGAGCCGGCTCAGCTGGCGGGCTTGGCCGGGACCTTGGCCAGGTCGGCGTCGATGGCGGCCAGCAGGGCGTCGGGCAGGCGGTCGGGAGCGAAGGACTGGATGGCCTTCAGGCTGAGGCCCTTGACCGGCTCGATTTCCGGATTGGCGCTGATCCCCGGGATGTGCTTTTCGAGCACGGCCTTGGTGTCCGGGTTGGCGATCAGGTCGCCGAGCGGCGTGGTGGCGACCGACCAGGCGGCCTTGGCGGCGGCCGGAGCCTCGGCGGCAAGGGCGGCGGGAGCGGCGGCGGTCGCCAGGAGGGCGAGCGCGAGGGCGAGCGATTTCATCTTGGTATCCCCAATGCTGGTGCGGCGAAGGCTCTGGCGGCCTTGGCGGAGGGCACAGTGCGTTATGGCGCGCGGGCTGCCAAATGATTTTGCCGCGTCAGCCGCCTGCCCGCTCGCGACCCTTGCGGCTGTCGAGCAATGCCGACAGGGGGAGCTTGTAGGGGCAGGGTCCGGTGATCTTCGGGAAAGTCGCCATCAGCTGCGCCGGATCGGTTGACCCCGGCGGCCGGGATAGCGGCGGTGGACGTCGTTCCAACGTTCCTTGGAGAGGTCGGCAAGCGTGGGCAGGCGCAGGCAGGCGATGATGATTTCGTCCTCAACGCCCGGCGACAGCGCCTCGCCGTCCGACGGGGTCTGCGCGGCCAGGCTAACCAGCGTGATCGCATCGTCAGGGATCGGCCATCCGCCCCGCGGCGTGCTCGAGACGACGACCTCGCCCGCTGCCTCGTCCTGGGCGAACGCCGGGGCGGCGAACAGCGTCGCCGCACACAGCGCCAGGGACGACAGGGTCAGTAGTTTGCGCATGGCGATCTCCCCGGATCACAGGAGTAAACGCCCGGATCGCCGTTCGATCAATCCCGTCCTTCGAGGATGGCCAGGGCCTGGGCCGCCAGCATCGGCGTGCCGTTCTCTGCGGCGCGTTCGCTGGCCGCCTGGCCGGAGAGGACGCGGCGGTAGACGCCCTGGCTGATCGAGGCCAGGCGGAAGATGCCGAAGGCCATGTAGAAGGGCCAGTCGCCGATGCTGTCCCGGCCGGTGCGGCGGCAGTAGGCGGCGACGTAGTCGGCCTCGGTGGGGATGCCGCTGGCCGCGAAGTCGACCCCGACCAGGCTGCCCCAGCTCTGTGAGGTCGAGCGCCAGAGGAAGGCGTTGTAGGCGATGTCGGCGATGGGATGGCCGATGGTCGACAGCTCCCAGTCGAGGACGGCGATCAGTTTCGGCTCGGTCGGGTGGAACATGACGTTTTCCAGCCGGTAGTCCCCATGCGCGATGGAGACACTGTCGTCGGCCGGGATCCGGGCCGGCAGCTTCTCGATCAGGGCTTCCATCTCGGGGATCGTTTCCGTCTCGGCGCCGCGGTACTGCTTGGTCCAGCGGGAGACCTGGCGTTCGAAATAGCCGCCGGCGCGGCCGAAATCCTCGAGGCCGGCGGCGACGTAGTCGACCTGATGCAGCTTGGCCAAGGTCGCGTTCAGGTCATCATAGACGGCGGCGCGGTCGGCGGGGCTGAGGTCCGGCAGGGTGGCGTCGCGGAAAATGCGGCCCTCCAGATAGTCCATGACGTAGAAGGACGTGCCGATGACGCTCTCGTCGGTGCAGAGGGCCCGCATCTTCGGCACCGGGATCAGGCCGTCGAGCGCCTTCATAACCTTGTACTCGCGGTCGACCTGGTGGGCGCTGGCCAGCAGCACGCCCGGCGGCTTCTTGCGCAGGACGTAGAGGTGCTCGCCGTTCGAGGTTTGGGTGGTCAGCAGGAAGGTCGGGTTGGAGGCGCCGCCTTGGAACTGGTGGACCTGCATGCCGGTCCCGAAGTCCTCGACCTCGCGGGTCAGCCAGGCCTCCAGCGGGGCCGGATCGAACCAGTGGGCGGGGACGACGTCTCGGACGGGCGGGGCGTTGGCGGTCATGACGATTCCTCTTGTGATGAGAAGATGCTCGCTTTCCCCATGGGCGCCTCAAGGATTGTCTTCGCAGACATGGGAGGAGCCCGAAGATGGCCGAGGAAACCGTAACCCCGGAAACCGTTACCTACGTGGTCGAGGGCCATGTCGCGATCATCACGCTCAACCGGCCGGAGCAGCGCAACGCCCTGAACTGGGACGCCTACGCCAGGCTGGAGGCCTATCTGCGCAAGGCGGTGACGGACGTGGAGGCGCGGTGCGTCATCGTCACGGGGGCGGATCCGGCCTTCTGCAGCGGCGACGATGTGCGCGAGATCATGGCGGGGCCGAAGGCGGTTTCGGCGGATACGACCCCGGTCGTGCGCCATAAGCCGACCCCGGCGGCCATGGCGGCGCTGGAATGCGACAAGCCGCTGATCGCGGCGGTCAACGGGGCGGCGGTCGGCTGGGGCATGGAGCTGGCCCTCTATGCCGACATCCGCATCTGCTCGGAGAAGGCGAAGTTCGCCGAGCTGTTCATCAAGCGGGGGCTGGTCTGCGATGTGGGCGGCTTCTACCGGCTGCCGTCGATCGTCGGGCCGGCCAAGGCGGCCGAGCTGCTGTTTACCGGCGATGTGATCGACGCCGCCGAGGCGCTGCGCATCGGCCTGGTCAGCGAAGTGACGCCGCATGATCAGCTGATGGTCCGCGCGAAGGCCCTGGCGGCGCGGATCGCGGTCAATCCGCCGCTGGCGTTGCGCTACATGAAGGAGGGTCTGCGACGCGGGACCTATGGCGATCCGCGCGATCTGGGCGGCTGGGCCATCGAGACGATCCGGGCCCTGATGAAGACCGAGGATCACAAGGAGGGGGTGGCCAGCTTTCTGGAGAAGCGGCCGCCGGTGTTCACCGGGAAATAGAGGTGAAGCGCGGACACATTGAATCGGCGATTCTAATGTGTCCCCGCTTGCTTCAGCGCCCTTCGATCCAATTGGCGTAGCCCGCGCTCCGCAGGTCGCAGGCCGGGCAGGTTCCGCAGCCGTAGCCCCACGGATGCCTCTTCGTGCGGTCGCCGAGGTAGCAGGTGTGGGTGTCCTCAGCGATGAGGTCGACCAGGGGGGCGCCGCCCAGGTCTTCGGCCATCGCCCAGGTGGCGGCCTTGTCGATCCACATCAGCGGGGTGTCGATGACGAAGCGGCTCTCGGTGCCGAGGTTCACCGCCACCTGCAGGGCCTTGATGGTGTCGTCGCGGCAGTCGGGATAGCCGGAATAGTCGGTCTCGCAGACGCCGGTGACCAGGTGCTTGATGCCCCGGCGATAGGCGACGGCGGCGGCGAAGGTCAGGAACAGCAGGTTGCGACCGGGGACGAAGGTGTTGGGCAGGCCGGACGCGTTGAAGGCGATCTGCGTCTCCTGGGTCATGGCCGTGTCACTGATCGCGCCGAGCACCGACAGGTCGAGCAGGTGATCGCCGCCAAGCCGGGTGACGGCAGGCTCGTAGGCGTCTGCGAGTTTGCCCAGAAACGTCTGGCGCACCTCCAGCTCGACCCTGTGGCGCTGGCCGTAGTCGAAGCCGATGGTTTCGACACGGTCGAAGCGGGCCAGGGCCCAGGCCAGGCAGACGGCGCTGTCCTGGCCGCCGGAGAAAAGGACGAGGGCGGACATGGCCCCTCTATAGCCGCATCGCGGGCAAGTGGCGAAACAGTCGTTTGAGCGATTGCGAAACCACGTTCGAATGGCCCAGACTTGAGGCAGGCGCAGGCGGCGGCACAGTCGGCGCGCCGAACCCCTTCACAGGGTGGGAGAGACAGATGGACGCCGACGGGATCGATCAGGCGCTGATGGAGCGCATGGACGCCGCCGCCCTGCAGGGGATGCAGCTGGCGGTATGGGCTGACCTGCAGCCGGACGCGGTATGCGTGGTCGATCCGGACGGGACGGAGCATTCGTTCGCGGCGGTCAACGCGCGGGCCAACCGGCTGGTCCGGCTGCTGCGGGCGCGGGGGCTGACGGCCGGCGACAGCGTGGCCCTGGTCTGCTCCAACCGGGTGGAGTTTGTCGAGGTGCTTGCCGCCACCCTGCGCGGCGGCCTGCGGCTGACGCCGGTCAACTGGCACCTGACGACCGACGAGATCGGCTACATCCTGCGCGACTGCGAGGCCAGGGCGGTGATCGGCGAGGCGCGGGTGAAGGGTCTGGCCGAGGCGGTGGCGACCGCGCCGGGCGCGGAGGTCAGGCTGGCGATCGGCGGCGCTGTCGAGGGCTTCGAGCCCTACGAGGCGGCCATGGCGTCGTTCGACGGGTCGGACATCGACGATCCGGTGCTGGGCAACGGCATGATGTACACGTCCGGCACCACGGGGCGGCCGAAGGGCGTGCACCGGCCGGTTCCGGTGGTGACGCCCTACGCCACCTTCCTGATGCGCGGCTATGTCCCCGGACAGTCGGTGCAGATGTGCGCCGGGCCGGCCTATCACGCGGCGCCGCTGGCCTTCGATGTGCGGGCGGCCATGGCCGGCGGGGCGACGCTGGTCTTCATCGACCGGTGGGACTCCGAGCATGTCCTGAAGACGATCAGCACCCGGACGGTTACCCACTTCCACCTGGTGCCGATCATGTTCCAGCGGCTGCTGGGCCTGCCGGAAGAGGTCAGGGCGCGGCATCCCATCGAGCATGTGCAGTTCATCATCCATGGCGCCGCCCCCTGCCCGCCGGAGATCAAGCGGGCGATGATCGACTGGTTCGGGCCGGTGCTGACCGAATACTACGCCGGCTCCGAAGGCGGGGCCGGCTTCCTGATCGACAGCCATGAGTGGCTGAGAAAGCCGGGCAGCGTCGGCAAGCGGCCGGCCCTTCTGGGCGTGCGCATCCTCGATGAGGCCGGGAACGACCTGCCCAATGGCCAGGCGGGGGCCATCTACCAGCAGATGCCGCCGGGTGGCGGCTTCACCTATTTCAAGGACGAGACCAAGACGTCCGCCTCGCGGGTCGGCGACTATTTCACCATGGGCGACGTCGGATATTTCGACGAGGACGACTACCTGTTCCTCACGGGGCGCAACGCCGAGACCATCATCTCCGGCGGGGTGAACATCTATCCCCAGGAGATCGACAACGAACTGGTCAAGCATGCCGCCGTCGCCGACAGCGCCACCATCGGCGCGCCGCACGACGAATGGGGCGAGCAGGTGAAGGCGGTCATCCTGCTGAAACCCGGCCATGAGCCGAGCCCGGAACTGGCAGACGAGATCCTGGCCTTTGCCCGGGCCAGCCTGCCGGGCTTCAAGGTGCCCAGGAGCCTCGACTTCGTCGCCGACCTGCCCCGTTCGGAGGCCGGCAAGATTCAGCGGAACAAGGTGCGGGCGCCTTACTGGGAAGGGCGGGCGCGGCAGATCTGATGACCGAACCTCTGAGCGGCGATGTGGAGCCCGACGTCGAGTCGGAGGTCGAGGCCGACAGCCTGGTCGTGAAGGAGGCCGAGTATGCGGCCTTCGTGAACGACAACCTGCGTCGCAACTATATCGGCAACTTCGTGCACGGCATGCTGGGCATGACCGGCTTCCGGCTGATCAACGCCCCGACCTTCATGCCGGCCTATCTGCACCTGATCAGCGGGTCGAACACCATCGTCGGCCTGGGCCTGGCCCTGCAGCAGGTCGGCGGCATCATCTCGCCGCTGGTGGCCGGGGCGAAGATGGAGCACCGGGCCAGGATCATGCCATCGGCCATCGTGCTGGGGAGTCTCGGGCGACTGGCCATCCTCGGCATGGCCCTGGCCGGCTGGTTCCTGAGCGGTAGCGCCCAGGTGGTCACCCTGCTGCTGTTCCTCTTCCTGTTCGGCGTGTTCATGGGGGCCCAGCGGGTGGCCTTCACCCTGCTGATGTCGAAGGTCATCCCGCTGCATCTGCGCGGCCGGCTGCAGGCGTGGCGCAATGCGGTGGGTGGGCTGATCGCGGCGGTCCTGGCCTATGCCTCGGGCAAGTACCTGATCGAGGCCAATGTCCTGAACAACGGCTATTCGACCACCTTCGTGCTGGCCTTCGTGCTGACCAGCGCCGGGCTGTGGGTGCTGCAGCACCAGCTGCGCGAGCCGACACCGCCGACCATCCGAACGGCCGCCAGGCTGCGGGACCGGATGAAGGATATTCCCGGCCTGATCGCCGCCGACCCGGCCTATCGCTGGTTCCTGATCGTCCAGATGCTGGCCACCTCGGCCCGCATCGCCACGCCCTTCTACATCCTGCATGTGGGCCAGACGATGCACCTGGACGGCTCGACCCTGGGCCTGCTGTCCCTCGCCTTCCTGGGCGCCGATACGGTGTCCAACCTGCTCTGGGGCTATCTCGGCGACCGCTCGGGCTTCCGGATCGTACTGCTGCTGGCCATCGGCGGATGGATCGCCTCGACGGTGGCGCTGATGACCCTGACGACGCCGCTCGCGGTCTTCTTCGCCTTCTTCGGCCTCGGCGCCGCCCAGGCCGGCTACATGATGGCCTCGCAGACCATGATCCTGGAATTCGGCCACCGCGACGACCTGCCGATGCGCATCGGCATCTCGGCGACGGCCGAAGGGGTCACCGCCACCCTGGGGCCGCTGATTGGGGGCGCGGTGGCCGACCTGATGGGCTACAGCGTTGTCTTCGGAGCCTCGCTGGGGCTGCTCGGCGCCGCCCTGCTGGCGCTGGTTGTCGCTGTCCGCGACCCGCGAAAGGCCCGGCCATGAGCGCACCGCCCGTCACCGTCCTGACCGCCAGCGCCGAGGAGGAGGCCGCCATCCGCGAGGCGGTGCGCACCGCCGACCCTTCGCTGATCTCGCCAACAGCCCGGGTGGCCGGGCCCGAGCATATCGCCGGCCTGGTTGCTCTTCTGTCCGATCCTCTGGTGTCCGGGCCGATCTATGACATTCCCCGCCCCGTCGACGCCGGCCGCATCGGGGCCTGGATCGCCCGCTCGCGTCGCCAGCAGGCGGCGGGCGAGGCGTTGCTGACGGTCACGCTCGATCCCGACGGCCGCGTCGCCGCCTACTCGCGCTTTACCGTCTGGCCACAGCATTCCTCGGCCGAGCTGGCCGGGGCGCAGCGGGCGGATCGGCAGAACAGCGGCCAGGGCACGGAAGGGGCGGCGCGGTCCTTCGGGTTCATGTTCGAGGTGCTGGGCGTGCGGCTGGTCGGGCTGACGGCGGCGCTGGACAATGTGCGCTCGGCCAAGGTCATCGAGGCGGCGGGGTTCACCCCGATGGGTGAGCGGCTCAGCCGGCTGCCTGACGGCGGCTCCAGACGCTCGCTCTATTGGGAAATGACGCGGGAGGATTGGCTGACGCGGCGGCGCCTGTTCAATCTGCCGCCAACGACATAACGCCAGGGAGACGACCATGCGGTTCGACGGCGACTACACCATGACCATCGGCGGCAAGGGCGTCGCCGGCGCCACCACCTTCGACGTGCTCAATCCGGCCAACGAACAGGTCATCGGCCAGGCGCCCGACGCCAGCCGTGAGCAGCTGGACGAGGCCGTCGCCGCCGCCCGCAAGGCCTTCCCGGCCTGGGCCGCCACGCCGATCGCCAAGCGCAAGGAACTGCTGCTGGCCATGGCCGGCGCCATCGCCGCCAAGGGCGAGGACCTGAAACGCCTGCTGACCAGCGAACAGGGCAAGCCGCACGGCGACGCCTTCGGCGACGTCATGGGCGGCGCCTACTGGCTGCAGGCCACCGCCAGCCTCGACCTGCCCGTTCATGTGGTGGAAGACACGGCCGAGCGTCGGGGCGAGACGCGCCATGTGCCGATCGGCGTCGTCGGCGCCATCGCGCCGTGGAACTTCCCCGTCATCCTGGCCATGTTCAAGCTGGCCCCGGCCCTGCTGGCCGGCAACACGGTGGTGCTGAAACCCTCGCCCTTCACGCCGCTGACGACGCTGAAGATCGGCGAGATCCTGCGCGATGTCCTGCCGCCCGGCGTGCTCAACATCGTCACCGGCGGCGATGCGCTCGGCCCCTGGATGACCAGCCACCCGGGCATCGACAAGGTCAGCTTCACCGGCTCGACCCAGACCGGCCGCAAGGTCATGGAAAGCGCCGCCTCGACCCTCAAGCGGGTGACCCTGGAGCTGGGCGGCAACGACGCCGCCATCGTCATGCCCGACGTCGATGTCGCCGCCGTGGCCGAGCAGCTGTTCTGGGCCGCCTTCCGCAACACCGGCCAGATCTGCATCGCCACCAAGCGCATGTACGTCCACAAGGACATCTACGAGCCGCTGAAGGAGGCGCTGGTCGCCTATGCCGCCACGGTGAAGATGGGCGACGGGGCCGAGCAGGGCACCCAGATGGGCCCGATCCAGAACAAGCTGCAGTATGCCCGGGTGCTCGACCTGATCGCCGACGCCAAGGCCAAGGGCTACAAATTCCTGGTCGGCGGCGAGACCAGCACCGCCCCCGGCTACTTCGTGCCGGTGACCATCATCGACAACCCGCCGGAAGATAGCCGCATCGTCCAGGAAGAGCAGTTCGGCCCCGTCCTGCCGCTGCTGAAGTTCGACGATCTGGACGAGGTCATCGGCCGCGCCAACGCTTCCGACTATGGCCTCGGCGGTTCGGTCTGGTCGGCGGACGAGGACAAGGCGCTGGAAATCGCCTCGCGCCTGGCCACCGGCACCGTCTGGATCAACGAGAGCCAGCACCTGTCGCCGCTCGCGGCCTTCGGCGGCCACAAGCAGTCGGGCGTCGGGGTCGAGGGGGCTCTGGAAGGCCTGCTGGAATACACCAACACCCAGACGGTGTTCGTGAAGAAGAAACAGGCGGCGACGGCGGCCTGAGTACCGTCCGCGCCGGGCGTTCAGACCTCAAGACCTGCCGACAGCCCACGTTAGAGGGGACACATTGAAATCCGCGATTTCAATGTGTCCCCAATTGGCGGGGCGGGCCGCTAGAACTTCCGACCGACCTTGATGCCGATGGTCCGCGGCTGGTTCGGGACGACATAGACCGCCCCGCCACAGACCGCCTCGGCGCACTGGGTCGTGCGGAACAGGCTGGCACGCTCGTCGAACGCATTGTTGAAGTAGACCTGCAGGTTCCAGTCGCCGGGCTTCAGGCCAACCACGAAATCGAAGGTCTGCCAGCTGTCCTGCTTGCCGAGAATGTCGCGCTCGACGAGGCGAAGGTCGGCGTAGCTGCTCGACTGGCCGGCCCAGGATCCCTGGGCGAAACCGTCCATGTCGGCCAGCACGAAGTCATAGCGGACCGTCAGGTTGCCCTTGAACCGGGGGGTCACCGGCAGCTGGGTGCCCGACGGCGACAGCGGACTGGCGCAGTTGGTGACCGGATTGCCGCTGGCGTCGGTGAAGCCGCAGTAGTTGTCGGCCAGTTCGGCGTTGGTGTAGGCGGCGCCGCCCGAGACGGTCCAGTCGTTGCTCAGCCGCCAGACAACGTCAGTCTCGACCCCGTAGATCTCGGCCTGGGCGGCGTTCTTGATCTCGGTCAGGCCGCTGGCGCCGAGGATGGAGAACTGGAAGTCCTCCCACTCCTCGAAGTAGGCGGCGCCGTTCCAGCGCAGGGCTCCGTCCAGCCAGGTGGTCTTCCAGCCGACCTCGTAGTTGGTCAGGAAGTCCGACTTGTAGGGCGGCAGGCTGCCCCGCCGGTTGATCCCGCCCGGCCGGTAGCCGGTCGACCAGGTGCCGTAGATCATATGATCGTCGGTGATCTTCCAGGTCAGGTTCAGGCGGTGGGTGTTGCCGTCTTCCTTGGTCGACTTGATCAGGTTGGTGCAGGGCGCCTGGGGCGTGATCGCAGGGCCGAAACAGGCCGCCTCGCCGGTGCTGCCGCTGTAGCCGGATCCGAAGCCGAAGAAGCCGCGCAGACCGTTCTCCGCCTCGAAGAAGCGCAGGCCGCCGGTCAGGGTGAGGGCCGGGGTGATGTTCCAGCTGACCTCGCCGAACACGGCCTTGTCGGTATCATCGCGCTGCTGGCTGGTCAGCCAGATGGTGCCGGGCCGGCCGGTGATCGAGACGTTCGAACCCAGGTCGGCGATCTGGTAGTCCTGGAAGATGTCGTGGGTCTGGTCCTGATAGAACAGGCCGGCGACAAAGCGGATCGGCTGGTCCGACGGCGAGGAGACCCGCAGTTCGTGGGTCTGGCGCTTGTAGTGGTCGGTGGCGTTGATGAACTGGGTCGGATCGACCGGGTTGCCGAGGTTGTCGGTCCAGTAGGCGCCGTAGCCGAACAGGGTGTCATAGAAGAAGCTGTAGTCGGAATAGTCGCTGGCCGTTTCGACATCCCGCTTCAGATAGCTGCCGGCGTAGACGACATCAAACATGCCGATCTTGCCCTCGACGGTCAGCGCCGCCTGGTACCATTCGTCGTTGCTGAACTCCGGCCGGAAGCGCGTCTGGGCCAGGTCGCCGACCAACGGGTTGTAGGAGAAGTTGCCACCCGCTTCCTGGCGCTGAGCCATCAGCTGCGGGGTGATGGTCCAGTTCTCGCCAAGGTCGATCTTCAGCGAGGCCCGGGCCCCGATGGTGTCGACGTCGTTGTAGTTTTCCTCGGCGAAGTCATCGTTGTTGATGGTCCCGCCCCAGGTCGGATAGGTGCGGGTCGCGGGAATGTTGTCGATATAGCCGGCGTCATGCACGTACCAGCCGACAATGCGGGCGGCCATGTTGTCGGTCATCGGAATGTTGACGTAGCCCTCGGCCGCGTAGCCCTGGTCGCCGCCGCTGACGATGTTGGTCTCGACGTCGAAGGAGCCCTCGAAGACACCGATCTTCGGCTTGTTGGTGATGATGCGGATGGTGCCGGCCTGGCTGCTGGCGCCGTAGAGGGTGCCTTGCGGACCGGCCAGGGCCTCGACCCGGGCGATGTCGTAGACGTGGATGTCGAGCGCGCCCTGAATGGTGGTGATGGGCTGTTCGTCCAGATAGATGCCGACACTCGGCAGGGAGCCGGAGTGGTTGCCGTCGCCGCCGCTGGCGACGCCGCGCATGTAGACGCTGCCGAAGCCCGGACCGGACGCCTGGGTCGAGACCGAAGGCAGGAATTTCACGAAATCGCCGAAGTCGCTGACCTGCAGCTCCTCCAGCTTCTGGCCGCCCAGCGCCTGAATGGAGACCGGCACGTCCTGCAGGTTCTCTTCGCGCTTCTGGGCGGTGATGATCACCTCATCGACGGTTGCGCCGCCGGCCGGCTCCTGAGCGTAGGCGACGCTCGTCAGCATGGTTGTACCCAGCAGGACCGAGGTCCAGATCGCCGTCGAAGTCTTGCGCGCCATAATGCTCCCCTGTCGGCGTAACGCCGTCATCGAAGGGTCATAATGGGTCGCCGGTCCTGTCAAGGCAGACTTGCTTAAAGCGGGGCGTGTTCGCGCTGGTTGCTGATAACTGTGGCGGCGGAAGCGCAGCCGTCAGGCTTGGTCCCAGGCTTCCAACGCCGGGCCGAGGGCTGTCTTCAAAGGCCCCAGGAAGGGCTCGAAGGCCCGCCACTGGTCGAGACCGTCGGTGAAGATCGGCCGGCGGACCTGTTCGGAGCTGGCGGTGCGCACCGCGCGATCGTTCTCATGGAACTTCATGACCCCCGGCTCGAACTCGAGACCGCCGTAGGACAGCAGCGATCGCACCTGGCCCTCCGGATCAGCGATCATCCTTTCGTACAGGGTGCGATGGACAGCGCCGGGCAGGACGGCGTCGAAATGGGCCATCAGGGCGACGTAGTCGGCGTAGTAGCGGCCCAGGTCGGTGAGGTCGTAGCTGAAGCCCTGTCCGCGGGCGAAATGCTGCTTGAAGGCCGAGAAGCAACAGCCCAGCGGGTGGCGGCGGGCGTCGATGATCTTCGCGTTCGGCAGGATCAGCCTGATCAGGCCGACATGGGCGAAGTTGTTGGGCATCTTGTCGATGAAGAAAGGCCGGTCCGTCTTGCGCTGCACCCGGGTGCGCTCGAGGTATTCTTCACCCAGGGCGCGGGCCTCATCGGCCGTGAGGCCGGCCACCATCTCGGGATAGGAGCCGTCGCTTTCGCGGCGGTGACGGCCGCCCAGGCGTCGGGCGATGGCGATGATGTCCGGCAGTTCCATGGTGCCCTCGACCAGGGAGTGGCTGGCCAG
>JBILYE010000007.1:0-29565 GCA_044377925.1 Caulobacter sp. | reverse complement strand
GGGTGTTCAGCCGCTGGTGGCCTGCGCCCTGCCGGTGACCGGCATCGGCGAGGGACCGCCGGAACGCTGGGCGCGGACCCCGACCCTGACCCTGATCGCTCAGAACGAGCGGGGCTATCTCAATCTCTCCGAACTCAGCTCCTCGGCCTACCTCGATATCGACGCGGTGTCCGAGCCTTCGGTGCCCTGGAGCAAGATCGCCGCCCACAGCGAGGGACTGATCCTTCTGTCCGGCGGCACGGACGGCCCCATCGATCCGCTGTTCGCCGCCGGCAAGACCGCCGAGGGCGAGGCGACGCTGGCCGCCATGCGGTCTGTGTTCGGCGACCGCTTCTATGTCGAACTGCAACGTCATGGCCTGCCGCAGCAGGCGGCGGCCGAGCCGGGGCTGGTCGCCTGGGCCTACGCCCATGACGTGCCCCTGGTCGCCACCAACGACGTCTACTATCCCGACAAGTCGATGTATGAGGCGCACGACGCCCTGCTGTGCATCTCCGACGGCGCCTTTGTCGGCCAGGACGAGCGGCGGCGGGTGACCGCCGAACATTACTTCAAGACCGCCGCCGAGATGCGGGCGCTGTTCAGCGACCTTCCGGAGGCCTGTGACCAGACGCTCGAGATCGCCCGGCGCTGCGCCTTCATGGTGCAGAAGCGCGATCCTATCCTGCCGCGCTTCGACACCGGCGCGGGACGGACCGAACCTGACGAACTGGCCCACCAGGCGCGCGAGGGGCTGAAGGCCCGTCTGGCGACCGTCGAACTGGCCGCGCCGGAGGAAGACTACTGGGCCCGCCTCGAGTTCGAGGTGAGGATCATCCAGCAGATGGGGTTCTCCGGCTACTTCCTGATCGTGTCGGACTTCATCAAATGGGCCAAGGCGCACGGGATTCCCGTGGGTCCCGGGCGGGGGTCGGGCGCGGGCTCGCTGGTCGCCTGGTCTCTGACCATCACCGGCCTTGATCCCCTGCGGTTCGGCCTGCTGTTCGAGCGCTTCCTCAATCCGGAGCGGGTCTCGATGCCCGACTTCGATATCGACTTCTGCCAGGAACGGCGCGGCGAGGTGATCACCTACGTCCAGCAGAAGTACGGGGACGACAAGGTCGCCCAGATCATCACCTTCGGCACCCTGCAGGCCCGCGCCGTCGTCCGCGACGTCGGTCGGGTGATGCAGCTGTCGCTGGGTCTGGTCGATCGTCTGGCCAAGATGATCCCCAACAACCCGGCCAATCCCACGACCCTGGCCCAGGCGATCGAGATCGAGCCGCGCCTGAAGCAGGCCCGTGACGAGGACGAGCAGGTGCGGATGTGCCTGAACGTGGCCCTGCGGCTGGAGGGGCTGTATCGCAACGCCTCGACCCACGCCGCGGGGGTGGTTATCGGCGACCGGCCGCTGGTCGAGCTGACGCCGCTCTACAAGGATCCGCGCTCGGATCTGCCGGCCACCCAGTTCAACATGAAGTGGGTCGAAAGCGCCGGTCTGGTGAAGTTCGACTTCCTGGGCCTGAAGACCCTGACGGTCATCGACCGGGCCCTCAAGCACATGGCCAAGCGCGGGGCGGCGATCGATATCGAGGCCCTGACCCTCGATGACGCCGCCTCCTACGAGCTGATGAGCTCGGGCCAGACGGTCGGGGTGTTCCAGCTGGAAAGCCAGGGCATGCGCGACACCCTGCGCAAGCTGCGGCCGGGCAGCCTGGAAGAGGTCACCGCCATCATCTCGCTCTATCGGCCGGGGCCGATGGACAACATCGACAGCTTCGTCGACTGCAAGTTTGGCCGCAAGCCGATCGACTACCTTCACCCGACCCTCGAGGCTGTGCTGAAGGAGACCTACGGCATCGTCGTCTACCAGGAACAGGTGATGCAGATCGCCCAGATCCTGGCCGGCTACAGCCTGGGCGACGCCGACCTTCTGCGCCGCGCCATGGGCAAGAAGAAGCCCGAGGAGATGGCCGCCCAGAAGGTCCGCTTCGTGGCCGGGGCCGAGACCAAGGGGGTCGATCCGAACCAGGCGAAATCGATTTTCGACCTGGTGGAGAAGTTCGCCGGCTACGGCTTCAACAAGTCCCACGCCGCCGCCTACGCGCTGATCAGCTACCAGACCGCCTGGTTGAAGGCCAACGCGCCCGTCGAGTTCATGGCCGCCTCCATGAGCCTCGATATCTCCAACACCGACAAGCTGGCGGTCTTCTACCAGGACGCCCGCCGCTCGGGCGTGCCGGTGCGGGCCCCGGACGTGAACCGGTCAGGGGCCGACTTCGAGGTCGAGGACGGCGAGGTGCTCTACGCCCTCGGCGCGGTGCGCAACGTCGGCCTGTCGGCCATGGAGCACCTGGTCGAGGTGCGCAATGAAGGCGGGCCGTTCAAGGACATCTTCGACGTCGTCGAGCGGCTCGATCCCAGGCAGGTCAACAAGCGGGCGCTCGAGGGTCTGGCGCGGGCCGGGGCCTTCGACAGCATTCATCCCAGCCGCGGCCAGATCGTCGCCGCCGCCGATGTGCTGATCGCTCATGGCCAGAGCCTGGCCGCCGACCGCGCCTCCTCACAGGTCAGCCTGTTCGGCGGCGACCAGTCCGAGGCCTCGCGGCCGCGCCTGCCCAAGGTCGAGCCCTGGGACCAGATCCGCCGCCTCGACGAGGAACTGGCCGCCGTCGGCTTCTACCTGACCGGCCACCCGCTCGAAGACATGGTCAAGGTGCTGCAGCGCCGTCGCGTCACCCTGCTGCAGGACGCCCTGCCCGAGGCCGAAGCCGGCCGCGACGCCTTCAAGATGGCCGGCATCGTCCGCCGTCGCCAGGAACGGGCCAGCCAGAGCGGCGACAAGTTCGCCTTCGTCTCGATGTCGGATCCCACCGGGGAGTACGAGGTGCTGTTCCCGCCGGAATCCCTGCGCAAGTGCCGCGACGTGCTGGAGCCCGGCAAGGCGGTGGTTATTCGGGTGAGGGCCAAGTCCAAGGACGGCGAGGTCCGCTTCTTCGGCGACGACGCCGAGCCGGTCGACCAGTCCCTGGAAGCTGTGGCTGCGGGCCTGCGCGTCCACATCTCCTCCGGCTCGGCGGAGATCGACAGCCTGAAGCAGCGCCTGACCCGGGCGGCGGCGCAACGCGGCGGCGAGGTCATCCTGGTCGCCGGCATCGGCGGCGGCCGCGAGATCGAGATGAAGCTGCCGGGGTTCTATTCGCTCGATGCGTCCCTGCGTGGGGCGCTCAAGACGGCGCCGGGCGTGGCGTATCTGGAAGATGTCTAGTCGTTGTGCTCTGGCGGGCGTCGTATTGTCGCTCGCCGGATGTGCAAGTGTCGGGGATTTGTCGCCAGTCGGTGGGCCAGCCTTCGAAACCGCTTTCGTTGTCCAGCGAGGCTGAGGCCTTCGGCGCGACCCTGATAGAGCGGCTTCTGCTCCCGCCCTTGCATTTCCGGACAATCCCGACTATCTCCCCCGCCCATCACGCACGCGGGCGTTCGGGCTGGCCGGGGAGACATCCCGACCGATCCGTTCCGGTCCTGACCAATCGGTCGGGAATTGCCCGCGGAGGCGACAACCGGAAAAAGGATCCGATACAGACATGGCTCTGCCTGAATTCTCCATGCGCCAGCTCCTCGAAGCCGGCGCCCACTTCGGCCACCAGACCCACCGCTGGAACCCGAAGATGGACCGCTTCATCTTCGGCTCGCGCTCGAACATCCACATCATCGACCTGTCGCAGTCGATCCCCCTCCTGCACCAGGCCCTGGTGAAGGTGCGTGAAGTCGCCGCCGCCGGCGGCCGCGTGCTGTTCGTCGGCACCAAGCGCCAGGCGTCCGATCCGGTGGCCGAAGCCGCCAAGCGCTGCGCCCAGTACTACGTGAACCACCGCTGGCTCGGCGGCACCCTGACCAACTGGCGCACCATCTCGGGCTCGATCGCCCGTCTGCGCGAGCTGGAAGGCCTGCTCGGCGGCGAAGGCCAGGGCCGGGGCAAGAAGGAACGCCTCAGCCTGCAGCGCGAAATGGACAAGCTTGAACTGTCGCTCGGCGGCATCAAGGCCATGGGCGGCATTCCTGACATCATGTTCGTGATCGACACCAACAAGGAAGCGATCGCGATCCAGGAAGCCCGCAAGCTGAACATCCCGGTCATCGCGATCCTGGACACCAACTGCGATCCGGACGGCATCACCTTCCCGATCCCGGGCAACGATGACGCCGCTCGCGCCATCCAGCTGTACGTCGACCTCATCGCCGACGCCGTCCTCGACGGCATGGCCGCCGGTCAAGCCGCCTCGGGCGTCGACCTCGGCGCCCAGATCGCGCCGATGGAGCCGACCCTGGCCCGTGAACTGACCCCGGAACCGGTGGCTGAAGAAGCCGCTGCTCCCGAAGCCGTCGCCGAGGAGGCTCCCGCCGCCGAAGCCGCTGCCGAAGAAGCCCCGGCCGAAGAAGCCAACTGATTTCGGAGCCCTCCCGGCGCTCCGGGAGGGATCTGATTTTTTCCTTCCGCAGCCGGGCCCCTCAAAGGCCCGGCTGCATCCCTATTACGAACTCGAACTGGAGGACTGAACATGGCGGAAGTCACCGCTGCCCTCGTCAAGGAACTGCGCGAAAAGTC
Organism: Caulobacter sp.; assembly: GCA_044377925.1. Lineage (GTDB taxonomy): Bacteria > Pseudomonadota > Alphaproteobacteria > Caulobacterales > Caulobacteraceae > Caulobacter. Next base: position 24,980 of record JBILYE010000007.1, on the reverse strand, counting down.
CGGCGCCGGCATGATGGACTGCAAGAAGGCGCTCGTCGAAAACGACGGCAACCTGGAACAGGCCACCGACTGGCTGCGCTCCAAGGGCCTCTCCAAGGCCGCCAAGAAGGCCGACCGCGCCGCCGCTGAAGGTCTGGTCGCCGTGGCCCTGAAGGCCGAAGGCGCCGGCATGTCCGGTGCGGTCATCGAGCTGAACGCCGAAACCGACTTCGTGGCCCGCAACGACCTGTTCCAGGCCGCCGCCCGCAAGGTCGCGGCTGTCGCCCTCGGCACCGACGGTGACGTCGAAGCCGTGCGCGCCGCCAAGACCGCCGATGGCGAAGTCGTCTCGGACATGGTCACCAACCTGATCGCCACCATCGGCGAGAACATGGCCGTGCGTCGTTCGGCCAAGTTCACCGTCGCCAAGGGTTCGGTCTCGGCCTACGTCCACAACGCGGTCGCCCCGGAACTGGGCAAGATCGGCGTGCTGGTCGCTCTGGAAGGCGATGGCGATCAAGCCACGCTGCAGGAGCTCGGCCGCAAGATCGCCATGCACGTGGCCGCCACCAACCCGCTGTCGCTGTCGTCGGAAGATCTCGACCCGGCGGCCGTGGAACGTGAACGCGCCGTGCTGACCGAGAAGGCCAAGGAAGAAGGTCGTCCGGAAAACATGATCGCCAAGATCGTGGACGGCCAGATCTCCAAGTTCCAGCGTGAAGTCGTGCTGCTCGAGCAGCCCTTCGTCATGAACCCCGACCAGACCATCAAGGCGCTGGTCGCCGAAGCCGGCGCGACCATCAAGGGTTTCGTCCGTCTCGGCCTGGGTGAAGGCGTTGAAAAGGCCGATGCGCCTGACTTCGCCGCTGAAGTGGCCTCGATGACCGGCGGAAACTGATCCGTCAGTCTTTAGACTAAAGAGGGCGTCCCCGGTTCACGCTGGGGGCGCCCTTGGTTTATGTAGTTCCCGTGAATCGAAGAGGACCTTTGGCATGACCAAGCTGCTTTACAAGAAGGTGCTTCTGAAGGTTTCGGGAGAGGTGCTGATGGGCGAGACCGCCTTCGGCATCGACATGCCCACGGTCGAGGCCGTGGCTGAAGACATCAAGCAGGTGGTGGAGGCGGGCGTCGAGCTCAGCCTCGTGATCGGCGGCGGCAACATCTTCCGCGGCATGGCGGGAGCCGCCAAGGGGATGGAACGGGCCAGCGCCGACTACATGGGCATGCTGGCCACGGTGATGAATGCTCTGGCCATGCAGGACGCGCTGGAGCGCATCGGGGTCGAGACCCGGGTGCAGTCGGCCATTCCGATGCCGACCGTCTGCGAACCGCTGATCCGCCGCCGCGCCCAGCGTCACCTGGAAAAGGGCAGGGTGGTGATCTTCGCCGCCGGCACCGGCAACCCGTTCTTCACCACCGACTCGGGCGCGGCGCTCCGCGCGGCCGAAATGAACACCGACGCCCTGTTCAAGGGCACCAGTGTCGACGGCGTCTACACGGCCGATCCCAAAAAGGACAAGACGGCCACCCGCTATGACCGCCTGACCTATCACGAGGTGCTGGCCCAGGACCTGAAGGTCATGGACGCCTCGGCCATCAGCCTGATGCGCGAGAACAAGATCCCGATCGTGGTGTTCTCCATCCGCGAACGCGGCAATCTGCTGAAGGTCCTGCACGGCGAAGGCGTGCACACCGTGATCACCGAAGACTCCTGATATACAAACCAACTCACGCGAGAACCGCGCGACAGCTTGACGGGTTTTGAAGACCTGTCGGCTATCGTCGCCGGCGAAAAGAGGAAGTGAAGACCATGGCCAGTGGCGAAAAGCCTGTTGTAGCGACCTATGCCAGCCGGATGGACAAGGCGGTCGCCTCCCTGAAGGAAGAGTTCAGTTCCCTGCGCACCGGCCGCGCCTCGGCCGGTCTGCTCGACCAGGTGATGGTTGAGGCCTACGGCAACACCGTGCCGCTCAATACCGTCGCGTCGGTCAGCGTCCCCGAACCGCGCTCGATCAGCGTCAGCATCTGGGACAAGGGCGTCGTCGTCTCGGTCGAGAAGGCCATCCGCTCAGCGGGCCTCGGCCTCAACCCGGTGGTCGAGGGCACGAACCTGCGTATTCCGATCCCGCCGCTGACTGAAGAGCGGCGCAAGGACCTTGCCAAGATCGCCGGCAAATACTCCGAACAGCAGAAGATTGCCGTGCGCAACGTGCGCCGCGACGGCATGGACGACGTCAAGAAGGCCCAGAAGGACGCGGTGATCACCGAGGACGAGCAGAAGAAGCTCGAAGCCGCCCTCCAGAAGGCCACCGACGAGCACGTCGCCAAGATCGACGAAGCCTTGAAAATCAAGGAACAAGAGATCATGCAGGTTTGATCGTCCGGGCTCAGGACAGGCAGACCGGATGAGACAGGGATCGTGAGGCGAATGCCCCCGAAGGATGGCGTACAGGATCGCGTGAAGGCTTCCGCCGGGGATCCGGCCGAGGGCCTGCATGTCGCCATCATCATGGACGGCAACGGCCGCTGGGCGAAGCGTCGCGGTCTGCCGCGGACGCTGGGCCACCGCGAGGGCGTCAAGGCGCTCAGGCGCACTGTCGAAGGGGCCCCGGATATCGGCGTCTCGACGCTGACTGTGTTCGGCTTCTCGACCGAGAACTGGCGCCGGCCCATGACCGAGGTCAGCGAGCTGATGAACCTGCTCAAGGCCTATGTGGAAAGCGATCTCGACCGCCTGGCCCGCGAGGGGGTGAGAGTGAGCATCCTGGGGCGCCGCACCGGCCTGAAGCCCGATATCCTCGAGATCATCGAGCGCGCCGAGCGCCGCACCGAGCACAACACCCGCTTCCGTCTGCAGGTCGCCTTCAACTACGGCGGTCAGGCTGATCTGGTCGACGCCGCGCGCAAGTTCGCCGAGGCCGTCGCCCGGGGTGAAGCAGACCCTGCGGACCTCGACGAGCGTCTGTTCGAGAGCCATCTGTCGACGGCCGGCGCGCCGTCCCCCGACGTCATCGTGCGCACCAGCGGGGAACGCCGCATCTCCAACTTCCTTCTATGGGAATGCGCTTACGCCGAACTCGTTTTCCAGGACGTCTACTGGCCCGACTATGGACCCGACCACCTCGCCGCCGCGGTCGGGGAATTCCGCTCTCGCGAGCGACGCTACGGCGGAGTGACGACCGATGACGTCCTCGCCACCGGCTAAGCGTTTCGACTGGAAGAACCTGCGGGTTCGACTGATCTCCGCCTTCGCCATCATTCCGGCGGTGGCTCTGGCTGTCTGGCTGGGCGATTGGACCTATACGGTGCTGATCTGCATCGTCGGCGCCCTGCTGGCCCGCGAGTGGGGCCGGCTGGTCGCGCCCTCGGCCCCGATCCGCGTCGGCGTCGTCATCGGCGTCAGCGTCATTGCCGCCATCGTCCTGGCCCACATCGCCGGCACGGCCAGTCTCGCCGGCTCGCCCGATGCGCATCTCTGGTGGCTGGCCACCTGGGGTTCGGTGTTGCTCGGCAGCGGCCTGACCACCCTGGTCGCCTTCCGTCTCACAGCCCATGTGCCCGACGCAGCCTATGGCGTGATCTATATCGCGCCGGCCGGCATCGCCATGGTCTGGCTGCGCGACATGCCCGAGGGCGCCCCCTGGACTGTCTATCTGTTCGCCGTCACCTGGTGGACGGACATCATGGCCTACATCTTCGGCAACGCCTTCAAGGGGCCCAAGCTGTGGCCCAAGTTCTCGCCGAACAAGACCTGGAGCGGCTTCTGGGGCGGGCTGTTCGGAGCCATGCTGACCGGCGCCATCGTCCTGGCCATAAGCAGCGCCTTCAAGCATCCCTTCATTGGCTACCCGGGAGCCATCTTCGTCGGTCTGTTGACCGGTCTGGCCACCAGCGGGGGTGACCTGTGGGAATCGATGCTCAAGCGCCGGTTCGGGGTCAAGGACACCGGCGGCATCATTCCCGGTCACGGCGGCATGCTGGACCGGGTCGATGGGCTGATGTTCGCGGTCATGATCGTGGCCGGCGCCCGGCTGGTCCAGCATTGGGGTTGGGGGATTTGACCCGCACAGTCACCATCCTGGGCTCCACGGGCTCGATCGGCGTCTCGACCCTCAGCCTGTTCGAGCAGTCAGGAGCAGAGGTCGAGATTGTCGCCCTGACCGCCGGGCGCAACGTCGAAAAGCTGGCTGAGCAGGCGCTTCAGTGGCGCCCCCGTCTGGCGGTGATCGAGGACGAAACCCTGCTGCCGGTGCTGCGCGAGCGGCTGGCCGGCAGCGGCATCGAGACCGCCGCCGGAACCGCCGCCGTCCAGGCCGCCGCCGATCTGGACGCCTCCTGGGTCATGTCGGCCATCGTCGGAGCCGCCGGCCTGGCGCCTACCCTGGCCGCCGCTCGCCGGGGCGCGATCGTGGCGCTCGCCAACAAGGAAAGCCTGGTCTGTGGCGGTCCGGGCGTTCTGGAAGTGGCGCGCAAGGCCGGCGGGACGATCATCCCTGTCGATTCCGAGCATTCGGCCATCTTCCAGGTGCTGCAGGACCCCTGCCGCGACAAGGTTCGTCGCCTGATCCTGACCGCCTCGGGCGGTCCGTTCCGCACATGGACCTACGAAGCCATGCGCGCCGCGACGCCGGAACAGGCCGTCGCTCACCCCAACTGGAGCATGGGCGCCAAGATCAGCGTCGATTCGGCGACGATGATGAACAAGGGCCTGGAGATGGTGGAGGCCAGCTATCTGTTCGCCACCCCGGAGAACCAGATCGACATTGTCGTCCATCCGCAGTCCATCATCCATTCGATGGTCGAATACACGGACGGCTCCACCCTGGCCCAACTGGGCCCCCCGGACATGCGCAGTCCGATCGCCTGCGCCTGGGCCTGGCCCGACCGCCTGTCCTGGCCGGCCGCGCCGCTCGACCTGGCGGCCATCGGTCAGCTGACGTTCGAGGCGCCGGATCTCAAACGTTTCCCGGCCATCGCCATCGCCCGCGAAGCTTTGCGCATGGGCGGCCATGCCCCCGCCGCAATGAATGCGGCTAATGAAGTGGCGGTCGGTGCATTTCTTGACCGTCGTATCGGGTTTCTTGATATTGCCGGATCCGTCCAGGATACGCTGGACCGCCTGAATGGCGGCTGGGAGCTGGGCGATCAGCCGGGGGGCGACGAACTGGAGGCTGCCATGATCATCGACGCCAGCGCCCGGCGCGTGGCCACCGAGGTCGTCAGCCGGCTCGCCGCCGTGCGCGCGGCCTAGGGAAAGAGCATGTCGGGCTTCGCATCCTTCCTTCCCGTGGCCCTGCTGGCCTTCGTTTTCGTGCTGGGCATTGTCGTGGTCGTGCACGAGCTCGGCCACTACTGGGCGGGCCGGATCTTCGACACCGAGATCGACCGTTTCTCCATCGGCTTCGGCAAGCCCCTGGTTCACTGGCGCGACAAACAGGGCGTGCAATGGCAGGTCGGCTGGCTGCCGCTGGGCGGCTATGTCCGCTTCACCGGTGACGAGAATGCCGCCAGCGTGCCCGACCAGGATGACCTGCAGGCCTTGCGCCGGGCGGTCATCGAGACCCGGGGAGAGGCGGCTCTGGGCCGTTACTTCCAGTTCAAGCCCCTTTGGCAGCGGGCGGTCATCACCGCCGCCGGGCCCATCGCCAATTTCGTTCTCGCCATCGTCCTGTTCGCCGGCCTGGCCATGGCTGTCGGCGAGATCACCTATGAGCCCAAGGTGCGCATCAGCGAGCCGGCCGGTCCGGCCGCCCTGGCCGGCATCCGGGACGGCGACGTCATCCAACGGATGAATGGCACGCCGATTCGCAGCTTCGTCGATCTTGTCGCCTTCACGCGGACCCATGCCGGCACGCCGGTGACCATCGAGCTGGACCGGGGCGGAACCCCGCTGACGGTCAATGCGACCCCGGTGCTCAGCGAGGTCAACGACCGCATCGGCGGCCGGATGAAGGTCGGGATGCTGGGCCTCGGCGCCCATCCCGATATGAAGATCGAGCGTCACCACCTGAACCCGGTCGAAGCCGTCGGCTATGGCGCGAGCCAGACCTGGAGCGTGCTGAGCATGACGGTCACCTATCTGGGCAAGGTGATCACGGGCAAGATTCCGGCTGACCAGATCGGCAGCCTGCTGGGTATCGGCAACACTGCCGGCAAGGTGGCCCAGGCCGGGGCCGAAGGCGCGCCGAACGTCGCCTGGGGTCTGCTTGGCGCGGTCGTCGCCCTGCTCAGTCTGGCGGCCTATCTTTCGATCAGCGTCGGGTTCATGAACCTGCTGCCGTTGCCGGTTCTCGACGGCGGCCATCTGGTTTTCTACGCCTACGAAGCCGTGGCCAGACGGCCACTTCCGGTTCGTATCCAGGCCGTTTCATACCGCCTTGGTCTTGCCTTGCTCGTCGGTTTCATGTTGTTCGCCACCTGGAACGACCTCCAGCGGCTGCGTGTGTTCAATTTCCTGGGCGGCCTCTTCTCATGAGCCCGCCCGCTTTCCCGTTCGCTTCCTTGATGGCAGACCTCATGATGCATTCTCGACGCCAGGGCGCCGCCGTCCTCACGGGCCTGGCCCTGCTGATGGGATCGACGGCCCTGATGATGCCGGCGGCCGCTTACGCCCAGGCCCAGCAGGGCGTGGTGCAGCGCATCGTCGTCATCGGCAACGAGCGTATCGAAGCCTCGACCATCGCCTCCTACATTCCGATTCAGCCGGGTGATGCGGTCGATTCGCAGCGAATCGACCTGGCGCTGAAGACCCTGTTCCGCACCGAGCTGTTCGCCGACGTGAAGATCGACCTGCAGGGCGGCGACCTGAACGTCCGCGTTGTCGAAAACCCGATCATCAACAAGGTGGTGTTCGAGGGCAATTCGTCGGTCAAGGACGACAAGATCAAGGAAGAGCTGACCATCCGGCCGCGGGGCATCTTCACCCGCGCCAAGGTCCAGTCCGACGTCCAGCGCATCATCGAGCTCTATCGCCGCTCCGGCCGCATCTCGGCGACCGTGACGCCCAAGGTGGTCGAGCTGCCGCAGAAGCGCGTCGACCTCATCTTCGAAATCAACGAAGGCCCCAAGAGCGGCGTCCTTGATATCAACTTCCTGGGCAACGAGCAGTTCTCGGACGGCGACCTCTCCGACGTGGTCGTGACCAAGGAAAGCGCCTGGTACAAATTCCTGTCGACCAACGACAACTACGATCCCGACCGGCTCGAGTACGACAAGGAACAGCTGCGCAAGCACTACCGCAACCGCGGCTACTACGACTTCCGCGTTGTTTCCGCCGTGGCCGAGCTGGCGACGGACAAGAACGGCTTCGTCATCACCTACACGCTCGAAGAGGGCGTGAAGTACAAGTTCGGCAAGATCAGCGTTGAAACCGAGCTCAAGAAGCTCGACGGCACGGTGCTGGAACAGCTGCTGCCGATCCGCGCCGGCGAGATCTACCAGGACGAAAAGATCGAACAGGCGACCGACGCCCTGACCTTCGCGGCCGGCGCCGCCGGCTTCGCCTTTGTCGACGTCCGCCCGCGCTACGTGCCCAATCGCGAGACCAAGACCGTCGATGTTGTCTTCTCGGTTCGTGAGGGCCCGCGCGTCTACATCGACCGCATCGACATCATCGGCAACAACCGCACCCTGGACTCCGTCGTCCGTCGCGAAATGCTGGTGTCCGAGGGCGACGCCTACAATCGCGTCTACGTCGACCGTTCCAAGAGCCAGATCCGCGGGCTCGGCTACTTCAAGGAAGTCGAGATCGAGGAAGTGCCGGGCAGCGCGCCTGACCGCACGGGCCTGCGGGTCAAGGTTGAAGAGCAGCCGACCGGTGAACTGTCCTTCAGCGCCGGCTACAGCTCGGTCGACCAGCTGATCATCGACCTGGGCATCTCGGAGCGGAACTTCCGCGGCCGGGGCCAGAACCTGCGCGCCCGCGTCTCGGTCGGTTCGCTGCGCCAGCAGATCGATTTCTCGTTCACCGAGCCGCGCTTCCTCGGCCGCGACCTGCTGGCCGGGGTGGACCTCTACACCTACCGCTATGATTTCAGCCAGCAGACGGCCTTCGACACCTCCTCGACCGGCATGAACCTGCGGGTCGGCTTCCCGCTGACCTCCAATGCCTCGATGGGCCTGCGCTACGTCCTGCGCAGCGACAACGTCGATGTCGCCGATTCGCTGTGCACCGCCGGCACCGTCTCGACCACTCTCTGCGCCCAGCGTGGAGCCCGGATCACGTCCTCGCTCGGCTACTCGGTGCGCCTGGACCGTCGTAACGATCCGCAGCGCCCGACCCGCGGCTTCTATGTCGAGTTGTCCCAGGACCTCGCCGGCATCGGCGGCGACGTGAACTACCTGCGCACGGAAACCAGCGGTGGCTGGTACTACGGCTTCAACAAGGACTTCATCTTCAGCGCCACCGGGTCGGCGGGCTACACCGCCGGCTGGCGCGGCGACTCGGTCCGGATCAACGACCGCTTCTACAAAGGCGGCAACACCTTCCGGGGCTTCGAAACGGCCGGTATCGGCCCGCGCGACACCGGCACAAACCGTGGCGACGCCCTGGGCGGCAAGCTCTACGCCATCGGCACGGCCGAGTTGACGGTCCCGACCTTCCTGCCCGAGCAGTACGGCATCAAGGCCTCGCTGTTCACCGATGTCGGCACCGTCGGCCTGCTCGACGATATTGACCGCCAGACCATCCCCGGCGTGTTCAACGATGACATCAAGGACGACCTGGGCCTGCGCGCCTCTGCCGGCCTGTCAATTCACTGGCGCTCGCCCATGGGACCCATTCGGTTCGACTTCAGCCAAGTTTTGGCCAAAGAAGACTACGACAAGACCGAAACGTTCCGGTTCTCCACCTCCACAAGGTTCTGATTTCTCATGCACATCAAGTCCTTCGCGGCCCGCGCCATCGGCGCGGTCGCCGTCCTGGCCTTCGCCAGCGCCGCCGCCGCCCAGACCACCCCGGCCAAACCGCCGGCCCCGGCGCAACTGCCGATCACCCATGGCGCGCCGATTGCTGGCGTCTGCATCTGGGACCTGACCGAAGCCCTCGAGGCCTCGAACGCCGGCAAGTCCGTTCTGAACGCGCTGAAGACGATGAACAACAACGTCAACTATGAGGTCCAGACGGCCGGCAACGCCTACCAGGCCAAGCAGAAGAAGCTGCAGGACGACGCCCGCAAGCCGGACGCCGACGCCCTGGTCCTCAACAAGGCCAAGCTCGACCTGGATAGCGAAGGCGCCAACCTCGAGGCTCGCGTGAACCTTCGCCAGGCCGAACTGGATCGGACCCGCAATGAGGCCCTGGGCGGCTTCAACAACCTGATGCGTCCGCTGATCATTCAGGTCTATCAGGCGAAGCAGTGCAGCCTGCTGCTGCCCCGGGAATCGACCGCGCTCTTCAATCCGGCCATGGACATCACCCCGGCCGTGGTTGCGGCGGCGAACGCCAAGGGCCAGACTGTGCCGGTGACCTACAAGGTGCTGGGCAAGCTGCCTGCGCCCGCTACTGCTCCGGCCCAGCCGGCCGTCCCGGCCGCGCCGAAGCCGAAGACCAACTGATCCGACCAAACCCGCAGTCACGGGGGTCGGAATCGAGGAATTGATGCCCGATCCCCGTTTCTTTGAGGCCCTGGGGCCGCTGTCCCTCAGGCAGATATCCGAATTGACCGGCGCCCGGATCGTTTCCGGGGCCGGCGATCTGATGATCGACGAGGCCGCGCCGCTCAACCGCGCAGGCAAGTCCGCCATCGCCTTCGTCGCCAATCGCAAATGGCTGACAGAGCTGCAGGCCAGCGCGGCCGGCGCCTGCTTTGTGCCGGCCGACCTGGTCGAGGCCGTGCCGCCGGGCTGTATCGCGCTTGAGACCCGTCATGCGCAGGCCGCATGGGCTCAAGCGGCCAAGGCGCTTTGCCAACCCATCCTGCAACCCGCCACCAGCGACTGGATCGACGCCACCGCCGTGCTTGAGGCCGGTGTCGTGGTCGGCCCCGGTGTGGTGATTGGTCCGGGTGCGCGAATTGGCTCCGGGACGCATCTGGGCCCCGGGGTGGTCATCGGACCCGGCGTTTCCATCGGACGGAACTGTCGGATCGGGGCCCGCGCCGTCGTCGGGTTCGCCCTGCTGGGCGACAATGTCGCAATTCATGCTGGCGGAATCATCGGAGAGGCGGGCTTCGGCGCTGCCGGCGGTCCGACAGGAGTCGTCGACGTGCCGCAGATGGGCCGCGTCATTCTGCAGGACAATGTGACCATCGGCGCCCACAGCTGCATCGATCGCGGCGCCTATGACGACACCGTGGTCGGTGAGAACACCAAAATGGACAACCTGGTCCACATCGCCCACAACGCTCGAATCGGACGAAACTGCGTCCTCGCGGGCTTCGTCGGAGTATCCGGCAGCGCGGTGGTCGGCGACGGGGTGGCGTTTGGTGGCCGGGCGGGCCTTGCCGATCATGTCGTTGTCGGCGACGGCGCCAGCATCGGCGGTGGCTCGAGCGTGATCAAAAACGTGCCGGCCGGGGAAATCTGGAGCGGCTATCCGGGGCGTCCGCTCCGGGAATTCTTGAGGGAGACGGCCTGGCTCGCGAAAGCGGCCGGTCGGAAGGGGACGGACAAGTCATGACGACGGCAGAACAAGCCACCGCCGGCGGCCAGATCGATATCGGCGAGATTCTGGCGCGACTTCCGCACCGGTATCCCTTTCTGCTGGTCGATCGGTGCGAAGAGTTCGTGGTCAACACCTCGATCGTTGGCATCAAGTGCGTGACGTTCAACGAGCCGTTCTTCCAGGGCCACTTTCCGGGGCACCCCGTCATGCCTGGCGTGCTCATCGTCGAGGCAATGGGCCAGACCGGCGCGATCATGATGTCCAAGTCGCTCGAGATCGATATCGCCGGCAAGGTCATCTACTTCATGTCCATCGATGGCGTGCGCTTCCGCAGCCCCGTGCGGCCGGGCGATGTCCTGCGCATGCATGTCGAGGTCACGCGAGCTCGGGGCGACATTTTCAAGTTCAAGGGCAAGGCGTTGGTGAACGGCAAGGTTTGCGCCGAAGCTGAATTCACCGCGATGTCGGCTGACGCCAAATGACAACGGTCCATGCGACGGCCATCGTCGATCCCGGCGCCAGGCTGGGCGAGGGGGTCGAGATCGGCCCGTTCTGCATCGTCGGTCCCGATGTCACGCTGGGCCGCGGCTGCAAGCTTCACAGCCACGTCGTGCTCGAAGGCGTCACCACGCTCGGCGACGAGTGCGTCATGCACCCCTTCGTCAATCTTGGCGGCCCGCCGCAGCATCTCGGCCACAAGGGTGAGCCGACGCGGCTCGAAGTCGGGGCCCGCAACATCTTCCGCGAGAACGTCTCGATCCACACCGGCACGGTTATGGGCCATGGCGTGACCAGGGTCGGCGACGACTGCCTGTTCATGGTCAGCGTCCACGTCGGCCATGACGCGGTGATCGGCAACCGGGTCACCCTGGCCCCCAGCGTCGCCGTCGGCGGCCACGCCGAGGTATCTGATTTCGTCTTCCTGGGCGGTCTGGCGGCGGTGCACCAGTTCAGCCGCATCGGCCGTTCGGCCTTCGTTGGCGGCGGCGGCATCGTCACCAAGGACGTCATCCCGTATGGCTCGGTGTGGGGCAATCACGCCCATCTCGAGGGGCTCAACCTGATCGGCCTCAAGCGCCGGGGCTTCGACCGGGAGCGGATCAACGCCATGCGCGCCGCCTACCGCCTGCTGTTCGCCGACGAGGGCACCTTCCAGGAACGCCTCGACGACGTCGACGAAAGCTATTCCGACATTCCGGAAGTGGTCGAGATCCTCGACTTCATTCGCGTTGACGCGAACCGGCCCCTCTGCCTGCCGCGTCGAGAGACGTAAGACCTTGAAGAAGCTGGGATTGATCGCGGGCGCCGGCGGCCTGCCTGCAGAGATCGCCGACCACTGCCGCAAGGCGGGGAGGCCCTATTTCGTCATCCGTCTGAAGGGTATCGCCGATGACGCCACCGTGGGCCATCCGGGTGAAACGGTCGGCATCGCCGAACTCGGCAAGACCTTCAAGGCGCTGAAGCGGGAGAACTGCGAGGCAGTCTGCTTCGCCGGGCTGGTTCAGCGGCCGGATTTCTCGGCCCTGAAGCCCGACATGCGCGGCGTGGCCGCCCTGCCGGGGATCATCGCCGCCGCCCGCCATGGCGACGACGCCCTGCTGCGCCGTGTTCTGGACGAGTTCGCCAAGGAGGGCTTCGTCATTGAAGGCGTGCATGAGGCGGTCGGGTCGATGACCCTGCCGCTCGGCCTGCTGGGCAAGCATTCGCCCGCCGCCGAGCACAGGCCCGACATCGAGCGCGCCCTGGAAGTCGCCAAGGCCATCGGGCAACTCGATGTCGGCCAGGGCGCGGTCGTCTGCAACGGCCTGGTGCTGGCCGTTGAGGCCCAGGAGGGCACCGACAGCATGCTGCGCCGGGTGGCCGACCTGCCGGTCGCGCTGCGCGGTCAGCCGGGCGCCTTCAAGGGCGTCATCGCCAAGGCTCCCAAGCCGATCCAGGAATTGCGGGTCGACCTGCCGACAATCGGGGTCGCCACCATCCGCGGCGCGGCCAAGGCGGGACTGGCCGGCGTGGTGGGAGAGGCGGGGCGTCTGCTGATCGTCGATCGCGAGGCCGTTATCGCCGCGGCCGACGAGTTTGGTCTCTTCGTGCTCGGCGTTGAGCACAAGACATGACGGACGACAGCGGCCACCGGGTTTGGCGCGCGTCATGCGCCACAAGCGTGTCTCCGTGAACAAGCCTCTTACCGTCATGCTGGTCGCTGCTGAGGCGTCCGGCGACTCCCTTGGGGCCGGTCTGGCAAGGGCGCTCAAGGCGCGCCTGGGCGATGGGGTTCGTTTCGTCGGTGTCGGCGGAGAGAAGATGGCGGAGCAGGGCGTTGTCAGCCCCTTCGATATCGCCCCGCTCTCCATTCTCGGCATCATCGAGGGCGTCCGCGCCCTGCCCATGGTCAAGCGCCGGGTGGCTGAGACCGCTGCCCTGGCGGCCCGCGAAAAGCCCGACATCGCGGTCCTGATCGACAGCTGGGGCTTCACCCTCCGCGTCGCCCACGCCCTGCGCAAACTCGATCCGAATATGCCCTTGGTGAAATACGTCGGCCCTCAGGTCTGGGCCAGTCGGCCTGGCCGCGCCAAGACCCTGGCCAAGGCTGTCGATCATCTGCTTTCCATCCACGGCTTCGACGCCCCCTGGTTTGAGCGCGAGGGTCTCCCGGTCACCACGGTCGGCAACCCCACCCTGATCCGTGACTTCTCCGGCGCCGATCCGGCCCGGCTGCGCGCCCACATCGGGGCAAACGCCACGGACCCGATCCTCCTCGTCCTGCCCGGCAGTCGCCCGGCCGAGATCAAACATGTCTTCCCGCCCTTTGAGGACGCCATCCTGCGCCTGAAGGCCGAGCGGCCGAACCTGCAGATCGTCATGCCGCTGGCCGCGACGGTGGCCGGGATGGTGAAGGCGCGCATCGCCGACTGGCCCTTCCCGGTCCACGTCCTTGAGGACGCCACCTTGAAGGACGACGCCTTCGCCGCCGGCACGGTCGCCCTGGCCTGCAGCGGTACGGTGACCACCGAACTGGCCCTGGCCGGCTGTCCCATGGTCGTCGGCTACCGCCTGGGCCCGGTCAGCTATCGGCTGGTCATGCTGGTCTTCAAGTCGCCCTGGGTGACGATGTTCAACATCGCCGAACAGGACATGGTCGCGCCGGAACTGCTGCAGAAGGACTGCAACGGACCGATGCTGGCATTGGCCCTCGCCGAGCGACTGGACAGCGAAGAGGCGCGTCGCATCCAGACCGAGGCTCAGTTCCAGGCCGTGGCGAAGATGGGTCGGCCGGACGGCGACCCAGCCGACAAGGCGGCCGAGGCGGTGCTCATGCTGCTCTTGGAACGAGCCGCCTGATCACTTCCCAGGCTTGGGATCCACCAGAATCCGGCTCGGCCGACCGTCTTCCGGCAGGCAAAAGACGCCACGGTGGCTGCTCGTCTCCCACCCATAGGCGCGGCCCTTTTTCCAGACCTGACCGACACTGCATCGGGCCATATGGCCTATCCCTTGGGAGGCCGAGACCCGGGCGTCGGGATAGCCGGCTTCCGCCAGTTCATGGCGGGCCTGCTCGAGCCTCTTCACGTTCGGGCGGTTGAGCCACAGCGTCACCGGCACGAGGACGACGAACAGCGCGAACATGCCGATGCAGCCCATCACGGCGAGCCGCTGTCGGCTCATGCGCCAAGCCGCTTGAACATGATGCAGGTCGGCTCCAGCGGGCCGGCGCTGGAGCGGGCGTAGTCGGGGATCACCCCAGCGGCGGTGTAGCCGAGACGCTCATAGAGCCGCTGGGCCGGGTTGTCGGCCACTGTGTCGAGGACGATCAGGCTCTTGCCCAGCCGGGCCGCCTCGTCCTCCGCCACACGCGTCAGGGCCGCGCCGATGCCGGCGCCGCGATGGGCCGGATGGGTCATCAGCTTCACCAGATCGATCCGATGTTGCTGATTGCCCGGCATACCGACGACGATCTGAACCGTCCCGACCAGGATTTCGCCGTGCCAGGCGCCCCACATCAGTCGCTCGCCGCTTTCCAACGCCGCGCCGATCTTCCGCCAGAAGTCCGTGGCGTCGTCCAAAGACAAAGGGGCCAGGAACCCGACACTGGCTCCCAGCCCCACTGTTTCGATCAGGATTTCGCTCAGCGCCGGGACAAGGGCCGGCAAGCTGTCCGGCGTGATGGGAGCGATCCGCACCACGCCGGGCAGGCCCTAGCGCTTGTCGATGGGCGCGTAGTCGCGCTTCGTCGCGCCGGTGTAGAGTTGGCGCGGGCGACCGATCTTGCGGCCCGGATCCTCGAACATTTCCTTCCACTGGCTGATCCAGCCCACGGTGCGGGCAAGCGCGAACAGCACGGTGAACATGGTCGAGGGGAAGCCCATCGCCCGCAGGGTGATGCCCGAATAGAAGTCGATGTTCGGGTACAGCTTGCGTTCGATGAAGTAGGGGTCGGAGAGGGCGATCTTCTCCAGCTCCATGGCCACTTCCAGCAGCGGGTCGTTGATACCCAGCTCGCCGAGCACCTCGTGACAGGTCTTCTGCATCGCGGTCGCCCGCGGGTCGAAGTTCTTGTACACGCGGTGGCCGAAGCCCATCAGCTTGTACTTGCGGGCCTTAACCCCTTCGATGAACTCGGGAATCTTGTCGACGGTGCCGATTTCCTCGAGCATCTCGAGGGCTTCCTGGTTGGCGCCGCCATGGCTGGGGCCCCAGAGGCAGGCGATGCCGGCGGCGATACAGGCGAACGGATGGGCGCCCGACGAGCCGGCCAGGCGGACCGTCGAGGTCGAGGCGTTCTGCTCGTGATCGGCATGCAGGATGAAGATGCGGTCCATGGCGCGGGTCAGCACCGGGTTCGGCTTCCAGTCCTCGGCCGGCACGGCGAAGCACATGCGCAGGAAGTTCTCCGAGTAGGAGAGGTTGTTCCGGGGCGACACGAAAGGCTGGCCCATGTGGTACTTGAAGGCGCGGGCCGCGATGGTCGGCATCTTGGCGATCAGGCGATGGGCGCTGATCTCCCGCTCGCGCGGATCATCGACGTTGATGCTGTCGGCATAGAAGGCCGACAGGGCGCCGACCGCGCCGGTCATGATCGCCATCGGGTGGGCGTCGCGGCGGAAGCCTTCGAAGAAGCGATCGAACTGGGCATGCAACATCGTGTGGTAGGTGATGTTGTGGTCGAACTTCTCGAACTCGGCGGCGTTGGGCAGCTCGCCGTGGAGCAGCAGGTAACACACTTCCAGGAAGCTCGACTTTTCGACCAGCTGGTCGATCGGGTAGCCCCGGTGCAGCAGGATGCCGGCGTCACCGTCGATGTAGGTGATCTTGCTCTCGCAGCTGGCCGTCGAGGTGAAGCCCGGATCGAAAGTGAACAGGTCGGAGTCGGCGTAGAACTTGCGGACGTCCATCACGTCGGGACCGGTCGTCCCCTTGATAATCGGCAGGTCGAAGCTCTGGTCGCCGATGGTCAGCGTCGCCTTGTCAGCCATGCGGCGAGGTCCTTTCAAATCGCGAGGTAAACGGTCGTTCGGATCGCCTTATAGCGTCTCATTTGCCGGGCGAAAGCGCATCCTCGATACGGCCGAGGCTCTCGACCTTTCCGAGCACGCTCAAGGTTATGCCCATATCGGGAGAGGGGGCGCCGCCGGTGAGGATGCCGCGCAACGGCGGGCCGATCTTGCCGAAGCCCACGCCCTCGGATTCGGCGAAGGCCTTGAGCCAGGCGGCCAGCGCCTCGGCTGACCAATCGTTCTGTTTCGCCAGGGCGTCGGCCAGTCGGCGCAGGCGCACGGCGGTCTCGTCGGTCAACAGGGCGCGGGTCTTTTCATCAATGGAAACAGGACGTTGCGCGAACAGAAAGAGGGACTGGTCGGCCAGTTCCAGCAGGGTCTTGCCGCGGTCCTTGAGCCCCGGCATGGCGTCGGTCAGGCGCGCGATCTGCAGCTCGCTGAGGGGCGAACCGCGACGGGCGAAGACCTCGGCCACGAGGGCCGCCAGCCGGGCGTTGTCGGCCAGCTTGATGTAGTGGGCGTTGACGTGATTGAGCTTGGCCCAGTCGAGCTGGGCGGCGGCCTTGTTCACATCCGCGACATCGAACCATTCGGCGGCCTGCTCGTCGTTGAACAGCTCGTCATCGCCATGGCTCCAGCCGAGCCGGGCCAGGTAGTTGCGCAGGGCTTCGGGCAGATAGCCCAGATCAGCGAACTCGCCCACGGCGGTGGCCCCGAAGCGCTTCGACAGCTTCTTGCCATCCGTGCCGTTGATCATCGGCACATGGGCGAAGGCCGGCACCGGCCAGCCGAGCGCCTGGTAGATCAGGCTCTGACGGGCGGCGTTGTTGAGATGGTCGTCGCCGCGGATGACGTGGGTGACGCCCATGTCATGGTCATCGACGATGACGGCCAGGTTGTAGGTCGGCACGCCGTCCGAGCGCAGGACGATCAGGTCGTCCAGGTCGCGGTTGCGGAAGGTAACGTCGCCCTGCACCAGGTCGTGGACGATGACGTCGCCGTTCTTCGGGCCCTTGAAGCGGATGACGTGCGGCTTTGCGAGATCGGCCGCCGTCGGCGTCTTGTCGCGCCACGGCGAGCGCAGGGCATGGCCGGCCTCACGGGCGGCCAGCTTGGCGGCGTCCAGCTCGTCGCCCGACAGCCAGCAGCGGTAGGCCTTGCCGTCGTCCAGCAGCTGTTGAACCGCCTCCCGGTGACGGTCGGCGCGGGCGAACTGGAAGATCGGCTCGCCGTCCCACTCCAGGCCCAGCCAGCGCAATCCATCGAGGATCACCTGGACATTGGCCTCGGTGGAGCGTTCGCGGTCGGTGTCCTCGATGCGCAACAGGAACTTGCCGCCGGTGTGGCGGGCAAACAGGGAGTTGAACAACGCCGTCCTTGCCCCTCCAATATGGAGCGAGCCGGTGGGCGAAGGGGCGAACCGTGTGACGACGGGGGTAGCAGAGGACATCGGATCTTTGACCGCTCGATTGGGCGGGCGTCTTAGCACATGGATTCGGGGCGGTCCCACCCTGGTCGAAGAGGTTGTTTCCCAGCGGCAGCGCTGGCGGCTTTGGGCGCCGGTGATGTTCGGCCTGGGGGCGGCCGGGTACATGGGTCTCAAGGTCGAACCGGCCCTGGGGCTGATGGCTCTGCTGGGCCTGGCGGCCATCGCCGCGGTCTGGGTGACGCACCGGCTCACGCGCGGTGGCGGCTGGTTTCTGATCGCTGGTCTGGCCGCTCTGATCGTCCTCGGCGCCGTGGCCGGCAAGATCAGAACCGAGGCGGTCCGGGCCCCGGTGGCGCCGAACCTCGACAAGCCGGTCCTCGTGGAAGGCTGGGTGCTGGACGTGGCCAGCCCCGGCTCCAGCGGCGGCCGGTTGCTCATCGCCCCGACGCGGATCGAGGGACTCCCACAGGACCAGCTGCCCTACCGTGTTCGGCTGACCGTCAATCAGCAAGCGATCGTGGGTCCTGGTCAGGCAGTCCGCCTGAGGGCTGGCCTGGGACCGCCGCCGCCACCCTCCAGTCCGGGCTCGTACGATTTCGCCCGCGACGCCTGGTTCGACCGGGTGGGGGGCGTGGGATTTTCGGTAACGCAGCCGCAGGTAATCGCGCTCGCCGAGCCGCCGATAGCCCTGCGCTGGGCGATGGGTGTCAACGCCATGCGCTGGAGCCTGGCCCGGCGCATCGTGGACCAGATGAGCGAACGATCAGGCGGCCTGGGCGCCGCCATGGTCACGGGTCATGAGGCCTGGATCACCCGGGAGCAGACCGATGCCATGCGGGCTTCCGGGCTAGCGCACATCATCTCGATCTCCGGCCTGCACATGGCCATCGTCGGCGGCTTTGCCTTTGCGCTGGCCCGATTGCTGATTGCCGCCTGGCCGTGGCTGGCCCTGCGCATCGACGGCAAGAAAACGGCGGCGCTGCTCGGCATGGCGGCGGTCGGGACCTACCTCGTCCTGTCCGGCGCCCCGTCGCCGGCGGTGCGGGCGGCCATCACCGCCGGGGTGGCCTTCCTGGCCATCCTGTCTGATCGCCGGGCGATCAGTCTCGACGCCCTGGCCGTGGCGGCCATGGTCATCCTGATCCTCTATCCGGAGGCGGCCACCGAGCCCGGCTTCCAGATGAGTTTCGCGGCCACTGCAGCCTTGGTGGCGCTGGTGGAGGCCATTCCGCAGCCCGTGCGGGAAATCTCGACGCCGTGGTGGATCCGCTGGCCGCAGGCCGTCGGCGTGTGGGTCTTTGCAAGCGTCGCCATGAGTCTCGTCGCCGGCATGGCGACCGGGCCCTTCGCCATGCATCACTTCAACCGCGTCGCCTCCTACGGCCTTGTCGCCAATCTCCTCGTCGCCCCGATCTCAAGCTTTGTCATGATGCCCTTCCTGGCGCTCGGGGCCGCCCTGGAGCCTCTGGGCCTCGGCGGGCCCTTCCTGGCCGTGGCGGGATGGTCCATCGATCTGATGCTGGTGATCGCCGCTCAGACGGCGCAGACGCCGGGCGCCCAGGTCACTGTCGCCAGTGGACCTGCCTGGACCCTGCCTGTGGCCTTCCTCGGCATTCTGATTCTCTGCCTCTGGCGTGGTCGTCTGCGCTGGCTGGGCGTGCCGCTGGCGCTCACCGTGGCCCTGTGGCCGAGACCCGCGACACCGGACCTGTGGATCGCCTCCGACGGCTCCGCCCTGGCCGTTCGGCGCGGCGACCAGGCGATCCCGGCAAGGCCGGACAGCCGGCGCTTCGCTCTGGAGGTCTGGTCCCGCCGACGCGGTCTGACCCTGGACGACGTCGATTCCGCTGACCTGTTCGACTGCAATCGCCGGCGGTGCCTGGGCGAGGTCTCGCAATGGAACCAGCGCCGGGTCCCGGACGAAAAAACCCTGGCCGAGCTATGCCGGGCCAGGGTTGTCGTGTTCCGGTCGGAGGCTCCGCAAGGCTGCCGGTCCGACCTGATCCTGAGCGCCGCCGACTTCAGGAAGGGCGGCTCCGCCGAGCTCTACCGCGAGGGGCAGGGATGGCGGATCGTCTGGGCCCAGCCCCTGAGGGGGCAAAGGCCCTGGACCGTCAGTGATAGCGGCGGATGAGGCCGACCAGCTTGCCTTGAACAGCGACCTGATCAGGGCCGTAGATCTGGGTCTGGTACTTGGGATTGGCGGCCTCGAGGGCGATCGAGGCTCCCTTGCGGCGCAGGCGCTTCAGGGTGGCGGTCTCGCCCTCGACCAGGGCGACAACGATCTCGCCGCTGGTAGCCTGGTCGGTGCGGCGGATGACGACGTAGTCGCCGTCGAGGATACCGGCCTCGATCATCGAGTCGCCGTCGACCTCGAGAACGTAGTGCTCGCCGGCGCCCAGCATGGCCTCGGGGACCTGCAGGGTGGAGCGCTCGTGCTGGATGGCGTCGATCGGCACACCGGCGGCGATGCGGCCGAGCACCGACAGCTCACGGACGTCGTTGGCCGGCTCCGGCGCGCTCATCGCGGGGCGAGAGCCTTCGACGACCTGCGGCTTGAAGGTCTGCCGACCACCGGCCGGCGCGGACGTGGTGGCCTGCTGCGGCAACTTTACCACTTCCAGCGCCCGGGCCCGGTGAGCCAGGCGGCGCAGGAAGCCGCGCTCCTCAAGCGCCGTGATCAGGCGGTGGATGCCCGACTTGGAGGCCAGGTCGAGGGCGTCCTTCATCTCGTCGAAGGAGGGCGAGACGCCGGATTCCTTGATGCGCTCATGAATGAACATGAGCAGTTCGTGCTGCTTGCGGGTCAGCATAATCGGGCTCTCCAGAGGCGATTCAGTGGGAACAAATCGCAAACGATCTGGATGTTCTCTAGGTGTTCTTTCTTGCTGTCAAGTTAACCGCGTTCGCCAGTCGACATAGGAACCGGGAGAAATTTCCGCCGTTGACCTGATCCCAGCAGAGGCGGTCTGACCCATGTTCAATCAGCTCAATCCCAGCTTGCCCGTCACCGTCGAAGGAAAGGGCAAGGGCTATGCCTTCGCCGTCATCGACTACGGTCAGGAGCACCATCTGATCTGGGTTGTCGCCCTGGATGACACGGGCGAGATCTGGTCGGCCCCGAATCCCAAGGTGCGGATGAGCGCCAACTGGACGATGGGTCGCAAGCCCGCGCCGGTAAACGAAGTGACCAGCCTGCGGCCGGCGGCGGTTGCCGGTTAGGCGAGCAGGACCCGCGTCGCAGCGATGACGTCGGCCTGGCGCATAAGGCTTTCCCCGACCAGCATCGCCCGCGCTCCGGCGCTTTTCATGCGTTCGGCGTCGTCAGCGGTGAAGACGCCGCTTTCGGTGACCAGAAGGACATCGGCGGGCAGGTCCACGGCAAGCCGCTCGGTGACGGCGAGATCGACCACGAAGCTGCGGAGGTCGCGGTTGTTTACACCCAGTAGTGTGGCGCCGAGCGCCAGGGCGCGGTCGCGTTCGGCTTCGTCATGGACCTCGACCAGGGCGTCCATGCCATGGCGGGCGGCTTCGGCCATCAGGTCGGCGGCCAG
The DNA here is from genome assembly GCA_044377925.1 of Caulobacter sp. Lineage (GTDB taxonomy): Bacteria > Pseudomonadota > Alphaproteobacteria > Caulobacterales > Caulobacteraceae > Caulobacter. Next base: position 3,923 of record JBILYE010000007.1, on the reverse strand, counting down.
GGCGTCGTCGATCATGGCCATGATGACAAGGATGGCGTCGGCCCCGAGGGCGCGGCTCTCGGCGACCTGCCAGGGATCGACGAGGAAATCCTTGCGGATGCAGGGCAGGGCGACCTGATCACGAGCGGCGATGAGATAGGCGTCGTCGCCCTGGAAGCTGGGACCATCGGTCAGCACGGACAGGCAGGCGGCGCCGCCGGCTTCATAAGCCCGCGCGAGGGCGGGCGGGTCGAAGTCGGCGCGGATGAGGCCCTTGGAGGGTGAGGCCTTCTTGATCTCGGCGATGAGCGCGAGGCGGTCTCCAGACTTCGCTTCCAGCGCCTGGCGGAAGCCGCGCAGCGCGGAGGCTCCGCTGACATCGACTGCGGGGCGCGCGGCCTTGCGGGCGGCGACGTCGTCCCGCTTGTAGGCGGCGATTTTGGCGAGGATGTCGGTCATCAGCTATGGGTGGCGGCGATAAGGCCGGCCAGCGCCCGTTTGGCGCGGCCGTCGTCGATGACGGCGGCGGCCAGGTCGACCCCGTCGCGCAGGGTCTCGACCTTGTCACCGATCAGGAAGGCGGCGGCGGCGTTGAGCAGCACCACGTCGCGATAGGCGCCCTTTTCGCCATCCAGCAGGCGGGTCAGGGCCGCGGCGTTCACCTCGGGCGTGCCGCCGGTCAGTTCGTCGAGGCTGTGTTTCTGCAGACCGACCGCGTCCGGTGTGATGTTGAAGTTCCGCACCCCGCCGTCGCGCCATTCGCAAACCATGGTCGGCCCGGTGACCGTCATCTCGTCCATGCCCGAGCCATGGACGGTCCAGGCCCGCTCGGCGCCAAGCGCGCCGAGAACCCGGGCCAGCGGCTCCAGCAGGCGGGGATCGTAGACGCCCAGCACCTGGCGCCTGGCGCCGGCCGGGTTCGACAGCGGGCCGAGCAGGTTGAAAATGGTGCGAAAGCCGAGCTCGGCCCGGACCGGCAGCACGTGGCGCATGGCCCCGTGGTGGGCCGGGGCGAACAGGAAGCAGATGCCGGCCTCGTCCAGCGCCTTGCGCTGCTGCTCAAGGCCGGCGTCGATCTTCACGCCGAGCGCAGCCAGCACGTCCGAGGAGCCGGACTTGGAGCTGAGGGCGCGGGTGCCGTGCTTGGCGATCTTCAGGCCGCCGCCGGCCGCGACCAGGGCGCTGGCGGTGGAGATGTTGAAGGTGTGCAGGCCGTCGCCGCCGGTGCCGCAGGTATCGACGACGTCATAGGGGTGGTCGAGCGTGACGGCGGCCCGGCGCATGGCGCGGGCGCAGGCGGTCAGTTCACCGACCGTCTCGCCGCGCAGGCGGATGGCGGTGACGGCGGCGGCGATCTGGGCGGGGGTCGGCTCGCCGCGCAGACAGGCCGCGAAGAATTCCTCGGCGTCGAATTCCGACAGGGTCTGGCCGTCCGCCAGGCGGGCGAGAAGGGGCTTGAAGGCGTCCGACATGTTCTAGACCACGGCTGTCCTGGGCACGTTCGCCAGGTCGAGGAAGTTACCCAGCAGCTGGTGACCGCAGGTCGTCAGGATCGATTCGGGATGGAACTGAACGCCGTGAACGGGGCGGGTCTTGTGGGCCAGGCCCATGATCTCGCCGTCGTCGGTCCAGGCGGTCACTTCCAGCTCTGCCGGCAGGGTCGCGCGGTCGACCGCCAGGCTGTGGTAGCGGGTGGCGGTGAAGGGGCTTGGCAGATCTTTGAAGACACTCTTGCCCTCATGCAGGATCGGGCTGGTCTTGCCGTGCATGATGGCTTTGGCGCGGATGACGTCGCCGCCGTAGGCCTCGCCTATCGCCTGATGGCCAAGGCAGACGCCGAAGATGGGCATGTCATCCGGGGCGCCGCGCAGCAGGGGTAGGCAGATGCCGGCCTGGGCTGGGGCCTTGGGACCGGGCGACAACAGAATGGCGGCCGGCCTGAGGCCGAGGGCCTCCTGCACGGTCAGCGCATCATTGCGCCGGACAAGCGTCTGAGCCCCCAGCTCGTTCAGGTAATGAACGAGGTTGTAGGTGAAGCTGTCGTAGTTATCGATCACCAGGATCATGCAGCCGCTTCTAGCGGGGATGGCCCGGCAGGGGAACCGGGGCAATCGTAGAAGCCTGCGCGGAAAATCTGGAAGCCGGAGCGGTGCCGGAAAAGGGTTGCCGCACCAGGGCAGTGAGAGACGCCGGCCTTTGCGACCGTGGCGTCACAAGACGCCAATGCCTTGCAGCCACTGCTCGACCTGTCCCGCCCATTCCGTTGTGATCGGATCGGTCGTCGGTCGCAGCCCGAAGGCGTGACCGCCCTTTGCATAGAGCCGCATATCGACCGGGACGCCGGCGTCGTTCAAGGCCAGCGCATAAGCCATGGCGTGCCGAACATCGTCGACGGGGTCATTCATGGCATGAATGAACAGTGTCGGCGGGGCTTTCGGGCTGATCTTCACCCACTGCGCCAGGCTCAGGTCGGTTTTGGGCCGGCTGTCATCCCAGAGACGGCCGGTATAGGCGATGATCGCGAAGTCAGGTCGAGGGGACTGTCGATCGGCTTCGTCGGAAGGGGCGTAGGTGCGCGCCTCCGTGTTGCTCATGTTCGCTGCGAGATATCCGCCGGCGGAAAACCCGATCACGCCGATCTTCTTCGGGTCGATTGCGTAGGTCGAAGCCCGTTGCCGCAACAGACTCATGGCGCGCTGGGCGTCTTCCAGCCCCAACAGAATCTCAGGCCGCTGGTTGCGACCATTCTTCCTCGGCCAGACTTGGGGGGTCCGGTACTTCAGAACCGCGCAGGTTATGCCCTGCTGGACCGCCCAGTCGCAGACTTCGACGCCTTCCAGGTCCATGGCCACGGCATGAAAGCCTCCGCCTGGCAGGACCAGCAAGGCGGCGCCGGTGTTTGGGCCTGCGGGTCGGTAGACGGTCATGGTCGGCCGGGTGACGTAACTCGCCCAATGCCATTTTCTCCCGCCGACCAGGGGGGAGCCGTTGCCGGTTGCTTCGAGATGATCACCGCTGTCCGGCTTTGCCAGCTCGAAATCGGAGGGCCAAATCGGCTCCTGAACACCGCCGGCATCGGGCTGCCAGACACCGGGCTGTTCAACCTTTGGAACGTCTATCCTGTCCGTTCTGGCTGTCTGACCAAAGGCCGTTCCGGCAAGACCGACCGCAATGAGCCATGGAATGAAGACCCGGAGGCGCGACAAGTTCGTATCTCCTTACGGCAAAGGAAGCCTACCTGAGTCTGAGCCCTGACGAACCGTCTTCGGTGAGACGTTGGACTGGCGGCCTATTCACGGACTGAACGTTGCCGGCTTCTCCCCAAAACCGCTGCGTCCATCGCGGAGTCACGATCGTCGCTTTGGACGCCAGGGGCGAGCCCGGGCTTGCCATGCGGGCGGCGGCGGCGATGATCGCGCCATGCCCGCGACCGATTCCGCCCTGCCTGTCCGCGCCACCGCCATCGAGCCCGAAGCGATCGCCTATGCGCGGGGCCTCTTGAAGGCGCCGCTGCCCAAGGATCGGACCTGGGCGGCGATCGGGGCTGGCGCCTTGCTGGCCGCGGCCTCTCTGGCCTTGGCCTTCGCAATGCTGACTGCGCCGCCGCCGGGTAGCCTTGGGCCGACGGCGCGCACAGAGATCCCCGCCGGCTAGTGGGCCTTTGGCGGGGTCTCCTGCCGGTACTTGGCGGCTTCCGCCGGGGTGATGTCCATGAAGCCGGGAACGATTTCGTTGTAGCCGGGCTCGCTGTTGGTGCGGGCGACGACCTCGCGGTGACCCTCCCAGATCATATGCAGGGCGACGTAGAGCACGATGATCAGACCGACGTAGCCGATCCAGCGGTGCTTGTGCAGCAGCTTGGCGATCCAGGTGGCGGCGACGCCCATAAGCGCGATGCTGAGCAGCAGGCCGAAGACCATGATGCCGGGGTGCTCGCGAGCGGC
>JBILYE010000178.1:0-7878 GCA_044377925.1 Caulobacter sp. | reverse complement strand
AGTCGAGGGTTCATGGCTTCGCCTCATACGCCTTCACGATCCAGTCGGGCGGTTCCGGCTCCCAGCGGATCTTGCGGCCCTCGGTGAAGGTCCAGCGGTGCAGCCAGGAGATGCCAGCCTTGCGCACATAGGTGTCGGGGCGGGCGTAGATGGGGTCCTTCAGCGCCTGGTCCAGGCTGACGAAGCGGTAGCCGCGCGCCAGATAGAGGGCGTGGATCTTCGGATACCAGTCGCGGTTCAGGCTGTTGGCGTGCAGCAGCAGCACCTGGGCCGGTTCGCGGCCGCCGGTCAGCTCGGCGCTGTAGGGCTCGAAGAAGTCCAGCACGGTGGTCATGTGGGCGACGTAGGCCTCGCCGATCCGGGTCCTGAGCGCCTCGTCGCCGGCGGCTTCGGCCTGGCGATAGACGGCGGCGAACATCCAGTCGTTGTTGTCGATGGTGACGGGGGCGACCTTGTAGCCCCGCGCCGTGATCCCCTCGGCCATGGCGGCCTTCTTCTCCGGCGTTTCGCCGAGGAACAGGTAGAGGTGGCGGAAGTAGCGCAGGGTCTTGCCGCGGGTCTTCAGCAGCGGGCGGGTGATGATCGCGCCCTTGTCGACGTCGGCCAGCCAGGCCTCGACGGTGGTGTTGTGGATGTTGAGGTGGCTGAAGGTGTGATTGCCGAGGTCGATGCCGGCGTTCAGCCAGGCGGTCTCGATCTTCGGCAGCAGGGTCTGGCGCTGCGCCTCGCAGACCTTCTCTTCGTTGACGAAGGCCGTGGCGCGGGTCTTCAGCGGCTTGAGCATGCGAAGGAAGTCGGTCGTCAGCGCCATCGCCGTTCTGGGGTCGCACAGGGCCGCGCCGGCGGCCTGGTAGGGCAGGTCGTCGAAGGTCACGGCCACCGCGCGGTTTTGCGCGGCGGCCGGTAGGGCCAGCGCCAGGGTGGCGGCAATCGTCAGGATCAGACTTCGCATCGTTCCCCCCTGCTTCCGCTCATCCCGGCGAATGCCGGGAACCAGCCGCCTGAGCGCGGAAGTTTCAGGATCATCTTCTGAGCATCGTGGGTGAATCTGGGTCCCGGCGTTCGCCGGGATGAGCGGAATAGAATGCAAAAAGCCCCCCGGCTCACACCGGAGGGCTCTTCGATCTGTCAGGGGCGAACCCCAAACCATCAAGCCAGCGCGGCGCGAACCTTGTCGGCGATGGCCTTGAACGCGACGGGGTCCTGGCCGGCGATGTCCGCCAGAACCTTGCGGTCGATCTCGACCCCGGCCTCGTCAAGGCCGTGGATAAACTGCGAGTAGGTGAAGCCTTCCAGACGGGCGGCGGCGTTGATGCGCTGGATCCAGAGGCTGCGGAAGCTGCGCTTGCGGACCTTGCGGTCGCGGTAGGCGTACTGTCCGGCCTTGTCCACCGCGGCCTTGGCCGTGCGGATGGTGTTCTTGCGGCGCCCGTAGAAGCCCTTGGCTTGTTCGAGAACCTTCTTGTGCTTGGCGTGGGCGGTAACGCCCCGTTTGACGCGAGCCATGTGTCAGCGCTCCCTTTTAAAGGCCGTAGGGCAGGTAGGTCATGATCGTCTTCTTGTCGGAAGAGCTCATGACTTTCGTGCCGCGCTGCTGGCGGATGTACTTGGAATTGTGGCTGATCAGGCGGTGGCGCTTGCCGGCGACGCCGGCTTTCAGCTTACCCGTGGCCGTCAGTTTGAAGCGCTTTTTGGCGCCCGACTTGGTCTTCAGTTTCGGCATTTTGCTCAGGGCGAACCCTGTCCTCTTTAGGTAGCAACTGGACCGCCAAGGCATGCCATTAGGCCCGGCAGTCGCGGAAAGGCGAGGCTGATAGGCGAAATACGCCTGACTGACAAGGACAATCGCGCCCGCGATACCCTCTCCCGTGGGGAGAGGGAGGGGCCCGCCCGCGCAGCGGGTGGGAGGGTGAGGGTGTAAGGCGCCTGGAAGTCTGGCGCCGTAACCCCTCATCCGCCCCTTCGGGCCACCTTCTCCCTCCGGGAGAAGGAAACCTGACGCGGCCGCTCCTTCGCGTAGAAGACCAGCATCAGCATCACGGCGATCATGCCGAAGGCGCCCAGGGGCGTCATGGTGATCATTGTTCCCCTGCTCCTCGAACGACTGGCCTACAAGTCGATTTGAGCCCTTGTCGCCTGCTCCGGAACAGCTAACTGGACTCCCATGCGCCTGAACCAGGTCACCGTCCCCGCCCACGATCTCGACGAGTCGATCCGCTTCTACGAGGCGCTCGGCCTGATCCTGATCGTAAAAAGCCCGCACTACGCCCGCTTCGAATGCCCCGATGGCGACGGCGAACACCCGCCGACCTTCTCGCTGCATCTGGATCCGGACGCCACGCCCGGGGCAGCGAGCGTTTATTTCGAGCACGAACACCTGGACGAAGAGGTCGAGGCCCTGATCGACAAGGGCGTGGTCTTCGACAGCGGGCCGGACGACCAGACATGGCTCTGGCGCGAGGCCTGGACCACCGACCCGGCCGGCAATCGCGTCTGTCTTTATCGCGCGGGGGAAAACCGCCGCTTCCCACCGTGGAGACTCTAAGTGAGCCTGATGACCCGACGCACCGGCCTGATCGGCCTTGCGGGCGCCTTTCTCGCCGCCTGCACCCCGGCCCGGTTCCTGGATACGGTGGTGGCGGACGATGCGGCCAACACCCTGATCAAGGACGTCAGTTTCGGCGACAATCCGCGCCAGAAGCTGGATGTCTACGGTCCGGCGGACGGCAAGCCCGGGGCCCCGGTGGCATTGTTCGTCTACGGCGGCGGCTGGGACAGCGGCTCGCGCCGGGAGTACCGGTGGGCCGGCAAGATGCTGGCCGCCCAGGGCTTCGTGACCATCGTCGCCGACTATCGCCTGACGCCCGAGGTCACCTTCCCCGGCTTCGTCGAGGATGTGGCGGCGGCCGTGCGCTGGGCCGTCGATCATGCGCCGGACCATGGCGGTGATCCCTCGCGTATCGTCATGGTCGGCCACTCGGCCGGGGCCTACAATGCCGCCATGGTGGCGCTGGACCCGCGCTATCTGAAGGCGGTCGGGGTGGATCGCAGCCGCATCAAGGCCTTCGCCGGCCTGGCCGGACCCTACTACTTCCCCAACCTCGACGGGCCGGTCCTCAGCAAGACCTTCGCCGGGGCGCCGGACAACAAGATCTATCAGACCATCGACTATGCCAGCGCCGGCTCACCCGCCGCCTTCCTGGTGGCCGGCGACGCCGACAAGACGGTGCGGCCGCGCAACACCGAGCGGCTGGCCGAGGCGCTGAAGACGGCCGGCGTCGAGGTCGAGAGCCATCTTTATCCGGGCCAGAGCCACGCCGACGTGCTGCTGAACCTGTCGCGCACCTTCCGCGGCCGCTCGCCGCAGCACGGGCAGCTTACGGGCTTCCTGCGCAAACAGGTCGGACTGGCCTGAGAGGCTAGTCTTCCTGGCGGGCGTATTTGAGGATCAGGGAGAGGACCCAGGCGTAGCCTTCCTCGCCCTTGATGATGTCGAGGGACTCGACGTCGTCGATCAGCCAGCGGCCGCCGACCTTCTGAAAGTAGAAGAGCAGATTGCTCTCCTGATCGAAGTTCCTGAAGCCGACCGCCACCACCTTGCGGTCGGGCCGTTTCCAGACGCTGCGCTCGGTGACCTCGACATTGCTGAGTTTCCAGTCCTGGCCGTTGACCCAGAAATAGAAATCCAGCCGGCCGATTTCGCCGTTGCTGTCCTTGTCCTCGTCGTCGAAGGCCTTCTGCAGGGCCGGGGTGTAGATGTCATCGGGCGGATCGATCGACTCCTCCAGGCTGCCCCCGATGTCGGTCTGGCCCTTCATCAGGCCGGCGTAGACCCTGGTGATGAAGGCCTTGGGATCATCGATCCGGGTGGCGGCGGCGGCCGGGCCGGAGACGAAAAACAGGCCCAGAATCAAGGCTGCGATGATGCGGCGCACGGTCGATGCCTCCCCTTGCGTGAAGCCCAAGGATGGCTTGGCCTTGCGCGGATCGCCAGCCCGGAAAAGGGGGGGCGTTCGGCCGGTATCTGATCAATGTTCATATTGCGCCGCATTGAAGAGGGGTTGCGGAGTCGCTATATGCCCTCTCCCCGGATGCCCAATGTGTGTGGCGGCTCCGTCTTCTCGATCACCGGCCTGAGGTTTTTCTCCCCATGCTCCTGACCATGATGAAGTCCAAGCTGCACCGCGCCACGGTCACCCAGGCGGACCTCGACTATGAGGGCTCCATCGCCATTGACCGCGACCTGCTGGATGCTTCGGGCATCCTGCCGAACGAACAGGTCGATGTGCTGAACATCACCAACGGCGCCCGTTTCACCACCTACGCCATCGAGGCCCCGCGCGGGTCCAAGGTGTTCGGCGTCAACGGCGCCGCCGCCCGGCTGGTCCAGAAGGGCGACAAGATCATTGTCGTCACCTACGGCCAGCTGCCGGCCGAGGAAGCCCGCAACTACAATCCGGTTGTGGTGCTGCTCGACGAGCGGAACGAGATCAAGCGCGCGGCCTGAGGGCCCCGCTGACGGGAAAGGGCTTTCGGGCCCCGATCCAATCGCGCAATCTGCCTGCCCGATCTGGAGGTTTCCCCATGCGCTTCCTGCTGCCCCTTGCCGCCGTCTCCCTGCTGCTGGCCGCCTGCGAACCGGCGCCCAAGGGCGTGGATGGCCAGACCCTCTCCAATACCGTGGCCGACGCCGTGGGCGGTGAGAACAGCTGTGTCTTCCTGGTCGAGCAGGGGACCGGCAAGAAGACCTTCCAGTATGGCGCCCCGTCCGCCTGCGGGCGCGAGATGCCCGACTGTTCGGGCGCGACCCTGAACGCCACGGATTTCGCCCAGCTGGCCGCCCAAGGCGCCGACCGGGCGATCAGTTGCAACAGCACCGCCGACGGGGCCCGCACGGTGGCCTGGGCCTCGGGCGCGGTCGAGACCAAGCCCGGCGGTCAGAAGCTGGCCTATGCGGCGGTGATGGAGGGGCCGAGCGAGCAGTCGCTGCCCGGCCGCGAAATGAAGGCCCGCCTCGCCACGGCGTTCAAGCGGGCGGGCCTCTAGACCCTTTCAGGTTTTGATGTACGCATCAAAACCTGATCAAAAGGGTCTGGAATCAAACATTTAGAGCACGTCCGGGCGGCGGAACCGCGTACACTTCCGCCTGACGTGCTCTAGCTCACTTCACCAGTTCGAACGTCGCCGAGACGTCGATGCGGACCTTCAGCTGGCCGGCCTCGACCGGGGTGCCGGAGTCCATCTTCTCGGCGCGGGAGAAGCTGGCGTAGACCACCGGCGGCTGGGGCGCATAGCCGCCCGACTCACTGAAGCTCACCAGCCGGGCGACCTTGTAGCCGAGCGACTGGGCATAGAGGTTGGCCTTGGCCTGCAGGGCCTTCACCGCCTCGACGCGGGCCTTGTCCTCGGAGGCCTGGCTGTCCTCGATGCCGAAGCTGATGCCGCCGACGTTGGTGGCGCCGCTGTTCACCGAGGCGTCGACGACGCTGCCCAGCTTTTTCAGGTCACGCACCACGATGGTGACGGTGTTGGCGGCCTGGTAGCCGTTGAGCCTGGGCGGCTGGTTCTCGACATAGACGTACTGCGGATTCAGGTTCAGGCCGCTGGTCTGGATGTCGCGCGGGTCGATGCCGGCCTTCTTCAGGCTGGCGATGACCTGGGTCATCCGGTCGGCGTTGAGCTTCATGGCCTCGGACGCGGAGGGCGCCTCGGTGGTGACGCCGAGCGTGATGGTGGCCATGTCGGGCGCCTGGCGGGTCTCGCCATAGGCCGACAGGTTGAGGGTGGTGGCCTTGAAGGCGGACTCCGCCGAAGGGACCGTCTGGGCCATGGCCACGCCGCCTGCGCCGACGGTTCCGGCCAGAATCAGGGCGCCGACGGCGGCGGCCCGGAACAGGTTCTTCATCACATATGTCTCCGACCAGTGCGGGGTCCTTGATCGGCCCCCTCTGCGGCGACTTTAAGCCCAGCGCCCCTGAACAGGACCTGTCAAAGCCGTTGTGGTTTCGGCAGGCGGGTCATGCTAGGCGCAGAACCCCTCCTGGGGGTGTAGCTCAATGGTTAGAGCCGGCCGCTCATAACGGTCTGGTTGCAGGTTCGAGTCCTGCCGCCCCTACCATCTCCCCACTGCCTGGCGCCCGGTGAATTTCATACGTTTGTTCGAAGCGGATTGTTCCGAACAATTCCCGGTGCGACAGTGGCGTTGATGACTGTCCTGAACAAACCCGACATCCGCGCCCCGGGCGAGATCGACGCCGGATGGCTGACCGCGGTTCTGCAGGCCGGCGGTATCGACGCGGTGGTCAACGGCTTCACGGCCAAGGCCGTGGGCACCGGGCAGATCGGCGACAGCGTGCGGTTTTCGCTGTCGTACGCCCGCAAGGGGCCGGATGCGCCCGACTCGCTGGTCGGCAAGTTCCCGGCCGCGGCGCCGGAGAGCCGGGGCACGGGCGTGATGCTGGGCAACTACATCCGCGAGGTGCGATTCTATCAGGACCTGGCGCCCAGGGCCCTGATCCGCACGCCGCGCGTCTATTTCACCGACGTCGATGAGGCGACCAGCGACTTCGTCCTGATGATGGAAGACCTGGCGCCGGCCGAGCAGGGCGACCAGCTGACCGGGGTGACGCTGGAGCAGGCCCGGCTGGTGGTTGTCGAGGCAGCCAAGCTGCACGCCTCCCACTGGCAGGACCCGGCGCTGGACGAGATGCCCTGGGTGTCGGGCTCGAAGGCGGCCGGACAGCGGGAGGGCCATGACGAGCAGGTCGTCATGCTATGGCAGGCCTTCAAGGACCGCTACGGGCCGCGCCTGACGCCGGACTGGATCAAGGCCGGCGACTGGCTGTCGGTTAACGCCGCGACGGTGGCCGAGGGCGCCGGAGCGCCGCGCTGCCTGACCCACAATGATTTCCGCCCGGACAACATGATGTTCGGCAATGACTGTGGCGGTTACCCGCTGACCGTTCTCGACTGGCAGTCCTATGCCTACGGGGTCGGGGCGACGGACCTGGCCTATTTCCTGGCCGGGGCGCTGAGCCCCGAGGCGCGCCGGGCGGCCGAGCCCGAACTGCTGGGCCTGTATCACGATACGCTCACCGGACTTGGGGTGAGCGGCTATGGGATGGACGACCTGAAACGCGATTACGGGCGGGGGGCCTACCTGCTCTTCCTCACCGCCTTCTTCGCGGCGATGATCGTCACCCAGACCGAACGCGGCGACCGCATGTTCCTGCAGATGCTGGGCAGCGCCGCCGACCACATGTGGGACCACGGCCTTATCGGCTGACACTTAAATCATGGCCAACAGACCGGCCGCACAGGGAGAAACACCAATGTCCGAAGTCCACACCAAGGCCCAGTCGTCCTTTGGCCTGAGCCCGCAGGACGAGATGAACGACCTGCGCATGTCCTCCAAGGCCCTGCCGCTGCTGGAGCATGTGAAGCGCTTCATCGCCGAAACGGTCAATCCGATGAGCGAGGAGTTCGAGCGCCTGGGTGAAGGCAAGGCCGACATCTGGTCCTATGCCCCCGGCCAGCTTGAAGTGCTCGAAGCCGCCAAGGACAAGGCCAAGGCCGAGGGCCTGTGGAACTTCTTCCTGCCCAACGCCGAGACCGGCGAGGGCCTGTCCAACCTCGACTACGCCTATATCGCCGTCGAGCTGGGCAAGAACCGCATGGCCTCGGAGGTGATGAACTGCGCCGCCCCCGACACCGGCAACATGGAAGTGCTTGAGCGCGTCGGCACGCCGGAACAGAAGGAAAAGTGGCTGAAGCCGCTGCTGGAAGGCAAGATCCGCTCCGCCTTCGCCATGACCGAGCTGCACTCGGCCTCCTCCGACGCCAAGAACGTCAACACCACCGCCACCCTGGTCGGCGACG
>JBILYE010000179.1:0-7878 GCA_044377925.1 Caulobacter sp. | reverse complement strand
GCCCTGGTCAACGTCTCCGGCGTCACCCCGACCAGTGATCTGGAAATCGTCCTGCAGCCGCCGCTGATCCGCGGCTTCCCGGCCAACTACTACTTCGACGGCATGCCGACCTACGGCCTGCCCGAGGGCGTCGCCGACCCGGCCACCCTGATCAACGTCGAGCGGATCGAGGTCGCCAAGGGACCGACCAGCACCCTCTATGGCGGCGGCAGCGGCGCGCCCCTCTCCGGCCTGATCAACGTCGTGTCAAAGACCCCCGGCGACACCCTCACGGGCAGTGTCGGCGCCCGTTTCGGCAGCTTCGAAACCCGTGGCGCCCAGGGCGAGATCGAGGCCCCGCTGGCCGGTGGCGCGGTCGGCCTGCGGCTGGCCGGTCTCTATGAAACCGCCGACAGCTACATCGACGTCGTCGACAGCCGGCGCAGCGCGCTGTTCCCGACCCTTCGCTGGGACATCTCGGACGACACCCGCCTGGTCATCCGGGGGCAGTTCACCCGGCTGGAACAGCGCGAATACGCCGGCCTGCCGGCGGCCCTGACCATTGCTCCGGCCCTGGTCATCGACCGCTACGCTTTCGCCGGCGCCGAGGACGCCCCGCGCACCCGCATCGACAACGATCTCTTGACCGCCACCCTCAGCCACCGGTTTACCGATAGCCTCAAGGGCGAGGTCTCGATCAGCCGGTTCGAAGGCTCATTCCGCGAGTACTCGACCTTCCCCCTCGCCCGGCTGGCCGGCACGACCTACTTTTTCGGGAGCGGTCAGGTCCCGTCGGATACGGAAAAAACCTTCGTCACCGCCAGCCTGGTCGCTGATCTGGGCAAGGGCAACGTCCGCCACCGGGTTCTGGTCGGCATGGACTACGACACCACCGATTACTACGGCGCAATGGGGTTGAACCTCGCCTGGGGGATCATCGACTACGCCAACCCCGCGACCAACGCCCCGTTCGGCGCCGTGCCGGCGCTGAGCGACCTGCAGAACGACGACCTGGAGAGCATCGCCCTCTTCGTCCAGGACCAGATTTCGATCGGCGACCGCATTGACGTCACCGCCGGCCTGCGCTGGACCCGACTTGACCTGAAGAGCAGCTACACCAGCTTTGGCGTGCCATTTGTCGCCACCGACGAAAGCTACGACGAGGTCACGCCGCGCCTTGGCGTCACCTGGCGGGTGGCCGACGGCATCGCCCTGTTCGCCGGCTATGCCGAGGGCTTCAAGGGCACAGTGGCGTCGTTCGGCGTGACCGACCCCAAGCCGGAAACTTCGCAGTCCTATGAGGGCGGGCTGAAGTTCGACGTCAAGACGATCGGGCTGAGCGGAACCCTGTCGGCCTTCCAAGTGACCCGCCAGAACGTCACCACCTCAGACCCGGCCAACCCCTTCCTGTCCATCCAGGCAGGCGAGCAGCGGGCGCGCGGGGTGGAGGCCGACGTGATCTATGAGCCCACGCCGGCGTTGTCGCTGCTGTTCAGCTATGCCTACACCGACGCCGAGGTGACCAAGGACAATACCCTGCCGGTCGGCGACAGCCTGCGCCGGGTTCCCCGCCACTCCGGCCGCCTGGCGGCCCGCTATCGCTTCCAGGGTCCGCTAAAAGGCCTGGAGATCGGCGCCGGCGTCACCGCCGTGTCGAGCCGCGAGCTGACCCTGCCCAACACCACCTCGGTGGATGGCCTGACCCTGGTCGACGCCCAGGCGGCCTATGACTTCGGGCCAGCCTCAATCTCGCTGTCGATCGCCAACCTGACCGACGAGGACGGCTTCGAGCCCTACCAGTACTTCGGCGGCCAGTATGTGGCTCCGACCCAGCCGCGCTCGGCCTTCATCACCATCCGCGCGGGGTTCTGAGGCGATCATGAGCAGAAAACAGCAAGCCGGCCGCAGGGCCGGCCTCCTGGCCGCCCTGGCCGTGGCGTTCGGTCTGACCGGCGCCGCGAACCAGGGTCTGGCCCAGCCGGGGGCGGCCTCGCCCCCGGTGGACTTCGACGCGGCGGTCGTGGGTCTGCGCTTCAAGCCCGACAAGCTGGACGGCAACCTCGACGCCTCGGCCAAGGCCAACGGGCTTCTGGATGTCGACGAGATGGCTCTGGTGGCCGCGGTCCTCAATGACCCGACCTTCGACCTCTCGGCGCGCGGCGGGGCCAGCCACGCCCAGGCCCGGGCCGCCTATGACCAGGCGCTGGCCAGCGCCACGACCGACGCCGCCCGGCTGCTGAAATCCTATCCCACCGCGCCGGTCGTGGTGGCGGGGTACGCCATGCTTGGCGAGGGTTCGTTCAAGGCCTTCGACCGGATGACGACGGCCTTCGGGGCGCCGCTCAAGGGCGGCTACACGCTGGCGATCGCCCAGGGCCGGTTCTTCTCGGCCGATGGCGACGCGGACGGCGATGGCGCGAGCAACCGCGCCGAATACCAGGCCTTCCGCAAGGACGGCCGGGCCGCCTATGTGAAGGCGGCGCTCGACCCGACCATCGCCCCGACCGCCGCCGCCAGCCCGGCCGCCGCGCCGGCCGCCCAGCGCCGGGTCATCGGCATCGTCCTCTATCCCGGGTTCGAGGTCCTGGATGTCTTTGGACCGCTCGAAATGTGGGCCAACGATCCTTCGTTCGAGGTGGTGCTGATCGCCGAGCAGGCGGGCGATGTCCGCTCGGCCCAGGGCGCCGTGGTCAAGGCCGACCATGGGTTCGCCGACGCGCCGGCGCTCGACATCCTGATGGTTCCGGGCGGGGCCGGGACCCTGGCTCAGCTCGAGAACCCGGCCATGCTGGACTTCATCCGCCTGCAGGATCGCTCGACCGATTTCACCACCTCGGTCTGCACCGGTTCGGCGCTGCTGGCCAAGGCCGGGGTGCTCAAGGGCCGCAAGGCGACCTCGAACAAGGCCGCCTTCTCCCTGGCGGTGCAGCAGGATAGCTCGGTGACCTGGCTCAAGCGGGCGCGCTGGGTGGAGGATGGCAAGTACTTCACCTCCTCCGGCGTCTCGGCCGGGACCGACATGGCCCTGGCTCTGGTCGCCCGCATCCACGGCAAGCCTCATGCCCGGGCCCTCGCCGACAGCCTGGAATACCGCTGGAACGACCGGGCCGACGACGACCCGTTCGCCATTCGATGAGGAGACCCTGATGCTCGACAGACGATCGCTCTTCGCCCTGCTGGCCGGTCTGGGCCTGTTCGGCGCCGGCCGGGTTCATGCTGCCCCGGCCCAAACCCAGGCTGCCCCCGCGCCAGAGGCCATGGACGCCGAGGCGGCCGAGGCTCACATGAAGCTGATGGAGGTTCCCGGCCTCAACATGCATGGCGACGAGCAGGTCGTCATGCTGCTCTACCCCGGCTTCACCGCCCTCGACCTGGTCGGCCCGCAGTACTTCTTCGCCTCGATGATGGGGGCCACCATCCACCTGGCGACCAATCAGGCGGACCTGTCGCCGGTGGTCAGCGACCTGGGCCTGGCCATAGCGCCGACCTGTCGCCTGGCTGACGCGCCGAAGGACCCGACCATCCTGTTCGTGCCCGGCGGCACCGGCGGCACGCTGACCGCCGCCTCTGATCCCGAGACCATCGCCTTCCTGCGTGATCGCGCCCCGCGCAGCCGCTATGTCACCAGCGTCTGCACCGGCTCGGTCATCCTTGGGGCGGCCGGCCTGCTCAAGGGGCGGCGGGCGACCTCCCACTGGGTGGTGCGCGAATCCCTCGGCCATTTCGGGGCCACGCCGGTCGATGAGCGGGTGGTGATCGATGGTCCGGTGATCACCGGCGCCGGCGTTTCGGCTGGCCTCGACTTCGCTCTGGCCCTTGTGGCGCTGATCCGGGGCCGACCGTATGCGGAGGCGCTGATGCTGCAGGGTGAGTATGCCCCCGTTCCGCCCTTCCCGGGCGGCACGCCTGCCACCACTGACCCCGCCATCGCTGATCCCCTGAGGGGCATGTTCGCCGGCTTCAAGGCCCGCGTCGAACAGCTCCCCGTCGCGTGAGGAGACCTACAATGGCCAAGGCCGCCTCACCGCTTCTGCACTCGATCCGCCGTACAGCCATTCTCGGCGTTGTCGTCCAGTTCGCCCTACTGGCCGTCTGGTTCGCCACGGCCCGCGCGCAGCCAACCCAGTCCCAACGCCCGTCACCCGGCGCGGTTTGCGATTGCCGGCCGAGCGCTCCGTCGGCGGCCCGGCCGGGCCTTGTCCCCCTCTAACCGAGAGTCAGACATGAAAACCTTCCTGTTCGCCGGCGCCGTCACCCTGGTCGCCGCCACCGCCGCCATCGCTCAGGGTTACCGGGCCGGCCCGCTATCGATCGACCGCCCCTGGAGCCGGCCGACCCCCGTCGGCGCGACGACCGGCGCTGGCTACATGACCATCACCAACCACGGCGCCAGCGAGGATCGCCTGATCGGCGGCAGCACGCCCGCCGCGGCCAGAGTCGAAATCCACGAGATGTCGATGGACGGCGGCGTGATGCGGATGCGCAAGGTCCCCGGCGGTCTGGCTATCCCGGAGGGTCAGACCGTCACCTTGGCCCCCGGCGGTTACCATGTGATGTTCATCGGCCTGAAGGCCCCGTTCGCTACCGGCGAACGCATCCCCACCACCTTACGGTTCCAGAAGGCCGGCGCGGTGACGGTGGACTTCGAGGTCAGTCCCACCGGTTTGGATCGTCGTCGCTATTGATGAGGCGGTTTTCGCCCGCTGGGCGGGAGCGAAAGAGGACGAACAGCGCGATGCCGGCTTAGTAACCCGTAATGAGGAACGGCCACTGATCATCATGGTTACTGAACGGCTGACGTTTATCTTTGGGTTAAGCTTCTTGCGGCATGACTTTGGGGAGCCCTCTCGCCCTGGAGCCGTCCCGTGGCCGCCTTTCGCCGGTTAAGCATCGCCTTGAAGCTGATCCTCGTTTCCGGCCTTGCGATCGGAATTCTGCTGATCGCTGCGGCCGTGGCCGTGTCCGTCCATACCAGCAGCATCGTTTCGGGCCTGAGCAATCAGTACGCCAGCGCCGTGGCCGATGAGGCCATCGGGAAGGTGGGCGCGGACATCAACGCTGCGGCCGCCGTCGCCGGCGCCATGGGCGGCTCCATCGCCGCAGCCCATGAGGCCGGCCTCGCCGGGCGCGACAAGTTCATGGCCATCGTCAAGCCGAACGCCCTGGCGACCGAGAGCGTCATGGGCGCCTGGTTCATGGCTGAGCCGAACGCCCTGGACGGCAATGACGCCGCCTTCATCAACAACGGAGCGACCGCCTCCAACAAGGACGGTCGGTTCTCGGTCTACTGGGTCAACAAGGGCGGGTCGCCGGGTCTGGAACTTGAGCCCGACGGCAGCGACTTCGAAGAAAGCTATTACACGGAGACCGCCAGCTCGAAGAAGCCGGCTCTGACCGAGCCCTATCTCGAGACGATCGAGGGCGCCAATGTCGCCATGTCGTCGGTCGCTTTCCCGGTAATGTCGAACGGGAGGCTGATCGGCGTCGCCGGTGTCGACATGTCTCTGGGCAATCTCTCCAGTTCGCTGGGCGCCCTTCACCCGCTGGGCGGCGGCCGTGTGATGCTGGTTTCGGGCGAGGGCCAGTGGGTTGCCCACCCCGATTCCGCCCTGCGCATGAAGCCCTATGCCGACGAAGGCGCCGACGCCGTGAAGGCGGTGCTCGACGGCGGCGAAGCGGTCGAGATCAAGGGCGTGAAGGCTGGCGACGTGCCGATGTTGCGCATCGTCCGGCCTGTGCCCATGCCGGCCCTGAACACGACCTGGGCCCTGGTCATGGATGTGCCGGTCGCGGCGATCACGGGCCCGGCTGACACGCTGGCCAAGATCCTGTTCGCCGGCGGCGTCCTGATCACCCTCGCGGTGCTCGCCGCGCTGTACCTGGCCAGCCGCGCTCTGGTGCGCGAGCCGTTGGCCGGCCTGACCCGCTCGGTCGATACCCTCAGCGCCGGTCGCTACGACCAGGCCGTTCCCGGCATCGAGGGCGGCGACGAGATCGGCGCCATCGCCCGCGCCCTCGACGGCTTCCGCCACGACCTGGCCGACGGGCAGCGTCGCCGGGCCGAGCAGGAGGCTGAACGCGCCGTGGCCGAGGCCGCCCGCCTGCGCCACGAACAGGAGACCGCCGCCTTCGCCAAGGCCCAGGAGAGCGCGGTCGCCGCGCTCGGCGAAGGCATGGAAAAGCTGGCGGACGGCGATCTGATCTGGCGGATGAGCGAGGCGGCCTTCGCGCCCGACGCCCGCAAGATGCCGGACGACTTCAACGCCGCCGTCGAACGCCTGCAGGGAACCATGGCGGGTATCCTCCACGCCGCCAGCAGCATCCGCAACGGCTGCGGCGAGATCAGCAAGGCTTCTGACGACCTGGCCCAGCGCACCGAGCGCGGCGCCGCGGGCCTGGAGCAGACCGCTGCCGCTCTGGACCAGATCACCGCCACCGTGCGTCGCAGCTCTGAAGGGGCCGAGCGCGCTCGGCAGGTGACCCAGAGCGCCAGGATGAACGCCCAGCGCAGCGGCGAGGTGGTCAAGGAGGCCGTCGAGGCCATGGGCGGCATCGAACGCTCCTCGCAGGAAATCACCCAGATCATCGGCGTGATCGACGAGATCGCCTTCCAGACCAGCCTCCTGGCGCTCAACGCCGGAGTCGAGGCCGCCCGCGCGGGCGAGGCGGGGCGCGGCTTTGCCGTTGTGGCCCAGGAAGTGAGGGCTCTGGCCCAGCGCTCGGCCGACGCGGCAAAGGAGATCAAGGTCCTGATCCGCACATCCACCGAGCAGGTGGACAAGGGTGTGCGACTGGTCGGCGAAACGGGCGAAACCCTCGAACAGATTCTGGTCCAGGCGGCGGAGATCGATGATCTGGTCGGCGAGATCGCCGCCTCATCCAAGGAGCAGGCCGTCGGCCTGGCGGAGGTCAACCAGGCGGTGAACCAGATGGACCAGGTCACCCAGCAGAACGCCGCCATGGTCGAACAATCCACCGCCGCCAGCCACGCCCTGGCCAGCGAGGCGGCCGAGATGGAGAGACTGGTGGGCCGCTTCCAGGTCGGAGCCGAGGTGCACGCACTGCGTCCCCAGCCGGCGGCGCGCCTCGCCACCGCCCCCACCCGGGAAAGATTCCGCCAGCGCTACGTCGCGGGCGCCAACGCGCTTGCTGTCGCGCCTTCGGCGGAGGCGGAGGGGTGGGAAGAGTTCTAGGCGCGTGAGTCACCGCCGGGCGCTGCTCGCCGATGGGCGGCATCGCGCCCTGACCAATATTGGGCCCCGCCTCAACCGGGCGACCGCCTCCAGGGTCAGCGCGCGCCGCGCCTGGACCCGGCCCGGCCCAGCGCTCTGAACAGTTCGGCCACGGCCGCCAGAAGGCCCGCGGCCCGGAGCGCCCGGCTCCGCCGGATCCGGTATGTCGAACGGGTCGTCATTGCGCCTCTCCTCTTTGCAAAGGTGGGCTCCATGCCGGTATCGGGGTGTTTGAAGGACAGGACCCCGGCATCGAGCGCACTCGATGCGGTCCGACATCACGATCACCATCGATCGTCAGAGGGGCCCGGGCCGCAGCTGAACGATGCGCCGTCGACGGCGTATGGGCCAATAACAAGTGCTTATGTGGCGAATAAACAAGTAGTATAAAGTATATTGACATCCAGGCTGGTCGATGGCGGCAGAGCGCCCTCAGGGCGTGAAAATAAAGATCGCGACACACTGGTCGCGATCACTGAAGCGGTGAGCATAAAAAGCTGTCGAGGTCTATAAATCGCTGAGGCCGGTGTTGACGCGACAGGACTAAACATTCATTAGCCTTTCCTCCACGGGTCCGGGCCCCTCTGGCAGCCGAGGCGTCGGCCGCGATGTCGGACTCCCGCATGGATGGCGTCACGCAGCGCCTATTTCATTTTTCAGGGGTACG
>JBILYE010000006.1:0-29818 GCA_044377925.1 Caulobacter sp. | reverse complement strand
GGGTCTCAAGGACTGTCGGCGCCGTCACGCGGTCCTGAATTCCGCCAAGATCCGCGCCGGCGGAAAAGTACTTGTCACCGCCCGCCAGTATGACCGCCAGGACGTCAGAACGGCGTCGCAGAAGGGCGGCGGCCTCGGTCAGTTCACGCATCATAAGGCCATTCAGGGCATTGCGTGCATCCGGGCGGTTCAGGGTGACTTCCGCAATCGGTCCGTTACGGGTGATCTGCAGGTGCTCCCACGAGCGGTCGAACAGCGCATCACTCATCAGGAATAGATCTCCACCAGGCCGGCGGCGCCCATGCCGGCGCCGACACACATCGTCACCACGCCATACTTCGCCTTCCGACGTCGACCCTCAAGCAGGACGTGGCCAACCGAGCGAGCTCCGGTCATGCCGTAGGGATGTCCGATGGAGATCGCGCCGCCGTTGACGTTGTACTTTTCGGGGTCGATCCCGAGACGGTCCCGCGAGTACAGGCACTGGCTGGCGAAGGCCTCATTCAGCTCCCAGAGATCGATGTCGTCGACCGACAGGCCATGTCGTTCCAGGAGGCGAGGTACGGCGAAGACGGGACCAATGCCCATTTCATCCGGCTCGCAACCGGCCACGGTGAACCCACGGAATGCGCCGAGCGGTTCAAGTCCACGTCGGGCCGCCTCCTTGGCCTCCATCAGGATACAGGCGCTTGCACCGTCAGACTGCTGGCTCGCGTTGCCCGCCGTGACGGTCTTGCCTTCCTTGATCACCTGACCGTCGCGGTGGACGGGCTTCAGGGCGGCGAGGGTCTCGAGTGTAGTGTCGGGGCGATTGCATTCATCGCGGTCGAGCACCTTGTCGACCATGGTGGTTTCGCCCGTGGCCTTGTCGACCTGAGCCATTTTCACAGCGAGCGGGACAATCTCGTCGTTGAACAGCCCCTGGGCCTGGGCGCGGGCGGTGCGCTGCTGGGAGCTGAGCGCATACTCGTCCTGCGCCTCGCGCGCAACGCCGTAGCGTTCGGCGACGATTTCGGCGGTCTCGATCATCGACATCCAGAGCGCCGGTTTGTGTGCCAGCAGGTAGTCTTCGGTCAGATGAAAGCGGTTCATGTGACCGCCCATCTGCACTAGGGAAATCGACTCGACACCCCCAGCCGCCATGATTGGCACGTCCTCGCCTCGAATGCGGCCGGCCGCGACGGCGATGGCCTGAAGTCCTGACGAACAGAAGCGGTTCACAGCCAGTCCGGACGTCGTGACAGGGCAGCCGGCGCGAAGCGCGGCGGTCCGCGCGATGTCGTAGCCTGTGGCGCCTTCAGGATGCCCGGACCCAAGGACGACGTCCTCGATCTCGGCCGGATCCACCCCGGCGCGGCTCATGGCGTTCGCCAGAACGTGTCCGGCATAGGTGATCGGATGGGTGGCGTTGAGGCTGCCGCGAACGGACTTGGCCATGCCCGTACGGGCCGTGGAAACGATGACAACTTCGCGCACGCGCGACTCCTTCGAGAGTGATGGAAAGTGTGGACTGAACATTAGTTCAGTCGTGATGCGCTGCGCAACCTATTGTCAGGATCGGCCGGGCCCTTTTTCCGTAAAGGCTGGCGGGACTCGATGTTAGAGATGGCGAGAGAACTCCGACTGAACAGGCGCAGGGCTGGTTTGGTCGAAGGGGCTGTTGGGAATAGACGAGCCTGAACCTTGCCGCGTCCCCGCGGCGTTGGGCCCGTCAAGAAATGCGAGGATCGAGTTGGCGAAAAAACCAGTCAATGAAGCGGGTGATGGTCGTACGCGGCTGATCTCGACCGCCTTGCGGCTGTTCGCAGAGAAGGGCTTCGACGGTGTCACGGTGCGTGACATCGCAACGGCCTCTGACGTCTCGGTTGGGTTGATTAACCACCATTTCGGCTCCAAGGAGGGCCTCCGAACCGCCGTTGACGACCAGTTCATCCGGCAGTTCGAGGAGGCTCTGTCATGGGAGCCGAGGGCTCAGGAGCCGGGACGGGTGACCCCGGAGGACTATGCGGCCACGGTCGACGAGTGGATCTCGCGGCAC
Source organism: Caulobacter sp. (assembly GCA_044377925.1). GTDB lineage: Bacteria > Pseudomonadota > Alphaproteobacteria > Caulobacterales > Caulobacteraceae > Caulobacter. The sequence continues at coordinate 27,780 of JBILYE010000006.1, read as the reverse complement.
CAGGACACCTGGCCTGATACGGCGAACTACTTCCGCCGCGCCCTGCTCGAGGAGAGTGACTGGGGCTACGCTATCTTCGCCCGCTTTTATGCGATCGTTCAGAAAGCTGTGACGAAGATGGACGCCGATGGCGTTCTCGGGCCGCAGGTCGATCGCCTGTGGCTGCCGTTCCTGATGATGTACCTCGAACTCGGCACCCTGCTCTTGGACCCCTACATCAAGCGCACCATTGGCAAGTCTGGCTTCGAGACCGACCTGTGGCGTCGCCGGCACCGCGCCTACACAGACTTGATCCGGCGAGGTGTTGGGAAGCGCTCGGCTGAACCGAAAGCCTAGCCTGCCGCTATCGCCCGAAGGGACATTTTGTCGATCTTCGAATTCGGCAGCTTGGGAAGCGCTTCCTGAACGACGAAGGATTTTGGCACCTTGTAGTTCGCGATGCGCTCCTTGAGGTATTCCCGCAGCTCATCGCCAGTGACGGACATGCCGGGGCGTGTTTCGACGAACGCGAAGCCGACTTCCTGAAATTTCGGGTGGTCAACCGGCACGACGGCGGCCAGGGCCACGGCAGGATGTTCGCTGATCGCCTGCTCGATCTCGACCGGATAGACGTTGTAGCCCCCCGATTTGAACATCTCCTTGAGGCGGCCGACGAAGACCAGATTGCCATCGGGACGACGAACGCCCAGGTCGCCGGTTCGGAGATAGCCGTCGGCGGTAAACGCCTCCGCAGTCGCCTGCGGATTCCTGAAATAGCCGGACATCACGTAGGGCGCGCGGATCTGGATTTCACCAGTCTCGCCATCTGGCAACGCAACGCCGGTGGCATCGGCGATCCTTGCCTCAGCGCCGTCAATAGGCTTGCCGATAGTCTCGGCGTGTATGTCCAGGCTGTCTGCAGGAAGGGTGCGTGTGATGATTCCGCACGTTTCAGTCTGACCGTAGACTGACGATAGCCGAGCGCCGCTGGGTTCAATTTTCTCCAGCACCGACAGCGCAGTCATGGCGCCGCCGAAGACAATCAGTTTCGCGGACATCAGTCGATCGCCGATGCCTGCCGGGTTCGACAGCATCATGGCAAAGCCAGTAGGCGATGAAACAAGGTAGGTCGGGCGTTCCTGCTGGCTGATTTCAGAGAGAGCGAGAAGGTCGACGCGTGGGTAGAAGATGATCGCCCCCCCCGCTGCCATCACGTTCATGCAGATATTGTTGATGGCCCCCACGTGATTGACCGGCGCGGCGCAAACGCTCTTGGCAAGGCCGTCCGCGCCCATCCAAAGGGCGTTGGCGATCGCGGACGATGCGATGGCTCGATGGGACAGCATCGCTCCCTTCGGGCGGCCCGTGGTGCCGGAAGTGTACACAATCACTGCAGCATCTTCCGGCTCAACCTGGCGTCGGACGTTGGCAAGCGTTTCGTCGGAGATCGCCTGCCCCAGGTCTATGAGCCCGGGCTTCGAAATGGCTCGAGCCGATGGTTCACCATGGCAGATGATTGGCGTGTCCGCGGAGAGGAAGGGGGCGAGTTCCTCGCAGTAGTCGCGATCCTCAAATGGCGAAATTGCAATCAGCACGCGCGGCTCACTATCGCTGATCAGATGTTCAAAATCCCGACTTTGGTATCGAGGGTTGATGCCGACCCAGATGGCTCCAATCGATGTCGCCGCGTGGATCGCGATCCAGAAATCGAGAGACGGAGGTGTCAGCATCGCTACGCGATCACCACGGCAAACCCCCAATGAAATAAGGCCTTTGGCATAGTCGTCGACGTGCTTTCGGAGCTCACGGTAGTTCAGCCTTAGCTCGCCATCCACCGCGGCGAGCGCGCCTGGAGTACTCTCTTCAATGGAGCGAAGGAGACTGTCGATCGTCAGGGTTTCGACGTTGGCGATCTGCGGGATCAAACGATCGTTCATTACAAAGAGCCTTCGCGCCAGCCAGCGCTTTGCGCTGTGTTCCATTCAGTACGAGGAAAAAATGGCGTTGAAAATAGACTATGCAAATGTTTAGTATGTCCTTGCGTCAGGCAGCTGGCGTGCGAACCGCCTCGCTTGTCGGGGATGTTCGAAGAACAACATCATGGGCGCGCCAAGGGCGTCCCGAGGGGAGGGACTTATGAACAAGCCAATGCGAGTGGCCCTTTGTGCCGGAGCCAGCTTTGTCGCGATAGCAGCCGGCGGCCAGGCGATCGCCGCGGACTCACCCGCGACCTCGACGGAAGTGCAAGAGGTCGTGGTCACGGCCCAGAAGCGCGAGGAACGCCTGCTTGACGTTCCGCTTCCGGTTCAGTCGATCTCACAGGAGCGCCTCGACAAGGCCGGCATCTCCAAGGTGGCTGACCTGACTTCGTCGATTCCGGGTGCATCGCTGGTTTCAGGAACGACGCCCGGGTTCGAGACCATCCAGATCCGCGGCATCGCGAGTGGAACGACGGGCGACGGTCTGGTCAGCTACTATGTCGGCGACACGCCCTTCGGTATCCCCAATCTCCAGCTGACGCCTCCGGCGCGAATGCTGGACCTTGAGCGCGTCGAAATTATTCGCGGCCCATCGGCGACTCTTTATGGCCAGGGCGCCATGGGGGGGACGATCAAGCTCGTTCTCGCCCAGCCGGATTCGACGGAGTTTTCGGGCAAGTTCCAGGCTGAGGTGTCTGATACGTCTGGCGGCGGCACAAACTACAATGGCGACATAGTCCTCAACCTGCCCCTAATTGAGGGGACGCTCGCCGCTCGCTTCTCCTACGGGTATGACTCGATCAGCGGCTATGCCGAGGCCCCTGAACTCAACGAGTCGGACGTCAACGATTTCAAAGGGCGGAACGGCCGGCTCACGGTTGCTTGGACGCCGACCGAGGACCTGACCGTCACGGCGATGTACTGGAACATCCAGAATCGCCAGAACTTCTCCAACAGCCTGACGCCGCACAATGCGCTGAGCGGCATTCCGCTCTATTTCCCGGTTCCATATGGTTTTCCGGCTATCGCCGGAACGGGTGGTCGTCGCGGGTTCACGAACGTGGACGCCGACGTCTACTCGGTGACCGCCAACTGGCGGACGCCGATCGGCGACCTGACCGCGAACACCTCGTACATTGATCACGAGCTGGACTTCGTCACACCGCTGCTCAGCATTCTGGTCAACGACAGCAATTTCGCGACTGAGACCTACACCAACGAAATCCGCCTTTCTTCGCTGCCCGACAGTCCGGTCACCTGGCTGATTGGCGCTTCGAACCGCAAGGCCGATTTGACTGCCGACATCTTCTACTACAGCCAGATTGGGCTGGCCGGGGTGAAGGGCAGCATCATCAACACGTTGGGCGTTGTTTCGACGGACTCCTATTCGGTCTTCGGTGAGGCGTCGGTTGAACTGTTCGATGGTAAGCTCACGCCGCTCTTCGGACTTGCCTACTTTGAGGATGATCGCACTTCCATCGGCATCGATCGCGCGACTGGACTGCCTCGCGAAGCCGGAGGCAAATGGGACAGCCTCAACCCGCGCTTCAACTTGAAGTACAAGCCGGCAGATAACGGCACGATCTACTTCAACGCGGCCAAGGGCTTCCGGAGCGGCACACTTCAGACGCCGGCCCAGGCTGCGGCCGCCGACGTGTCGCTCGGCCTTCCTGCCGGGACCATCAAGACGGCGAACGAGCCGGACTCGCTCTGGACCTACGAACTGGGGACCCGTTGGGAACTCGCCAACCGCACCCTGATGGTCGAGGCCTCGGTCTATCGCACCGACTGGAGCGACGTGGTCGTCCAGTTCGCGACCGCCGCCGTCATCTCGCTTGCCAACGCCGGCGACGCCGAAATCAATGGCGCTGACATCGGCGTGGTCTGGCGCACGCCTGTCCAGGGCCTGAACCTCCAGGGGTCGGCGGCGTATACCAATGCCGAGTTCACCCGGGTCGTCGGCGCCCTGTCTGTCGGCACGGCGATCAAGGTCGGCGGCCCTGTCCCCAATGTGCCCGAGAGGACGTTTACCGTCGCGGCTGATTACACTCGCGATCTCGACTGGCTGGGGGGCGCGACCGGCAATCTCTACGTCGGCTACTCCTACCGCGACGAGACGTCTGACGCGACGACGAAGGGGCTGTCGTCGGGCGAGCTCAATGATCTGACCATTCGCGCGAGCGTGAAAAAGGATGGCTGGAGCCTTGAGGCATTCGCGACCAACGCCCTGGACGATGATGACGCAGCCGTGGAGTCGTCTACGGCGCTGCAGATCCTCTATCCGCGCAGGATCGGCGTCCGGCTCGGTATCGACTTCTAGGCCAACAACTCTCCCCCGACGAACAACTGGCGACCGTGTCTTCACGGTCGCCATCTTTCTTTTGCCCAGCCGTGACAGTCAGGAAGTGACATGAGCGTCAGCTTTGGAGATGTCTTTGACTCCGTCGCCCGCGCCATCGAGGACGGCGCACCGGCAGTCATATGCGATGGCGAGCTGACGACGTGGGGAGACTTCGATCGTCGCTCCAACGCACTTGCGCGATACCTTGTCGGTCTGGACCTGGATCCGGGGGCGAAGGTCTCGCTGTATATGCGAAATGGCCCGGACTACATGGTAGCCTTTGCCGCGGCCCTGAAGGCCCGTCTGGCCCCCGTCAACATCAACTACAGGTACGGTGTCGAAGAGGTCGCTTACCTTCTCGACAACTCGGACAGCCGGGTCCTGATTTTCGACGTCGAGTTTGCTGACCTGGTCGACCAGCTCCGTTCGAAGTGTGTCCTCGATGCCTGGATCGCCGCGAGAGGACATCATTCCGCAGCCAAGGCCTTGTCCGAGATCTACAGCGGACATGACGGTTCCAGGCTCGATCTTCACCGCTCGCCCGATGATCTTTTTCTTCTCTACACTGGTGGCACGACGGGCATGCCCAAGGGCGTGATGTGGCCGTCGAGCTCGCTCTGGGGAACACTATCGGCAAGCCGTGCGGCGCGGCCCGACGATCCGCCCCCGATGACGTTGCCCGATCTTGAGGCCCAGATCCGCTCGGGCGAGGGCCGTGTGCGCTATCACATCGCCCCGCCGTTGATGCACGGCACCGGTCTGTTCGCCGCTCTGAGCGTGATGTCTCGAGGCGGATCGATTGTCTGTTCCGCGAGACCTTCCTTCGATCCGGAAGCGACGGTGGCCGAGCTGGATGAACTCAAATGCGATGGCGTCGTCATCGTTGGTGACGCGTTCGCACGCCCCATCCTTGATGTGCTCAGGCGCACCCTGGGCCGGTACGACGTCTCACATATGAAGATGGTCGTCTCGAGCGGGATGATGTGGAGTCCGGAGGTCAAGCTGGGCCTGCTCGAGTTCATGCCCGATGCCGTGATGTCGGACGGCCTCGGCGCTAGCGAGTCCGCCGGTATTGCCTATTCCATTGTGACCCGCGATGCACCGCCATCAGAGGCCCGCTTCAATCTGGCCAACGCCGTCGTGCTGCGTCCCGATGACCTGACACCTGTCGAGGCGGGCTCTGGCGAAATCGGCATCATCGCAAAGTCGGGTGATATTCCGCTCGGCTACTACAAGGACCCCGAGCGCACCGCGCGAACCTATGTGTTGATCAATGGCGTCCGCCACATCCTCGGCGGGGACCATGCGCTCGTAGAGGCGGACGGATCCATCCGCCTGCTCGGGCGGGGAAGCCACTGCATCAACACCGCCGGCGAAAAGGTCTACCCGGAAGAGGTCGAGGAGGCGCTGAAGACGCACCCGCAGGTCACCGATGCCCTGGTCTTCGGGATCGCTGACGACCGATTTGGACAGTCAGTTGCGGCTTTGGCGGCGGTTGACGGCGACGTGACTGAGGGTGACCTGATCGCTCACGTCAGAGCCCAGCTTGCGCCCTACAAGGCGCCGAGAACTATCGTGTCGGTCGTTGCAGTGCCGCGAGCGGTCAATGGCAAGGCTGACTACGAAGAGGCCAAGCGGGTGTTTTCTCACGCCCTGACGCCCTGAGGGGTGGTGCCAACGTCAGTCAGCTGCCGCTGTAGTTTCCGGGTCTTTTCTCGAGGAAGGCTGCGACCGCTTCGGAGAAGTCGCTCGACGTCTGCGTCAGCAGGAACTGATCCGCATCCATGTGCATGAGCGCCGGACCGAGCGCGCCGGCCACGGCGTTCACGCTCCGCTTGATCATCTGTACCGGAACCGGCGGCAGGTTGGCGTATCGATCGGCCCAGGCCCGCGCCGTCGTGGACAACGCCTCCGCCGGAACGATTTCATCGAAGAAGCCCCATCGCTCAAGGACAGGCGCGTCAAACAGCGCCCCTGACATGAGCATCTGCTTTGCGCGAGCTATGCCAACGAGACTCACGCACACGGGCAGCGCGTTCCACATCAGGCTCATGCCAAGCTTCACCTCGCCATAGCTCACGCGAGCCGTGTCGGCGGCGACGCGAAAGTCAGCGGCCGAGGCGATGCAGGCGCCGGCGCCCGCCGCTACGCCGTGCACCATGGCGATGGTCGGCTGCGGAATTTCCTGAATTGCCCGCATGAGACGGGCGCCAAGTTCGACGGCGCGTCGCCTCATCAGAAGGGAAGGCGGTTCGACTGCTGGGCCCGCGGGCGGGCTCATGTCGGCGCCGACGCTGAAATGCGGTCCGGCGCCACAGATGATGACGGCTCTGCACGCTTCGTCATCCCGAAGACTGAGCGCAGCGCGTTCGATCTCCAACATGAAGTCCTGCCCGATCGCGTTTCGCCGCTCGGGTCGGTTGAGGCGCAGCGTTACGACGCGACCGTCTCGCTCAAGAACCACACTGTCCACGATCGCCTCCGGGTCTGGGCTGGTCAGTTTGCGTAGGACGGATCGAGTTGGTCGAGCTTGCGAAGCAGCGCCGGCCAGGTGAAGGCGCCCGCCGTTCCGGTGAACAGCGACGTGCTCTGATCCGTGACCTTCTGCGGCACGCCCTGCCGTGGCTGCGTCAATCGAGCGCCGGTCGACTGAGCCCGAACCTGCATCGTGCAGGCCCGTTCCAGGAAGTAGATCGCCAGCCAGGCCGCAGGACAGCTCACGCCCACGGCCAGCGTGCCGTGATTTCGCAGAAGCATCAGGTGCTTTTCGCCCATGTCGGCTACCAGCCGTTCACGCTCGTCGAGGTCGAAGGCGATCCCTTCGTAGTCGTGATAGGCCACCTCATCTGCCACCATCATGGCGTGCTGGGACAGGGGAAGCAGGCCTTCTTCCTGGGCCGCAACGGCGACGCCGTCGTCCGTGTGAAGGTGGATCACACACTGGGCGTCCTCCCGCGCCATATGGAGGGCGCTGTGGATGACGAACCCGGCCGGATTGACCATGTACGGGGTCTCGGTGACCGGCTGGCCGTCGAGATCAATCTTCACCAGGTTGGAGGCGGTGACTTCGTCGAACCGAAGGCCGAACGGATTGATCAGGAAGTGATGCTCGGGGCCCGGTACACGCGCCGAGATATGGGTGAAGATAAGATCATCCCAGCCGTTGAGCGCCACCAGACGGTAGACGGCTGCGAGGTCGCGACGGACTGACGCTTCGTCGGTGGGTGAGGTGGACATGTCCATCGTTCGGATCTCCGGAAGTCGATCGGCTTCAGATCTGGTCCTGCCTTGCAGACCTGGCAGCCATTGCAAAATGGCCTCCCGCCCAAATCAATGCTCCGGTCGAAATGGCCAGCGCATACCTCAGGCTTTCGCCGCCAAGTCTGGGTTCGAGAAGGTCGCTTATGAGGCCGACGGCAAATGGACCGGCACCCAGACCGAGCAGCGACGACAGGAACAGGACGAGCGAGACAGCAGTCGCTCGCCGGTGGGGTTCGGCGAAGGACTGAATAGCGGAAAGCGCTACGCCGCCGCCGGATGCTGCGATGAAGGTAGCCGCCACCTTGATCGTGATGGCGATGAAGGGCGAGGGCCAAAGGAAGACCGCCAGATAGAGAGGCGCTGAGCCGGCGTAGGCCATGGCGGGAAGCCACAGCTCCCACCGGCGGTCCCCGGGCAGGAGCTTCACGGCCGCCGCGCCGCCTGCCAGGACGCCTAGGATTCCGCCAATGCCGGCGGCCAGGCCTGACCAAACGCCGATCTGGGTCAACGACAGCCCATGGCTGCGTATGAAGAAGGCGGGGATCCACTGGGTAAGACCGTATGTCGCAAAACTGCCGACGGACAAGCCGAGCGTCAGGTGCAACAAGGCCTTCCGCTTGAGTAAGATCTTGATGACGGTTAGGGCAGACTCACCGGACGAATTGGCCTGCGGTGCCGTTCGGCGCTTCGGCTCCTTGAGTGTAAGCAAGATAAGGACCCCGAGCAGGACGCCAGGGATTCCGACCACGCAAAGGGCGAGTCGCCATCCAATCTGATCGGCGAGGATGCCGGTCAGCATCAGCCCGCCGGAGAGGCCGGCCAGGCCGCCGGCCTGAAAGACACTGATGGCGAAGGCTCTCTTTTCGGGCGGAAACAGGTCTCCAATCATCGAGTGTGCGGTCGGGACGCAGCCAGCCTCACCAACGCCGACACCCATCCGGATCACGAACAGTTGCCAGAAGTTTCGGGCAAGTCCCGTTGCAGCGGTCATCACACTCCAAAGCACCAGGCAGGCTGAAAGAATGACCACCCGTGATTTTCGATCCGCCAGCCTCGCCAGAGGAATGCCCAGCGTGGCGTACAGGGCTGCGAACGCCAGCCCCGTCAGCAGCCCTAGCTGGGAGTCGGTCAAGCCCAGTTCGGCTTTGATCGGCTCGACAAGAACAGCCAGGACCATTCGGTCCATATAATTGAAAAAACTGACAAAAAAGAGAAGCGTGAGAGCGTATGCTGCCGCCGCCGGCCGGAGAGGCGCAGCGCCCTCCGCAGTGGTGTCCGTCATGGTCGCCTCCGGTCCCAAGGGTCACGGCGCCGTTCTTTCGACGGGCTGCCAAGGTCGACACTATGGCGGCTTGTCGAGCTATGCAAATGTTCAGTATGGTGTTGCCGAGGGACTTGGACTCCCTCATCAGGAGCTCGAACAGCTATGTCCGACACGCTGGAGACGCCCGCCTTCACCACTTTGGCCGAGACCACGCGCGGCGATTGGGAGGGAGTCCTGGAGCATTGGGGGCCCTACATGGCGGCGCTGCCCGATCGCGTTCTGCGGCACCTCAAGCTACTCGGTGGCGATTTTGGAGGCTATCCGGTCGACCGGCTCGAGCACTGCCTGCAGACGGCCACGCGCGCGCATCGAGACGGGCGCGACGAGGAATACGTGGTTTGCGCCCTCCTGCATGACATCGGCGACCAGCTGGCGCCGGCGAACCATGCCGCGCACGCCGCGACGATCCTCAAGCCCTATGTGTCCGACGCGAACCACTGGATGGTGCAGCACCACGGCATCTTCCAGGGCTACTATTTCTTCCACCACCTGGGTCTGGACCGGGACATGCGCGAGCAGTTCCGCGGTCACCCTCACTTCGAACATACCGCCCGGTTCTGCCATCTGTACGACCAGGTGGCGTTCGACCCGAACTATGACTCGATGCCGCTCGAAGCCTTCGAGCCGATGCTGAGGCGCGTTCTGTCGCGCCCGCCGCGCCCTCTGGTCGCCGAATAACCCCCACACCCGGAGGATCCATGCCGTTTCCTGCTGACCGGGTCGGCCTGTCGCTCTCGCCGATCGAAACGACGCTCGACGCCCGGAGCATCCTTGCTTACGCCGCCGGTCTGGGGGCGTCCGAGCCGGCGTTTCTCGACGACGCGACGCCAGGAGGGCTGAAGGCTCTGCCGTTTCAATGCGTCAGTCCCGAGTGGCCCGTCGTCTTGTCATTGCGGGAATCCCTGTCGGACCGTCTGTCGGGCGAGGAGGCGCGCGGCGGGGTCCATGCTGTCCAGGACTCCCACTTCCATCGGCCGATGGCGCCCGGCGACCAATTGACGACATCCGGTCAACTGGTGAGCGCCCGTCAGATCAGGTCCGGCGTCCTGGTCATCTGTCGTCTGGAGACCCGCGATCACATCAGCGGGGATCTCGTCACGACCTCGTGGACGAGTTCCGTCTATCGCGACGTCGCCCTGGACGGAGAGGAAGTCGCTCTTGCTGCGCCACCAGACAGCGCGTCGGCAGGTCCTCTTTCCGACAACGCCGCGTCGACCCGGATCGCCATCCCGCGCGGGATGCCGCACGTCTATTCGGAATGCGCCGACATCTGGAATCCCATCCATACCGAGCGCGCGGTGGCCCTTGCCGCCGGACTTCCGGACATCATTCTGCACGGCACCGCGACCTGGGCGCTGGCGGGCCTGACGGTTCTTCGCAGCTATGCCGACTGCGATGTCACGAGACTCGCCAGAATGACCGGGCGATTCACCGGCATGGTCATTCCCGGCGATGACATTATGGTCCGCCATGAAAAAGGGGCAGGGGGCATGGTTCTCTTCGAGGTGCTCACGGCATCCGGCGCTCCAGCCATCAGCCAGGGCGCGGCGTGGCTAAGATGATCTCGCGACGACTGACCGCCCCCGAAGTCGCGGCCTACGAGAGAGAGGGCTACCTGCTGCTGGAGGGGCTGATCAGTGCCGATGTTGTCGATCAACTGGTCGAGGCAACGCAGTCGTTCGTTGAGCGGAGCCGTTCGCTCAAGGACTCGGTCCCGGACATCCTGCTGGGTCCGGGGCACAGCGCGCAACGGCCGATGCTCCGCCGAATACCGCAGACCGTCGCCTTCCATCCGCTGTTCGAGGCGTTCGGCCTGCGCGGGCCGCTTCTGGACATTGTCGAGGACCTCATCGGTCCCGACATCCGCTTCCATCATTCCAAGCTGAATTTCAAATCGCCGCACGGAGGCGAGGAAATCAAATGGCACCAGGACATCCAGTTCTGGCCCCACAGCAACTACTCACCGGTGACGATTGGCGTCTATCTGACCGACGTCGACGAGGACATGGCGCCGATGGGCGTGTTCGCCGGCAGCCATCGCGGGCCGATGTCGACCCTTCGGGATGCCGGCGGCGGCTGGACCGGATCGCTGAGTGATCAGGAGGTCGCATCGCTGGACCCAGGTGCCCTGCGATGGCTCTGCGGCCCCAGGGGATCGGTGACGATTCACAACTGCCGCATCGTGCACGGCTCGCGCGCCAACCTGTCCGACCGGATACGTCCGTTGCTGCTTCACACCTACGCCCCGACAGATGCGATCCCGCTGACCCGGATCATGGACCCGGTCAGGTTCGGCAATGTGATTGTCCGGGGAGGACCCGCCAGCCACGCGCGTTTCGATGCCGAGCCCTGCCCGATGCCCCCGGACTGGGGGGCAGGCGACTACAGCTCAATCTTCTCGGCGCAGCAGGAAAAGCTGGGGTGAGAGGCCGTTGAACGGTGGCCTTTGGCCAGTACGCGGCCACGCCGGCTCAGCATGATGCTGAACAGGCTGGCGGGTTTGACACCCCCTTGGCCTATACATATGTTCAGTCAACGAAGCCGGCGACGAAACTTGCGCCAGCGGTCAGGGAGCAGCGCGTGCCGACCTACAGCCGGGAAACGATCAAGAGCGTCATCGGGACCGAAGTCGGCCTGTCCGAATGGACCACGATCACTCAGGAGATGGTGAACCAGTTTGCCCAGCTGACCGGCGATCCGGTCCGGCTCCATACCGACGTTGAGCTGGCCAGGAAGACGCCGTTCGGCGGCACGATCGCTCACGGTCTCCTGACGTTGTCCATGATCGGCGGGTTCTGCACGGCGGCTGAAGTGCTCATGGAAGGCATCACCATGGGCCTCAACTATGGCTTCGACAAAGTGCGGTTTGTCGCTCCGGTGAAGACCGGCTCCCGGATCCGCGGGCGATTTCATCTGAGGTCGATGGAGGAACGCAATCCCGGCCAGTGGGTCTCGACCATGGACGTGACGATCGAGATTGAAGGCGAGTCCAAGCCCGCCCTGGTAGCCGAATGGCTCGGGATGCAGCTCGTAAGCTAGCGATCGGTTGATCGCGATCTACCCCTCATCAAACCCTCTCACGACGGAACGGCAGGAACAGAAGATGGCCATTACCTTTGATCAGCGCGTCGTCATCGTGACGGGCTCCGGAGGCGGGCTGGGACGCGAGCACGCGCTGCAATTCGCCGCCCGGGGCGCCAAGGTCGTCGTCAACGATTTCGGGGGAGCCGCGGACGGCACCGGCGGCTCATCTGAACCGGCCGAACGTGTGGTTCAGGAGATCATCGCGGCGGGCGGCGAGGCGATGGCTCATGGCGCCAACGTCACGAACGCCGCCCAGGTGGCCGACATGGTCGAGAAGGTCATGGCCCGATGGGGACGGATCGACGTCCTGGTCAACAACGCCGGCATTCTGAGGGACGCTAGCTTCCCCAAGACGACGCCGGAGTCCTTTCAGGCGGTGGTCGATGTCCATCTGATGGGATCGGCGATCTGTTCCATGGCGGTCTGGCCCCACATGAAAGCGGCGAACTACGGCCGGATCGTGATGACCGCCTCCACGTCCGGGGTCTACGGCAACTTCGGCCAGGCGAACTACGCCGCGGCCAAGACAGGTCTGATCGGCCTGATGAACGTGCTCCATATCGAGGGCGGCAAGAACAACATCCGCGTCAACACGCTGGTGCCCGGAGCGGCGACGCGGATGACCGAAGGGCTGCTACAGCCGGAAGTCTTTGCCCTGATGGCTCCCTCAGCCGTTTCGCCGGCGGTGCTGTTCATGGCCAGCGACGATGCGCCGTCCCGGATCATCCTGGCCGCCGGTTTCGGTGGCTATGCGCGGATTCACATCCTGGAATCCGAGGGCATCTACCTGCCGCCGGCTGATCGAACGCCCGACGAGATCGAACGCCGCTTCGCCGAGATCTCCGATCGGTCAACGCTGCACGAGTACCTCGACGGCTCCGGTGAGTTCATGAAGTTCCTACGCAAGTCCGCCGCCGATGCCGGCGTCACGCTCGGGTAGATGCTTCCCGCTGCGGGGGCACGGCGGCATCGAACGTCGAAGGTGATCAAGAGGCTCAAAGATGTCCCAGGCCGACCTGTCCGAACGCAATCGTCCCCTGTCGGTCGCGGAACAGTCCCTCCACTTCCTGGACCGGGTTCACATTGGACCTCCACCGGGTCCGATCAGGACCGCGGCAGCCTGGCGCAGTTCGGACTTCGACGGCGACGACGCCTGGATACAGCCCCTCGGCGACGCGGAAATCGCCGCGTTTGACGCTGCAATCGCGTTCGCGCGACTGACGGGAAAGCCCCTGGACGAGCTTGGCCCGGAGGACTTCCCCCTTCCTTCCCTTTCCGGCCGGATCGAGGATTGGCGGCGAGAGCTGGAGACGGGACGGGGGTTTCTGGTGCTGCGAGGCGCTCCGGCTGATCGCTGGGATCAGCCGACCGCAAGCCTGTTCATGCGGGGCCTTGGCCTTCAGTTCGGGCGTCTTGGCGTCCAGAATCCTCAGGGCGATGTGATCGGTGAGGTCCGGGACACGGGCGCCGCGAGCCGCGACAGTGCGGCGCGCAAATATGCGACCTCCGCCGAGTTTCGCTTTCATTGCGATGCATCGGATCTGGTCGGCCTGATGTGCATCCGTCAGGCCCGGTCTGGCGGAGAGAGCCGCATCGCAAGTTCGGTCGCCGTCTACAACGAGATCACGCAACGACGCCCCGACCTTGCCGACCGCCTGTTTGGCCCGGTTCCTCTCGACCTCAGAAACGAACAGGCGGCCGGAGCGGCGCCCTACGCAGACGTCATTCCCTGTGCGTTTGATGGGGCAACGCTGCGGACGTTCTACATCTCGGACTACTTCCGCAGCGTGGACCGGCACGGAGTCCAACTGCCTCCCGCGCTCCTCGAGCTGATGGACCTGTACGAGCAGGTTGCGGCTGATCCAGCCGTCGGCTTGGCGTTCAAGCTTCGCCCCGGGGACATCCAGATCCTCAACAACCACGTCACGCTGCACGCGCGCAGCGCATTCGAAGACGAGCCCGGCAGGGAACGCCTCCTGCTCCGGTTCCTCGTCTCCGTACTCGACCGGGCAGGCCAGTGATGACCGGAGAAAAGCGAACGGTCCTTGTCACCGGGGGGACCGGCTTCGTCGGCAGCCGAGTGGTGCGCCGCTTTCTCGACGCGGACTGGCGCGTCATCAGCTTCGCCCTGCCCGGCGAGGCCCCGGACCCGGCCTGGCGGGGCCACGTCGAAATGGTGGGCGGGGATCTGACCCAGACTGGAAGCCTGGCGTCGGCGGTCGGTGACTTTGACCTTGTGATCCACCTCGCCGCGGTGGTGGGACAGGCCGGCGACTATGATCGCCAATGGTCCGTCATCGCCGACGGCACCCGCGAAGTGTGCGTTCTGGCGGCCGATCGCGGCGCTCGCGCCGTCGTCATCTCTTCCATTGCTGTGTACGGCGACAAGATCAGGCGTCAGCTCTGCCGCGAGGCGGACGGTTTCGGTGTCTGGCAGGGCGCCTACGGGAGAGCCAAGCAGGGCCAGGAAGCCGTCGCCCTAGAGACCGCCGCCCGGCTCGGCGTGCCGACGACGATCGTACGTCCAGCCAACGTATATGGGCTCGGATGCGGTAGCGCATGGGGCGATCGGTTCATTGACGCGATCAAGGCGTCCGGCGGTCTCGTGGTGGGAGCCGCCGACCTGAACAATGCCGGCCTGGTTCACGTCGAGAACCTCGCCGACGCCCTCTATCTCGCGGGGACCCATCCCGACGCCCCCGGGGGCGTGTTCAACGTCTGTGACGGCGAACCCGTGACCTGGCGACAGTTCACCGACGACATGGCTGCCCTGGCGGGAAAGCCGCCGCCGCCGGCCTATCCGCTCGCGGACCTTCTCGAGCTTGCGGAGGCCAACGAAGACACGGCCAACCTGGTAGGGCCGCGGCAGGAGGGGCTTCCCTACCTTGAGGGCCTGAATCTCATTGGCTTCGACAACCGGATCTGCGCCGACCACATCCGGGAGCGGCTTGGGTGGAGTCCTGCGCTGTCCTACCTCGACGCGATCGCGGCGATGCATGGGCAGTTGAAGACGTCACTCTAGTTGGCGGCCCGATCCGATACCGCGCCGCTCGCCGGCCTGAAGGTCCTTGAAGTCAGCAGGACGCCCGCCGCCGGCTTTTGCGGTCGACAGTTCGGACTTTGGGGGGCGGCAGTCACGATGCTCGAACCCAGGGGCGCGGGAGTGCTCAGGAAGACAGACATCCGCCGGACAGTGACCGGGGCTCTCTTTTCGCCGACCTTTCGCTTCCTGGCGGCCAACAAGGACTCCATCGAAGCCTCTGGACCAGAGGGAATTCAGGCGTTGGTCCAGCAGTTCGACGTCGTGATCAGTGACGTTCATCCCCGCGACGAGGTCACAGTCTTTGGCGTGACGCTTGATGTCCTCCGCCTCCGCCATCCCGGCCTCGTAGTTGTCAGCATCTCACCCTTTGGACGAACAGGCCCTCGGGCTGATGAGGATGCGGGGCCATTGCGGCTTCAGGCCCTGTCCGGCTACCTGAGCCTCAACGGGAAATCAGGCCAGGCCCCCATTCCCGCGCCTGGCCACCTCGTCGAACATGCAATCGGAGCCAATGCGTTCGTCGGCGCCTTGGCGGCGCTGATTCGGCTCAGGAGAACGGGCGTAGGAGATCTGGTCGAGATTTCCGGCCTCGAGACGGTCGCGGGCCTGCTACCGTTTCTCAAGGAGCAATTCGCCGAAACGCCGACGGTCCGGGAGGGCGGCACGCCAGAGGGCGTTAGGCTGCTGCCCTGTGCGGACGGCTGGGTTTCAGTCCTGCTGACCGTCCCGACCTATGCGCAAATCTACTGCGAAGCCTTCGGCATCGATCCCTCCGACGTCCGGGAAGGCCTGTTCGAGGGCGATCGGCTGGCCGTGATCGCGCGCGGCGAGGCCTTCTTCGGGCGCTACACGTCTCGTCTCACGATGAAGGAGGTGTTCGACGCGCTTCAAGGGCGGGGCGTGGTCTGCGGACCCGTGCAATCCCTTCAGGACGTGCTGGCGGACCCCCAGCTAGCCGCCCTGAATTTCTTCGAGCGACTGGCTGACCCGGACTTCGGGGATCTGCCCATCGCCGGGCGACCCGCTCGGCTGAATCGAGGCCCGCCAAGACCACTCAAGGCCGGACGGGGAACCGAAGCGGCGCAGGCCCTTGCGGGCGTCCGAGTGCTCGATCTGACCCAGGCCTGGATGGGTCCGCTGGCGGGTCAGATGCTGGCTGATCTCGGCGCGGACGTCATCAAGATCGAAAATCCGGCGCGACCCGACGTCTGGCGAATGATGGGCGAGGCGCCGCAGCGACCGGATGGGCCTCCGATCCCGGCCGTTGATCGCAGCGTCTACTTCCAGGGCGTGAACCGGAACAAGCGAAGCCTTGGTCTGGATCTCACTCTGGCCAGGGACGTCGAGACATTTCGCGGCCTGGTCCGTGAGGCCGACGTCGTACTCGAGAACTTCACGCCCAGGGTCATGTCGCGCTTCGGCCTTGGCTACGAAGATCTTCGGCAACTACGGCCAGGCCTGGTGATGACATCCTTCAGCGGCTTCGGAGCGGCGGGACGCTTGGCGGAGCACAAGGCCAATGGAGCCTCCATCGAAGCGATGGCGGGCTGGGACGTCCTGCATTGCGACGGGGCGGGCCAGCCTGTCCTGATGGGCGCCTATCCGGCGGATCCGACCTGCGCGATGCAGATGGCGGCCTGCACGCTCGTGGCGCTCTACGCGCGCGAGGCGGACGGTGCGGGAGCACACGTTGAAGGCTCAATGCTGGAAGCGGCGGCGGCCTATATCGGCGACGAGCTCCTGGCCGCGGCCATCGGCGCCGAACCGGCCGCGCCTGTTCAGCGGGTCGCAGCGGTCGCGGGACAAGACGCCTGGATGGCGATCGAAGCGTTCGACGGAACGGCAAAGGCGGAGCCTGTATGTTCTCTTGTCGACGCTCTGGGAGATGATCGGCTCACCGAACGCTCCTGGTTTCTTGCGCTCGATGATCCGGGGCTCGGTCGGCGGCTGTTCAATGGTCACTTCTGGCGTTTCCGGACCGCGCGCCTCGCAGAACCGCGCCCGGCGCCCGGCTTGGCCGGCGGCTGACTCGGACCGAGCAGACCTAGTCTCGGCTGTGCAAACGATCCAACGCCGGAACCCCGATAAGAAGTGTGACGTGACCCCCGGTCGCTAACTCGCGGTCGTGAAAAGTTCGGACCATGCGCGGTTTCCACCCCGCAGGGCCCCGAGTTTCGACCCGCCCCCCGGGGGCTCAGCCGATGGGCCAGCCGTCCGAGCCGGTCGGAACGATCCTGCGATGGCCGAACTGCTCGGCCGTGCGGGCTTGGTGGCAGTCGGTGCAGAGGCAGCGGATGTTGCTGTCCTCGTCGCTGCCGCCCTGGGTGAGCGGCACGATGTGGTCGGGCACGGTGGCTTCGCGGACGAGGTCCCGGGCAGCGCAGTCCTGGCAGAGCGGTTGAGCCCGCAGACGTCGCAGCCGTTGCTGCACCGCCTGTCGTCCTCGCTTGCGTTCGACCATAAGCAGGGCCCGAAAGCCATTGGCTCCGGGCGCAGTTCTCAAGTCTCTGTTTCGGAATGTTTAGCGTGTTCGCCTAGTGTCGTCAATGCTGAAAACACAGAAAGCGCAATAATATCAGTTTGTTACGAGCCTTTCCTAGCGAGTTAAACTGATCCCGAACCATCGGTTCTGATGTGGAACAGCTTCCGCAGGGCTTCAAGACCCTGGACTAGATTGCCGATGTCCGCAGCCGGCCAGCCCGAGGCGTCCTCGTCGGCGACGACAACCCGGTGAACGAGATCGATGGCCGCACGACCCGCGTCGCAGCCAGGCGCGCAACCACAGGACCGTAGCATCAGCTGAACGCTGGCAGCCTGCCTGCGCACCTTCTCGATAAGGTCAGCGTCGTGGACAACGTCCCCACTGGCAAAGATGCCCTCGTTGATCAGCAGGGCCATCATCGAGCGTGGTTGATCGGTGGGCAGCCCCATGATCGCCCTATAGCGGCCCATGGTGGTGGCATAGACCTGACCGGCTGAATACTGATCAGCGAGCAGACCTTGTTCGCTGGAAGGTCAGGTACAGCGGCGTGAGCGTGTCGGACGCCCAGAAGCTTAAGGCCCTGGAAGACGAGAACCGACGGCTGAAGAAGCTGCTGGTGAAGTCGATGCTGGATGTCCCGGCAGTGGCCTGGAGCGCGGCCGCCGGAATCCGACCGTTCTTACACTGCACGAACTTGCACTGGCCTTGGAAACAACGCCTGCGAACCTCCTTACAGCAGAGTAGGCCGCGCTTGGCCCTACGCCGGGCGGTCAGTCAAACTCCCCAATGCATCGCCCCGCTCCGTCGACCTGAACGACCATCGAAGAAGGAGCCTCCGAACAGGTGCCACTCCATTCCGGCGATCACCTCGGTGGCCTGCTCGGGCGTGATGGATCGGGCAGCCTCGCCGTCGATCGGGCCCCGGGCCCACCGACCGGAGGCCCGGAAGGCTTCATACTCGACGAAATAGCGGAGCCAGCATTGACCGCAGCGTTTGCAGGTCAGAGCGCTCACGTCTCCATAACGACCGTCGGTCTCATCAACCCCAATGTACTGGACGTGAAAATCCTCATGACTCGCCGAGGGAGCCTCGCACACGCAGGGGTCCGGGGGCTGGGAGGCTTTGGGGAGGTCCATTCGCGGGTCTGACTCGTCGTCTGGCTCCCGTCCTGGGCGCAATCGAACCGGGCCGCAACACAGACCCGATGATCTCGTACAGCCACACCTGCCTGCATCAGGCGCTATGGGCCGCCGCCGCAGTTTGCGTGCCAGCCGTCGTGACGGCGCAATCGGCCTCTCCAGGGAGGACCTCGATGCGCGTCTATTCCAATCCGAGATACAGCGACCGCGCCTTTCTCGCCAAACTCGGCATATCCACAAAGCGCGTTGGGCCCTTTCTGACCTACTCGACCGTTGATGATGGCGAGGATCCAGGTCCGCTCCGCGACATGGCGGATCTGCTTGACCGGTACGACGCCGTTCGCGGCGGCCAGATGGCGACCAGGGCAAGGGTGCTGCGGCTGCTGCATGAAGCCATGTCCGACGAACTCGACACGCCGCTTGACGAGATCGATGGCAATTTTTGCGAACGGCTGCAGTGCAAGCTCGACGCCTGGCAGCAAAAGCGCCCCGCCGAGGCTGAACAGGCCTTCTACACCGTCCGTGCTTTCCTGGCCTGGTCATATTGCGCCGACTTCGTTCGTGACGACTGGTCTCATGTCTTGTGGGGAGGGCGGGTGCTTTGGGGACCCGCCCGTCGCGACCGCATTCTGGACTTCAGCGAACTCGCAGAAATCTGGCATGCGGCCGGCGACCTGAGTTTTCCCTTCGGCCCCGCCTTCCAGTTCCTGATCGCGACGGCGGCAAAGGCCGAAGACGTCATGGCGACGGCCACGACCGATGTCGGTCTCGACACGGACAAAAGG
The DNA here is from genome assembly GCA_044377925.1 of Caulobacter sp. GTDB lineage: Bacteria > Pseudomonadota > Alphaproteobacteria > Caulobacterales > Caulobacteraceae > Caulobacter. Next base: position 8,362 of record JBILYE010000006.1, on the reverse strand, counting down.
TGCTTCTGGACCCTCGACAGGCCCAACCGGTTCACGGGCCGGCCTCACAGGGTCGAGCTCAACTTTCTGGCGGGCGAGTCGTTCGACGAAGCCTTCGATCATCCTCGCCGGGGCGCGCGCCTGGTTTTCTCGGCAACGGATCGACCTCAACTCCAAAACCTGCGCCACGCAAAGCAGCGCCTCATGGCGATCATCAACCGAAAGCGCGCCGACAGCGGACGGCCGCCGATGGACCCGTGGACTATCCCCGACGTGCGCTACAGTCTCCTGACCTGGGCGGCGGGCGTTATGGACGTCGCCATCGCCCACGCCGCGCTCAACAAGTCCGCAGGCAGATCTGTCACCCGAATGCTCCTGAACTTTGATGCTGACAGCCTTCAGGCGGAGTGCGATCAATTGTTCTCAGGATGGGGCAATGAGATCGAAATGGCTTTGCAGGACGCCGGGCATGGAGTAATCTAAGGCCATCGATCAGCGACCTCCGGTCGCGGTCCTTTCCATTTGCATCGATGACCCGTCTGACGGCCAGCGCAGCTGGCGGTGAGGACTGTGTTCGCCGATGCGAATATTTCCAGAACGGGAGCGACGCCTTTGTGGCGTCGCCACAGAAGTGTCGGTCCTTCAACCAGAAGGAGCCGAGCTTGAGCCTATTGCTCACAGAAGAAACCATCCGAGCGGTCATGGGATCGATCGAGGAGGGGCAACGCCAAGACCTCCTCGATCCCCAGACCCCCGGCCTGCAGCTTCGGGTCACCTCGACCGGGGCGCACTGGTCCCTGCGGATTTACGTCCAGGGCAGCACCCGTGTGCGCCTGCCCCTCGGCGCCTGGCCGGCGCTGAGCATCGAGAACGCCCGCGCCAGCGCCCTGGCGGTGAAGTCCCAGATGACGGGTGAGGAGACTGAAGCATCAGGGTCCCTGACCCTGGGAGCGCTGCTCGCACAATACGACCGGCGACGGCTTGGCCAGCTGCGCCGGGGCGTCGGCGTCAAGCGAGCGCTTGCCCGTGGCTTTGCCGGGCTCCGTCACCGTGAGATCTCCACGATCGGCCGACGTGACATCGTCGCGGCGATCGATGCGGTTGCGGAAACGGCGCCCGTACAGGCCAACCGAACCCTGGCCTATGCCAAGGCCTTCTTCTCCTGGGCTGTCGGCCGCGGCTACCTGGACCGCCACCCGGCGGCGGGGATCCCCAGGGTCGTCAACGAGACCTCACGGGACCGAACGCCGACCCTCGGCGAGGTCGCGGAAATCTGGCTTGCCTGCGACGCGATCGGCTATCCGTTCGGACCTGCGATCCAGTTGCTGATCCTCACGGCCGTCCGGCGGGATGAGGGCGGCGCTCTGCGCCTGTCCGAGCTGGACCTGCCGCCGGGCGAACAGGAAGGCTGCTGGACGATCCCCGCCGCCCGCTCCAAGAACGGCAGGGCCATTCGGGTCCCGTTGAGCGCAGCGGCGCGTCGCGTCATCGAAGCGGCGGCGCGGCAACGTTCCGTCGTCGGACCCTACCTGTTCACGACCACCGGCCGCACGGCGGCGTCCGGTTGGGCCAGGGCCAAGCGCCGGCTCGACGACAGGATCGCGGAGGCCCGGCTCGCGCGCCAGGCGCTCGGCGAGATGCCGCCCTGGAGGCTGCACGACCTGCGTCGCGCGTTCGCGACGGCGGCGTCTGACATCCTGCATGTCGATCCGGCGGTGGCCGACCGCTGCCTCAACCACGTCGGCAGTTCTACGACCTCGACGATCGCGCGCGTCTACGGTCGCAACGAAATGTTCGATCAGCGGCAGGACGCACTTCGCAAGTGGGCTGAGCTGGTCGAGGCGGCAGTCGACACATTGCGCCGGACGACCGCTGAGCAGGTCGCGGATCGCGAAGCTGAGGGAGAGGGTTTCGGCTGTCGGGAGCCGGCGTCTGAATTCGAAGCGGCGCCTCGAAAATCAATTTCGGGCGGGGTCTGGAATTTCACTGAAATTCGCGGGTCCTGGGGAAATGATTTTCCGATTGAGCCGAAATTCCCTGAGATCCCCGCTCTCATGGCGGCCTGAACTGGCGCGCATGAAGTCGGAATCGGTGGCCGCAGGTCGCTGGAACCCTCAATCGGTCCGGCGGACGGAGAAATTCCAACAATTCACGGAAATGATTGTCTTCGGCCTGGCGGCAATTTTTTCGGTTGGGAGAAGCAGGCGGCGGTCTCGGTCGCGAAAAGTCCTTCCGGACTGACATCCAACAGTGGCGGATGTCAGGATGTCAGGATCATAGCGGACCGGTCGTGCCCCCAGAAAGCCTTACAGGCCAATGGGACCCATCGCCGGGACCCATTTCAACATTGACGTTTTCGGGACACCGTGGACAAATCGTTGTAGATCAACAACTTGCCGATGGTGGGTGCAGTAGGATTCGAACCTACGACCCGCTGATTAAGAGTCAGCTGCTCTACCAACTGAGCTATGCACCCGTATCGACGTATCGGGCGTACCCGGCGGCGAGGGCGCGGAACATACTCGAAATTGCTCGGGACACAAGGGGCGTAATTTGGCGAAGCGAGACATCACCGGCGCGGTCGATTTTCCCTACCTCGAAAGCTTCGCGGCCGGGGATTTCGGGGTCATCGACGAGGTGCTGAACCTGTTCCGTGAACAGGCCCAGATCTGGTCGCGGATGCTGGAGCCAGGGAACCCGGGCTGGCGCGACGCCGCCCACACCATCAAGGGCGCGGCGCGGGGAATCGGGGCCAACGCCCTGGGCGACGTCTGTGATCGAGCCGAGCGGGAAGGGGAGGGTGTGCTGCCGACGGTCCACGCCGCCCTCGACGCCGCCCTGCTGGACATAGCCGCCTATCAGCACGAACAGATGTTGAAGAGCCTGAAGGGCTAGCGGGTGCGATCCCAGACGCTGAACTCATAGGCGATGCAGCGGTCGACCAGGGTGCGCCACACCGGTTCGGCGATGGCGTGGCTCAGGCCGGCCTCGGTGGCCGCGGCCTTGACCTTGGCGACCACGTCCTCGATCCGCGCCACGTCGCGCACGACGCCCCGGTCTGGTTTGATCCGCGCGGCGGCGTCCATGTAGCCCTGACGCTCGGCCAGCAGCTGGACCAGCGCCCGGTCGAGGGCATCGACCCCGACCCGCACCTCGGCCATCGTCGTGCAGTCCTGCGGCGCGACTCGCGGGTCGACCGTCACCGAAACATCCTTGGCCATGAAGAACTCTAGATACCTGCGCCGTTGTCGAGGGTCTGGAGGGCGGCTTCGTGGGCGGCCGCCTCTTCCATCAGCCAGGAGACGAAGGCCTTCACCTGAGGCAGCCGTCCCTTGGTCTTGGGATGGACGACGTAATAGGCGAAGTCCACAGCCGTTGCGATCTGAATCGGCGTCACCAGTCGGCCCGCATCCAGGTCCGCCTGCGCCAGGGTGCGCTTGGCCAGGGCCACGCCCCGACCGTTGACCGCCGCCTCGATGACCAGGCTCGACTGGTTGAAGCGCGGCCCCCGCGTGCCGTCGACGCCGCGAATGCCCCGCGCCGCCAGCCACATCGCCCAGTCGGGGCAGCTGTCGTCGGCGTCCGGACTGCCGTCATGCAGCAGAATATGGTGGTTCAGGTCGCCGGGATCGTTCAGCGGGTTCTCGTTCAGGAGGCCCGGGCTGACCACGGGAATCACGGTCTCGGTCATCAGCTTGATGACCTCCAGCCCCGGATAGCGCCCGCCGCCGTAACGGATGGCCAGATCGATCTCACCCGAAGCGAAGTCGACCACCTCCATGCCGGCCGACAGCCAGACATCGACCTGCGGATGCTTCTCCTCGAACCGGCCAAGGCGCGGCACCAGCCATTTGGCGGCGAAGGAGGGCGCGGCCGTCAGGGTCAGCCGGCGGCCATCGACAGCCGCCGTCAACAGGCTCGCCGCCTCGGCCAGGCGGTCGAAGGCTTCTCTGAGGGCGGGCAGGGCGGTCTGGGCCGCGTCGGTCAACAGCAGGCCCTTGGGCGTGCGCTTGAACAGCGCCGCCCCGACATAGTCTTCCAGGTTCTGGATCTGCTGGCTCACCGCGCCGGGCGTCACCGACAGCTCCTCGGCGGCGCGGCTGAAGTTGAGGTGGCGCGCGGCCGCCTCGAAGGCCCGCAGCGCGTTCAGCGGCGGCAGGCGCCTGCGATGATCAGAGGGTTTATCCATCCCCAAGTTTTCCTGAACGCCCCGGCAGAAGTCCTAGTTTGCGAAGTGGTCTTCGCGAGCCCAGTTAGCAAGTGTCCGCTGGCGTCACGGCCCTTTTCGCCAGCGGATATCGGGCGGGGCGGGTCGTTTTCGGCCCGTCCCACCCCTCCGACCGCCCTTATAGAGAAGCTATCGCGCCATGTCCCGGCTTGTCCGTCCCGCACCCGCCAAGAAGCGCCTTGTGGCGCTGGATGGCCGCGCCACGAAGCCCGGCATGGTCTGGCTGGTCGGGGCCGGCCCGGGCGATCCCGACCTGCTGACCATCAAGGCCGCCCGCGTCATCGGAGCCGCCGACGTCATCGTCCATGACGGCCTCGTCTCCAGCGAAATTCTCGATCTGGCTCCGGCCGACGCTCGCCTGATCGATGTGGCCAAGCGCAAGTCGCGCCACACCCTGCCTCAGGACGATATCAACCAGCTGCTGGTCGGCCTCGCCCAGCAGGGCCTGACCGTCGTCCGGCTCAAGGGCGGCGATCCCTTCATCTTCGGCCGTGGCGGCGAGGAGCTCGCTGCCTGCCGCGCCGCCGGTATCGAGGCGCAGGTCATTCCCGGCGTCACCGCCGCCCTGGCCGCCAGCGCTTCGGCCGGCGCGCCCCTGACCCATCGCGGCGCCGCTCAGTCGGTCACCTTCGTCACCGGCCACGCCGCCCACGGCGAGCCGGATCTCGACTGGACCGCGCTCAGCCGCCCCAACCAGACCGTGGTCATCTACATGGGCCTCAGCACCGCCGGCCTGATCGCCGACCGACTGACGGCCGCCGGCCGCGCCGCCTCGACGCCGGCCCTGATCGTCGTCAACGCCAGCCGCGCCGACGAGCAACGGCTGCCGACAACGCTCGGCAGCCTGGCCGAAACCGCCGCCGGGCTCGCAGGTCCCGCCCTCCTGATGGTCGGCGAGGCGATGAGCCTGGCCGTCGGCAGCGATATTCAGGAGGCCGTCCTGGCCCGTGTGTCCGCATGAAGGCCCTTACCGCCAACCGCCTGATCGATGGCGAGGTCGTCTTCTGGCAGGCCGGCCAATGGGTCGAACGCTTTGCCGACGCCCAGCTGTTCGCGGATGACGCCGTCGATGGTCCCGCCGCCGTCGAGGTCGCCAGGACCCAGCCGACCGTCATCGTTGATCCCTACCTCATCGACCTGACCGAAGGCCCCGCCGGTCTCGCCCCGGTCAGCTACCGCGAGCGCATCCGCGCGCTCGGCCCGACCAACGAACCCACCCACGGCAAGCAGGGCGAAGGCGGCGCCGCCATCGCCGCCCTGCAGGCCGCCACCGGCGCCGCCCGCTCGACCGGCCGTGTCGATCTGATCCGCAGGAAGTAGCCCCATGTACAGCTACGACATCATCGACCAGGAATTCCTCGAGGATCGGGCCACCGAGTTCCGCGGCCAGGTGGTCGCGCGGCTTGCCGGCGACCTCACCGAGGACCAGTTCAAGCCCCTGCGCCTGATGAACGGCCTCTACCTGCAGCTCCACGCCTACATGCTGCGGGTCGCCGTCCCCTATGGCTCGCTGAACCCGACCCAGTTCCGCGCCTTCGCCCATATCGCCCGCACCTGGGACAAGGGCTACGGCCACTTCACCACCCGCCAGAACATCCAGTTCAACTGGATCAGGCTGGGCGACGCCCCGGACATTCTGGACCATCTGGCCACGGTCCAGATGCATGCCATCCAGACCAGCGGCAACTGCATCCGTAACGTCACCAGCGATCCCTATGCCGGCGCCACCGCACAGGAAGTCGACGACCCCCGGGTCTGGTCCGAAGTCCTGCGCCAATGGTCGACGCTGCACCCCGAGTTCAGTTACCTGCCGCGCAAGTTCAAGATCGCTGTCACCGCCTCGGACACCGATCGCACCGCCGCCCGCGCCCACGACATCGGCCTTAAGGTTCTGCGCAACGCCGACGGCGCGCTGGGCTTCGAGGTGATGGTCGGCGGAGGGCAGGGGCGCACGCCCTACCTGGCGCCGACCATCAAGCCGTTCCTGCCGGCCAGCCGGCTGATCAGCTATCTGGAAGCGGTCCTGCGCGTCTACAACCGCCACGGCCGCCGCGACAACATCTACAAGGCCCGCATCAAGATCCTCGTCGCCAGTCTGGGCGCCGAGGAGTTCGGCCGTCAGGTCGAGGAGGAATGGGCCAGGATCGGCGAAGGCCGCGACCTGCCCGACACCGAGCTGGCCCGCATCCGGGGCGGGTTCATCAAGGCGCCGTTCGAAACCCTGGCGCCCCACTCGGACGTCTTCGAAGCGACACGCGCCGCCGACGCCGGCTTCGCCCGCTTCGTGCGCAACAACGTCAAGGCTCACAAGCAGCCGGGCTACGCCATCGTCGAGATCAGCCTGAAGGCCCCGGGCGCCACGCCCGGCGACGCTTCGGCAGACCAGATGGATGTCGTCGCCGACCTGGCCGAGCGCTACGGCCTCAGCGATATCCGCGTCACCCACGAGCAGAACCTGGTCCTGCCGCATGTGAAGCTGGACGACGTCCCCGCAGTCCACCGCGCGTTGCAGTCGGTCGGCCTCGCCACCTCCAACATCAGCCTGATCAGCGACATCATCGCCTGCCCGGGCCTCGACTACTGCGCGCTTGCGAATGCCCGCGCGATCCCGGTCGCTCAGGCGATCCAGGACCGCTTTGCCGACGCCGACCGCGCCGAGGACATCGGCGAGCTGAAGATCAAGATCAGCGGCTGCATCAACGCCTGCGGTCACCACCACGTCGGCCACATCGGCGTGCTCGGCGTCGACAAGAAGGGCGAGGAATTCTACCAGCTCAGCCTTGGCGGCTCGGGCGCGGAAGACGCCTCCCTGGCCGCGATCCTGGGTCCGGCCCTGCCGGCCGACAAGGTGGCCGACGCCGTCGACAAACTGGTCGAGACCTACCTGGGCCTGCGCCAGAAGGACGAGCGCTTCCTCGACACCTTCCGCCGCGCCGGCATGGCTCCGTTCAAGGAGGCCGTCTATGCCGACGCTCATTAAGCTGCAGGACGGCCGGTTCGAGGCTGCCGAGGATGTCTTCACCGACGTCGCCGACGAGGACGCCATTCCCGATGGTCCCGTCATCCTCAGCCTGACGCGCTTCCAGGCCGAGGGCGACGCCCTGATGACGGCCGGCCGCACGGTCGGGGTCCGCATCCAGACCGACGAAGCGATCGAAGACCTCGCCTACGATCTTCCGCGGCTGGCGCTGGTCGCCGTTGTCTTCCCGAAATTCCGCGACGGCCGCACCTTCACCACCGCCACCCTGCTGCGCGAGCGCTTCGCCTACGCGGGCGAGGTGAGAGCGGTCGGTGACGTTCTGACCCAGCAGGCCAATTTCATGGTCCGCACCGGTTTCGATGCCTTCGCGCCGGCCGACGGCGCCACGCCAGAACAATGGGCCAAGGCCGCCGGCCTCTTCCGGCATGTGTACCAGCGCGCGGCCGACCACCGCCCGCCGGCCTTCGAGGAGAGAGGCTGATGCCTTTCGACCGGCTCGAACGCCCGCCCGAGCCTGTCCCAGGTCGCAAAGCGACCTGGGATAAACAGGCTCGGCCACTCAAGGATGCCGCGCTCCCGGACGCCGAACCGGTGTCCACTTCGGCTGGTAGCGCGGCGCCCGCGGCCCTGCTGGATGGGGAACTGCGCAACGCTCACCCGACCACCATCATCGAGGCCGCCGTCGCGGCTTTCGGCGAACGTCTGGCCCTCGTCTCGTCCTTCGGGGCCGAGAGCGCCGTGCTGCTCCACCTCGCCGCCCAGGTGAAGCGGGACATCCCCGTCCTCTTCCTCGACACCGGCATGCTGTTCGGCCAGACCCTCGACTACCGCCGCCAACTGGCGACGAAGCTGGGCCTCACCGACGTCCGCGACCTGCGTCCCCGCTTCCAGGACCTCGCGGTCGGCGACCCCGACGCCAGCCTATGGAAGACCGACACCGACGCCTGCTGCAACATCCGCAAGGTGCTGCCCCTCGACCGCGCCCTCGAAGGCTTTGACGGCTGGCTGACCGGCCGCAAGCGCTTCCACGGCGGCGACCGTCTTCGTCTGGCCGTGGTCGAGCAGGCCGACCACCAGGTCAAGTTCAACCCCCTGGCCAACTGGGGCAAGGAAGAGCTCGACGCCTACGTCGCCAGGCACGACCTGCCGGCCCATCCGCTGGTGGCGCAAGGCTT
>JBILYE010000177.1:0-7937 GCA_044377925.1 Caulobacter sp. | reverse complement strand
CTGGGCGGCCATGCCAACACCGTTACGGTCGACTGCTCGGACGGGCCGGTCGCTGTCGATACCGGCTTCATCGTCTACAACGAAGAGAACTATCCCAACCTCGTCGGCCTGCTGGACAGCCTCGGCGTCGAGACCCGGATGACCGACATGAGCTTCGCCTGCGCGGGCGGCGGGGTGGAGTGGTCGTCGAACTTTCCCAGGGGCGTGTTCGCCCAGAAGCGAAATCTGCTGAACCCGTCCTTCCTGCGGATGCTCAACGACATCCGCCGGTTCAACGACATGGCGCGCAACGACCTCCTGAAAACCGACCTCAAGGACCTGTCGCTGGGCGCCTACCTCAAGCTTCGCGGCTTCGCCGAGGGTTTCCGGGACCGCTACCTGCTGCCGATGGGCGCCGCGATCTGGTCGACGACCGAAGGCCGCATCGGTGATTTTCCGGCCGAGAGCTTCCTGCGCTTCCTGCAGAATCACGGCCTGCTGCAATTCACGCCGCCGATGTGGAAGACCGTCGCCGGCGGCAGCCGAAGCTACGTGGAAAAGATCGGCAGCCTGCTCGGCGACCGGGTGCGCCTGAACGCGCCGGTGACCTCGGTGCGACGCGTTCCGGGCGGGGTGCTGGTGGAGGCTGGCCAAGGGCCGGAACTGTTCGACCAGATCATCCTCGCCTGTCACTCGGACCAGAGCCTGAAGCTCCTCGACGCCGATCCGGAGGAACGCGCCTTCCTCGGCGCCGTCCGCTACTCGGCCAACAAGGCGGTGCTGCACCGCGATCCTTCGCTGATGCCGGGCCGCCGTTCGGCCTGGGGAAGCTGGAACTACATCGGCGATAGGCAATCTGGATCAACGCCTTACGTCACCTACTGGATGAACAACCTTCAGATGCTGACGACGGCCGACCCGCTGTTCGTCACCCTCAACGGGCCGCCCGCCGATCCGTCTCTGGTGATCGCCGAGTTCGATTACGACCACCCCCAGTTCGACACACCGGCCCTCGCCGCGCAGCGCCGGATCGGCCGCATTCAGGGCCGGGGCGGTGTCTGGCACGCCGGCGCCTGGCTGGGCTACGGCTTCCATGAGGACGGCATCACCTCAGGCGTAAAGGTGGCCCTGGCTCTTGGCGGGCGAGTTCCCTGGGACTTCGTTGACCACCGGGTTTCCAGCTTCGAAGGGTCCGTTTCCAGCCTGGCCCGGGCAGCCGCCGCGTGACCGCCGCCGCCCTCTATGTGGGCGAAACCTGGCACAAGCGTTTCGCTCCTCGTCCTCATGAATTCCGCTACCGGCTGTTCCAGCTGCTGGTCGACGTTGATCGCGTGGAGGAGGCCTTCACGGGACTGAAATGGATGCGGCTCGGTCGGCGCGGGCTGATGAGCTTTTGTCCCCGAGACCATGGTGACCGCCAGGCCCAGCAGTTGCGACCGTGGGTTCGCGCCACCCTGGCTGAGGCCGGCGTGGAGGCTGAAGCCGCGACGATCCGTCTGCTCTGCTTTCCGCGCGTGCTTGGGTTCGTGTTCAATCCGCTCTCGGTTTTCTTCGTCCATGCCGCGGATGGCCGACTGGAGGCGGTGATCTATGAGGTCAACAATACCTTCGGCCAGACCCATGCCTATGTGATCCCGGCGACCGGCGGGCCACGGGAAACCCAGAGGGCGACGAAGGCCTTCTACGTCTCCCCCTTCTTCAAGGTTGAAGGCGAGTACCGGTTCGACATTTCGGCGCCCGGCGAAACGCTGGACCTGCGGATCGTCAAGGCGGTCGCCGGTAAACCAGACTTCGTCGCCACCCAGTCGGCGACCCGCGAAGTCCTTGATGATCAGCACCTTAAGGCGCTCTTCTGGTCTATTCCCTTGCTCACGGTGAAGGTGGTGACGGCCATCCACTGGGAGGCCCTTCGGCTCTTCCTCAAGGGAGCGCCCTTCGGGGCGCGGCCGCCGGGGCCGAAATCCGGAGTCAGCGCCGGCGAGACCCTTGGTCTCGCGCAACCAACAATCAGTGATAATGTTTCCTCGGAGACGCGGAGCGAACATGAGCGAGATCGCCGCAAACGCCACGTCGGAGTGGGAAACGCCTGACTTCCGGGCCGCGCCCGCGGCCTTTCGCACGGCCATGAAGGTCCTGCGCAACAACTGGGAAACGGGCAACCTCGACGTCGTGATGCCGGGTGGCCGGCGCCTTCAGTTCCGGGGCCACCAGCCGGGTCCTGCGGCGGAGCTGATCCTGAAGGATTACAAGGCGGTAGGCCGCGTCATGTCAGCCGCCGACATCGGCTTCGCCGAGGGCTACATGGCCGGCGAATGGGACACCCCGGACCTGCCGGCCTTGCTGACCGCCTTCAGCTGGAATCTGGACCAGATCAGCCGCCTCATGGCCGGTAATCCGCTGGTCCAGGCCTGGAATTTCCTGACACACCTGCTGCGGCGCAACGACCGCGACGGCTCCAAGCGGAACATCCATGCCCACTATGACCTGGGCAACCAGTTCTACGAACTGTGGCTGGACCGGACGATGACCTATTCGTCAGCTCGCTTCGAGCGTTCCGACCAGTCGCTGGAAGAAGCCCAGCACGAAAAGTACGCGACCCTGGCCCGGTCCATAGACCTGCAGGCGGGGCAGTCCGTGCTGGAGATCGGCTGCGGCTGGGGCGGCTTTGCCGAGTTCGCGGCGAAGGAGGTCGGCGCCAAGGTGACCGGCATAACCATCTCCCAGGCCCAGCATGACTATGCACGCGAGCGACTTTTCAGGCAGGGGCTGGCCGACAAGGCCGACATCCAGCTCATCGACTATCGTGATGTGCAGGGTCGGTTCGACCGGGTCGCCTCCATCGAGATGTTCGAGGCGGTCGGTGAGGAATACTGGCCGACCTATTTCGGCAAGATCCATGACGTGCTGTCACCCGGTGGTCGCGCCGGACTGCAGATCATCACCATCAAGGATGAGTTTTTCGAGCACTACCGTCGGCACGCCGACTTCATCCAGAAGTACGTCTTCCCGGGCGGCATGCTGCCCAGCGAGGAGAAGCTGAAAGCCCAGACGGATCGCGCCGGACTCGACTGGACCGGCCTGAACCGCTTCGGCGAATGCTACGCCGACACGCTGAACCAGTGGCTGCACCGCTTTGACGGGGTCTGGGACGAGGTGAAGGCGCAGGGCTTCGACGATCGGTTCCGAAAGCTGTGGCGCTTCTACCTCGCCTATTGCGAGGCCGGCTTCAGGACCAGACGCACCAACGTCGTGCAACTCGGCCTCTCGCGGGCCTAGACCGGTACGGCGCCCATGGCCTGGCGCAGGGAGTCGGCCTTCGCGCCGATCCGCTGACGCTCGGCCGGGTCCATCCGGGAAAGGTTCTTGTACGGCATCATCAGCCGCCCCGACCCTGCCAGCCGCTTCTCGTTGCGGTCCAGAAAGTCCCAGTAGAGGGCGTTGAACGGACAGGCGTCGTCCGCAAGCCGACCCTTGACGTCGTAGCGACAGCCGGCGCAGTAGTTGCTCATGCGATGGATGTAGGCGCCGCTGGCGGCATAGGGCTTGGACCCGACGATGCCGCCGTCGGCGAAGGTGGCCATGCCATGGGTGTTGGGAAGTTCCACCCATTCGAAGGCGTCGGCGAAGACGACCATGTACCAGTCATTGATCTCCGCCGGCGCGACGCCCAGCAGCATGGCGAGGTTGCCGGTGACCATCAGACGCTGGATGTGGTGGGCGTAGGCGTGCTGGCGCACCTGGGTGACGACGTCGGCAACGCAGGCCATGTCCGTTTCGCCGGACCAGAAGAACGAGGGAAGTTTTCGATCGGCCCCGAGAGCGTTTCGCAGCGCATATTCGGGCATCTTCAGCCAATAGACGCCGCGCACGAATTCGCGCCAGCCGATGATCTGGCGGATGAACCCCTCAACCGCGTTCAGCGGCGCCCGTCCGTCTCGCCAACGCGCCTCCGCCGCCCGGCAGACGGCCAGGGGGTCAAGCAGGCCCAGGTGCAGGCTGGTCGATATGCCGGCGTGCCACATCCAGGTCTCACCCTCGATCATGGTGTCCTGCCATTGGCCAAAGCCGGGCAGGGCGTGATCAAGGAACCAGTCGAACTCGGCCTGCGCCTCCTGCGCCGTCGTTGCCCAGGCGAACGGGTGCAACGCGCCGAAATGACTGGAGAATCGCGTCTCGACCTCGGCAATCACGGCTTGCGTCGCCAGTGCAGGCCGAGTGCGGGGATTGGTCGGCGGGCGTAGACCCTTGGCCGGGCCATTGCGGTTGTCCGTGTCGAGATTCCACACCCCGCCGACCGGCTGGTCGCCATTCATCAACAGGCCCGTGCGGCGGCGCATGTCGCGGTAGAACCACTCCATCCGAAGCTCCCGGCGCCCCTCGGCCCAGCTTGCGAACGTGGCCCGGCTGCAGAGAAACCGGTCATCCTCCCGCACCTCGAAGGCAACCTCCTGCGCCAGCGCGAACGCGTTGAGCTGTTCTTCAAGCCGCCACTCTCCGCAGGCCGTCCGGACGACAAGGTCCGGCGAAAGGTCGGCGATCGCCCGGCCGATCTCGCCGGCGATCGACCCGGCGTTCTCCGGATCATCGATGCGGACATAGCGCACATGCCGGCCTGATTGCCTGAGAGCCTCGGCGCGGGCCCGCATGGCGCTGAATATCAGTGCGATTTTCTGTTTATGGTGAAGGACATAGGTCGCTTCTTCGACCACCTCCGCCATCAGGATGGTGTCGCGCTCCTGATCAAGCCCGACGAGGGCCGAGAGGTCGGGGCTCAGTTGATCGCCGAGCACCAGGCGCAGGGCGCCGCCGGAGGAGTTCATAGCCATGGCCGCGAACTAGGCCCTCCGGGAGACGCGCCAAGGCTACCGTTAGATTTTCTTCCTTGCGGATCGGCGACGGAGCACGATCTAGAGGGCCAGACCGGAAACAAGAGACTGACCGAATGACTGTCCGCCCCAGCGTGATCGAGGCCATCGGCAACACGCCCCTGATCCGCCTGCGGGCCGCCAGCGAAGCCACCGGCTGCGAGATCCTCGGCAAGGCCGAGTTCATGAACCCCGGCCAGTCGGTGAAGGACCGGGCGGCGCTCTACATCATCCGGGACGCCATCGCCTCCGGCGCGCTGAAGCCCGGTGGCCGGATCGTTGAAGGCACGGCGGGGAACACCGGCATCGGCCTGGCCATGGTCGGCGCCGCGCTCGGCTTCAGGACCACCATCGTCATCCCCCGCACCCAGAGCCAGGAGAAGAAGGACGCCATCCGTCTGGCCGGCGCCGACCTGGTCGAGGTGGACGCAGTCCCCTACTCCAACCCGGACAATTACGTGAAGTATTCCGGCCGGTTGGCGGCTGAACTGAACGCCAGCGAGCCAGCGGGGGCGATCTGGGCCAACCAGTTCGACAATGTCGCCAATCGGCGGGCCCATGAGGAGACGACTGGCCCGGAGATCTGGGAACAGACGAACGGCGGTGTAGACGGTTTCATCTGCGCGGTCGGCTCCGGCGGCACCCTGGCCGGGGTCGCGTCCGCGCTCCGGGCCAAAAAACCGTCGGTGAAGATCGGCCTCGCCGATCCGCACGGCGCGGCGCTGCACAGCTGGTACACGACCGGCGAACTCAAGGCCGACGGTTCCTCGATCACCGAAGGCATCGGCCAGGGGCGGATAACCGCCAATCTTGAAGGGTTTACGCCCGACTTCTCCTATCGCATCGACGACCAGGAGATCGTCCGCATCGTCTTCGATCTTGCCCAGCATGAAGGCCTTCTCATGGGCGGCTCGGCGGGGATCAATATTGCCGGCGCCATGAGGCTGGCCCGCGACCTCGGCCCCGGCCACACCATCGTGACGGTGTTGTGCGACCACGGATCGCGCTATCAATCCAAGCTGTTCAACCCGGCTTTCCTGGCGGAGAAGGGGCTGCCCTCTCCCGCCTGGCTATAAGGATACATCATGGCGCAGGATCCGCTCGTCTCCACGGCCTGGCTGGCCGAGCATCTCAACGCCCCCGATGTGCGCATCATCGACGCCAGCTGGTTCCTGCCGGGAAGCGATCGCGACCCCAGGGCGGAGTACGCCCTGGTCCATATCCCCGGCGCCCTGTTCTTCGACATCGACGAGATCGTCGACGAGACCAGCGACCTGCCCCACATGCTGCCCTCGCCGGTCAAGTTCGCGTCGCGCATGCGCAAGCTTGGGATCGGCGACGGCGCCCGGCTGGTGATCTACGACAGCCAGGGCCTGTTCTCGGCCCCGCGGGTCTGGTGGACCTTCCGGGCGATGGGCCATGAGGACGTGGTCGTCCTGGACGGTGGCCTGCCCAAATGGATCGCCGAGGGCCGGCCCGTCGAGGACGGCGTTCCGCCGCCGCGCGAGCGCCACTTCACCACCCGCTACACGAACGACCTCGTCCGTGACCAGGCCCAGGTCCGCCGCGCTCTCGCGGGCGGCAAGGACCAACTGGTCGACGCCCGCCCCGCCGCCCGGTTCCAGGGCGAGGCGCCGGAGCCGCGTCCCGGTCTGCGCAGCGGCCATATGCCCGGCGCTCTGAATGTCCCCTCCTCCAGCGTCATCGCCCCCGATGGCGCCCTGAAGTCCGCGGAGCAGCTGAAAGCGGTGTTCGAGGCGGCCGGGGTCGATCTGGCCCGGCCGATCATCACCACCTGCGGCTCGGGCATCACGGCTTCGCTGCTGGCCCTGGCGCTGGCCCGCCTCGGGCGTGACCGCACGCCCGTCTATGACGGCAGCTGGGCCGACTGGGGTCGCCCGGGCGACACAGAGGTCGTCACCGGTCCATGAGCAGCTGGGCGGTTCGACAGGCCGGGCAAGCCGACCTTGCGCTGTTGGCCGATCTCGAGCGTTCCGGTGATCAGGCCTTCCTGAACAGCGACCTGCCCGGCCTCGCGGCCGCCGAGCCGACACCAACGGACCTGCTGGCGCCCCATATCGACGCCGGTGGCGGCTGGATCGCCGAGGACACGCGGGGACGCGCCGGCGGCTTCCTCGTCGCCGGCGTTCGGGAAGACCAGTTTGTCATCTTCCAGATTTCCGTGGCTCTGACCGATCAGGGGACCGGCGCCGGCGGACTGCTGATGCGCACGGCCCTCAACAGGGGCCGACAGCTGGGATGCCGCCAGGCCGTGCTGACCACCTTTCGCGACATCGCCTGGAACGCCCCCTGGTATGGCCGCTTCGGTTTTCGCATCCTCGCCGAGGCCGATCTGACGCCGGCGCTGCGGGCCATGCGGCAGAAGGAGGCCCTGGCCGGGTTCGATATGGATCGTCGTTGCGCGATGGCGCTCGACCTGCAGACGCCTTGATCCGCACCCATCCCTCGCCCTAACTGGTCCGATGGACGAGAAGACCCGCCTGATCCACGCTGGCCGCGACGTGCAACCGCGCGCCCGGACAGTTGGGCCGGCGATTCAGCGCGGTTCGACCGTGCTGCTGCCCAATAGCCGCGCACTCTATGAAGAGGACCTCGGCTATGGCCGGGCCGGCCTGGCGGCGCAGGAGGCCCTTTGCCTGGGGCTGGCCGAGTTGGAGCGGGCGAGCGACGTCTTCCTCTATCCCAGCGGTCTGGCGGCTCTCTCCGGGGCCCTGACGGCGGTGCTGAAAGCCGGCGACGCCATCCTGGTCACCGAGGGGGCCTACAAGCCGACCCGGGTCTTCTGCCAGCGTGTGCTGACCCGGTTCGGCGTTCGGGTCGAGATCTACGATGCCCGCCTGTCGCCCGATGAGTTGATGGCGCTGGTCAAGGACGACACCCGGATGATTCTGCTGGAATCGCCCAGCTCCCTGACCTTCGAGATGCAGGACGTTCCAGCCATCGCCGCCGCGGCACGGACTCGGGGTGTGCTGACCCTGATGGACAACACCTGGGCGGCCGGCCTCTATTTCAAGCCGCTGGCCCATGGCGTCGACATTTCCGTCCAGGCCCTGACCAAGTACGTCTGCGGCC
>JBILYE010000176.1:0-7969 GCA_044377925.1 Caulobacter sp. | reverse complement strand
CTTCGGGATCATCGCCACCGTGCTTGTCCGCGCCGCCGGCCTGTCCAGCGATCCCTCTGTCCTGGGCCTCGAAATCCTGCCGCATGAACGGTGAGGCTGAGCTGGGCCACGACCCTCGCACCCGCCCGGCAGAGGTTGCCTGCCCTGCCGCCCGGCAATTTCTGCCGCCGGGGCTTCTGGTCGGCACATATTGCCGGTCCAGACACTGCCTAACAGACCTATAACGCAATATATTCAATGACTTGTCGGCAGTGTTCAAATCTGCCCATCTGGCCCGGCATTTGCAGCCAAGGTCCCTGAGCAAAATGCTCCCGGTAGTCAAAATGACGCCGGACACCTTGAATAGGGACTATCGCAATGGCGCTGAACAGCGTGAACACGAACTCGGGCGCAATGGTCGCCCTGCAGAACCTGAACTCCACCAACCGTGAGCTCGACCAGGTTCAAAGCCGGATCAACACCGGCAAGAAGGTCTCCTCGGCCAAGGACAATGGCGCGGTCTACGCCATCGCTCAAAGCCAGAAGTCCAACTCCAATGCCCTGAACGCCGTCAAGGACTCGCTGCAACGCGGGATCTCGGTCGTCGACGTGGCGATCGCCGGCGGCGAGTCGGTCAATGACCTGCTCACCCAGATGAAGGAAAAGGCCCTCGCGGCCGCCGATACCTCGCTGGATACCGCGAGCCGCACCGCCCTGAACGAAGACTTCAAGTCGCTTCGTGACCAGATCGGCAAGGCCGTGTCGAACGCCGACTTCAACGGCGCCAACATGATCAAGGCCAGCGGCACCACCATCGCCGCGCTCGCCAACGCGGACGGCTCCTCCAAGCTGACCGTCGCGGCCCAGTCCCTGGCCCTTGGCGGCGCCAACGTCACGGTGACGGCGACCACGTCGTTCTCCACCGCGACCACGGCCGCCTCGGCTCTGGCTCTGGTGACGGCTTCGATCACCAACACCGGCGCGGCCCTGGCCAAGCTGGGCACCGGTTCGAAGTCGCTGGAAACGCACCTCGGCTTCATCGGTAAGCTGCAGGACAGCCTGGACGCCGGCGTGGGTAACCTCGTCGACGCCGACCTGGCCAAGGAAAGCGCCCGACTGCAAGCGCTGCAAACCAAGCAACAGCTCGGTGTGCAGGCTCTGTCGATCGCCAATTCCTCGACTTCGTCGCTGCTGGGTCTGTTCCGCTAACGGCACAGTGAGCGGGGCGGGCGCCGGTGGCGTCCGCCCCACTTCACGGGCGTATCCTCTTGCCGTCCGGCGAGAGGGCTTTGACAGGAGACGCCGGCGCGAGGAGCCCCGGCGCTGTGGGAGACATGAGCAACAGCATAGCTAACATCCGGAACGTTCCCGAACCTGTCGCGGCGATGATCGCCCAGCCGGTTCAACCCGTCGCCGAACCGGCCGCTCCGACCCCCAAGGGTCAGAACGCCGACCTGCGTCTGGTGATCGAGGAAGACCGCGACACCGGCGCCTTTGTCTACAAGACCCTCGATCGCCTCACCGGCGAAGTGGTGCAGCAGCTGCCCCGAGAGAGCGTCCTCAAGGCGATGGGCTCCGAGGACTACCGCCCGGGTCAGATCGTCGATACGCGGGACTGACCGCTTCCTTTCCGGCTCCTTGACGGCCGGTCTCTCTTCTTCACCGACGTCGCACCGCGACGGCGGTGATCATGGTTTCTGCGCCGTTAACCATACGCTCACCGTTGGCTCGCTAGCCTATGCGGGATCAGGCGGCCGAATCGGCGACCGCCAGCGCCGGACGGCGCACCTGGAGACGGTCCATGACGATCGGCGTGCACACCAATCAGTCGGCTCTGATTGCCCTGCAGAACCTCAACAGGACCAATGACGCCATGGATGGCGTTCAGGGTCGGATCAGCACCGGCCTGAAGGTCCAGGGGGCCAAGGACAACGCCTCGGTCTGGGGAATCGCCCAGGCCCAGCGCGCCGACATCGGCGCGCTTTCGGCGGTCAAGATGAGCCTCGACCGGGCGACCTCGGTCTCGGACGTGGCGCTCACCGCCGGCGAGACGGTCTCGGATCTGCTCAACGTCCTGAAGGAAAAGGTCGTGGCGGCGATGGACCCCTCCATCGACACCGCCTCGCGCACCGCGCTCGACGGCGACTTCAAGGCCACCCTGAAGCAGATCACCCAGGCCCTGACCAACGCCAGCTTCGACGGCGCCAACCTGCTGGACGGATCGCTGACCACCAACATCCGCTTCCTGGCCAACGCCGACGCCAACGCCTACATTACCCTGTCGGTGAAGAACCTGTCGCTGGGCGGCTCGATCCTGACCGTTGCCGCCGGCGCCTCGATCACCACCGCCACCCTGGCGACCGGGATCCTCACCCAGCTCAACGCCTCCATCGCCAACGTCAACCAGGCGCTCGGCGACATCGGCGCCCAGTCCAAGCAGATCGAAGCCCATAACAGCTTCATCTCCAAGCTGACCGACGTGCTCAACAGCGGCATCGGCAACCTGGTCGACGCGGACCTGGCCAAGGAATCCGCCCGTCTGCAAGCCCTGCAGGTCCAGCAACAGCTCGGCGCCCAGGCCCTGTCGATCGCCAACCAGGCGCCGCAGATCGTGCTGAAGCTGTTCCAGGGCTAAAGCGCTAGCCCGGGGCGAACCGCATGATCGACCTTCGCGACCTGGAGCCGGGCGACGAGGAACAGCTTTACCGCTGGCGCCAGGAGCCGTCGGTCGATCGCTGGATGTCCGACGCCGCCGTTCCCGACCGCGGCGCCCACCAGCGCTGGTTCGTCGATCTTCTGGCCGGGCACGACGGTCGCGGCTGGATGATCACCCGCGACGGCAAGCCGGCCGGCATCATGACCCTCACGGGCCTCGCCAGTCACCACCAGCGCGCCAGCTGGAACTGGTTCGTCGGCGACGCCGAGAGCCGGGGCCGGGGCATCGGCCGCGCCGCCCAGGTGCTGGGCCTTGACAAGGCCTTCTGCGAGATGGGCCTCGACAAGGTCTGGGCCGAGGTCATGGCCGACAACGACAACGCCCTGAAGATGATGACCGCCGCCGGCTTCGTCCGCGAAGGCTACCTGCGCGGCCATGTACTCAAGGCCGGCCAGCGCCGTGATGTCGTGCTGCTGGGCATTCTCGCCGCCGACTGGCAGGCCCGCCGCGAAAAGGCCAGGGCGGTGCTGGTCGAGGGCCGGATGATCGCGGCCTGAATCGGCCATCTCCTAACACCCCGTAAACCCCGCTTGCGCGATACTGACCGCGAAGACGTGCGTCCGCACGTCAGAGACCGACCGTGACCAGCATCGACTCGTCCCTTCTGCTGGGTTTTTACCAGGCGCGAACCGGCCAGAGCACTCTGGCGACGGGCTCTTCCTACACGGGCAAGACCAAGTACGCGCCGACCGCGCCCTGGGCGACCAACTCCGGCGCGCCGCGCGCCAGCGCCCTGGTCGAGACGGTCATGCAGGGCCGCCGGTTCATCGACGAGAACGCCGCCACCCTCGACCTGCCGGGGGCCAGCGCCGACTACAAGAAGCTGTTCTCCCTGTTCCAGGGCCTCAACGCCCTGACCGGCCTGGCCGAGCGGATGGGCCAGCGCGGCGTCACCGACGCCGAGAAGACCAAGATCGAGAAGCTGTTCACCAAGGGCCTGACCGAAACCGTCGCCTACGCCGACAGCGTCAAGATGGAAGGCATCCGCCTGACCCGCGGCGAGGCGATGCTCAGCGACAAGACCAAGGTCGGCGTCCCGCGCGCCAACTACACCTACACCACCGCCACCGTGCACGAGGGGAACTCGACGGAAGCGGTGCCGCAGTTCGCCGGCGCGGCCAGCTTCACCATCTCGGTCAAGAAGCTGAGCGGCACGCAGAACATCAACATCGATCTCAGCGAGATGACCGGCACACGGTCGATGAGCAGCGTCGCCACCTTCATTAATTCCAAACTGTCCGACGCCGGCGTCATCAGCCGCTTCAGCACCAGCCGCACGCCGGGCGAGCCGAAGGTGGTCACCACCGGCAATACAAAGGTCACGCTTCCGGCGACCAGTGACAAGTTCGCCTTCAAGATCACCGGGGACAGCGCCGAGGCCGTGACCTTCAGCGCCCCCGCTGCGACGCCGGCTGTCTATGTCGCGACCACGGCGGGCAATCCCGACCCGGACAAGGACAAGACCACCGACGACGCCGTCTATGCCTCAAGCATGATCAAGACCGGCGCCGCCACGACCCCGGGCGGCGTCGGCACGCGGGTCTTCGCCAACGGCCTCGCCAAGACCGTCACCGGCGTCAAGGACAGCCAGGTCGGGGCCGACGGCTCGGTCTATATGCTGGCCGAGGTCAAGGGCGACATCGATGGCCAGGCGATCAAGGGCGCGACCGACATCGCCCTGTTGAAATACGATTCCCAGGGCCAGCTGCTCTACACCCGCACCCTGGGCGCTGTCGGCACGGTCAAGGCCAACGCCCTGACCGTATCGGATGACGGCAAGGTGGCCATCGCCGGCTCGATCACCGGCCAGATGGAAGGCACGACCAACGGGCCGATCAACTCCGGCCCCACCTCGTCCCTGAGCGACAGCTTCGTCACCCTCTACGACGCCAAGGGCGACGAGGTCTGGACCCAGCGGCGCGGCGCCCTGCAGGCTGACGAGGCCACGGCTGTCGCCTTTGGGGCCGACGGCACGGTCTATGTCGGCGGCAAGACCAGGTCCAACATGGCCGGCGCGACCGGCGCCGCGGGCGGCTGGGACGGCTATCTGACGGGCATCACCACCAGCGCCAAGGGCATCCCCGTCACCCAGTTCACCCAGCAGTTCGGCACGGCCACGGACGAGGCGGTCGAAGGCCTGGTGGTCAACGGATCGCAGGTCATCGTCGCCGGCCTGGAAGACAAGCACGCGGTGCTGCGCAGCTTCGACGTCACCGGCGGCGTGCCCGTGGCCGGCGCCACCCGTGACCTCGGCGACCTTGAGGGCGGAACCCTCGCCGGCATCAAGCTGGATGGCGGTCAGCTCTATATCGGCGGCTCCAGCCGCAACGCCGCCCTGGCCCTCGGAACCCCGTCCAGCGCCCACGCCGGTGGTATGGATGGCTTCGCGGCCCGTCTGTCGACAGACCTCTCCAGCACCTCGGCCGACGCCCTGGCCTACTACGGCGGCAGCAAGGACGACACGGTCACCGGCATGGCCGTGGCGAACGGCAAGGTCTGGCTGACCGGCGTGGCCGGCGACAACCTGCCGGGCGGCTCGGTCCCCATCGCCAGCAAGGACGGCTACATCGTCGAGCTCGATCCTTTCAGCGGCGCGGCCAACTCCGCCCAGCGGATCACCGGCAAGGACGGCTACGTCACCCCGACCAGCATTGCGGTCGACGCCAGCGGCGCCTCGGTGCTCG
This sequence comes from Caulobacter sp., assembly GCA_044377925.1. GTDB lineage: Bacteria > Pseudomonadota > Alphaproteobacteria > Caulobacterales > Caulobacteraceae > Caulobacter. The sequence continues at coordinate 2,590 of JBILYE010000176.1, read as the reverse complement.
ACACCTTCGGCCTGCCGAGAGGCGCCCTGACCTTCACCGACAGTCAGAAGATCACCTCAGCCACCTCGGCCCGCGCCGGCGACCAGTTCCAGATCCGCACCCGGGCGGGCGGGGCGCTCTCGACGGTCACCCTGGCGGCCGACGATACGCTCGATACCCTGGCCGCCAAGATCAAGCGGGCAGGGGGCTTCCGGGCCAAGGTCACCGTCGTCGCCGATGGCGAGTTCCGCCGCATCAAGATCGAGCCGGCCAGCGACAACGACACGGTCGAGATCCTGCCCGGCAAGAACGGCAAGAACATGCTCGAAGCGCTCGGCCTCGCCGAAGGCGTCGTGCGCAAGACCGAGATGGTCAACGGCAAGTCTGTCGCCGCCGACGGCAAGGGCAACATCTATGGCCTGGCCCTCGCCAACGACCTGAGCCTCAAGGACGAGGACGCCACCCGCAACGCCCAGCTGGTGCTGTCCAAGGCGATGAGCGCCATCCGCTCGGCCTACAAGGACCTGGAAAACGCCGCCAAGCCGGCCTCGGTGAGCAATCCCTCGGCCAGCGGCCCGGTGCCGGCCTATCTGTCGGCGCAGATCTCCAACTACACCGCCGCTCTGAACCGGCTGACCGGCGGCGGCTAGTCCGCCCCAAAACGGTCCTGCGCTTGAAACCGTCGCAATGACGCGATAGCGCTTCAATCCATGGACTTTCTCAAGGATCGCCGCGTCATCATGGGCCTCGGGGCCCTCGTCGCCATCGTGTTGGGCACGCTGATCGCGCTTGGCATCGCCAGGGGTAACAAGGGTCCTGACGTTCCGCCGCCGGCCAGCCAGGGCGGACTGATCGTCGAGAACGGCCGCGACGACGACACCAGGCTCGACGCCGCCCGCCCGATCCGCTGCTTCGTCGAAGGTCAGTTCGTCGGCGAGATCACGCTTGCCGAATGCGCCAGGCGCAACGGCGTCGCCACCGGCGCTCTCGACGTCGGCGTCGACGAGACCGGCGCCCTGGCCGCCTCCGGCACGACCGGCGCCATTGTCGCCCCGCTGCCGCCGACCGATACCGCCCCGCCCGTCATCGCCCAGGCCCCGCCGCCCTCGACCGGCCCCGCGCCCGCGCCGGCGCCGACCCCGGTCGCCGACGGCAGCGCCTGCTGGCGCTACGCCGACGCGACCTGGACCAAGCTGGAAGGCATGAGCCTGAACGCCTGTGTCCAGCGCCTCTATGCCGGCCAGTGCGAACGCCCCGGCCGCGCCACCTATGGCCGCTGGGGCCAGCAGACCCTGCGTCTGGTGCCCGGCAAGGTCGAGATCAGCGACGACAACCGCCGTTTCCGCACCCTGGCCCGCCAGGACAAGAGCTGCGCCATCGAGGCTGTGGGTTGACGGCGAAGGCCGCGAGTTTAAGGTTGTAATTATGCTGAAGCCCGCTCTCGCCCTCGCCCTTGTCGCCAGCCTTGGCCTCGCCGCCTGCGAAAAGGCGCCCGAGCCGCCCTACGACAAGGGTGTCTGCTTCCATGCGGTGACCAAGGACGGCAAGACGTTCAAGTATAACGTCGTCAAGACCAATGTGCCGCAGATCGAGTACTGCGCCGCAGAGCTGGAAAAGATGCGGATCACCTTCCTGCGCATGGGCGGCTCCAATCGCGAGCTGATCGGCGCCTACCAGGGCAGCTTCCTGATCGTCAATCCGCGCGGCATCTTCCGCCGCGCCAAGTGGAACGGCGGCCAGTTCCTCATGCTCGAACGCACCGGCGACGGCCGTCTGGCCCAGCCCGGAGCCATGCCCAGCAATTGATCCGGGTCCAAAGAACAGCAGGCGGAAGTCTGCTGTGGACAACCCGGACCAAATCAGAACAAAGAGAGAACTTTGTTCTTGCCCCAATCGTTAACGGCGTCTAGGGTCCGCCTCAGATTCCGGCGCGGATGGTCGCCGGGCGAGATGGAGAAACCCCATGGCGGGCAGCGTCAACAAGGTCATTCTGGTCGGCAACCTCGGCCGCGATCCGGAAGTCCGCAATCTTCCCAATGGCGACAAGGTCGTGAACCTGTCGCTGGCCACCTCCGAGACCTGGCGCGACCGCAACAGCGGCGAGCGCAAGGAAAAGACCGAGTGGCACCGGGTGGTGATCTTCAACGAGAACATCATCAAGGTTGCTGAGCAGTACCTCAAGAAGGGCTCGACCGTCTATGTCGAGGGCGCCCTGCAGACCCGCAAATGGACTGACCAGGCCGGTGTCGAGAAGTACTCCACCGAGATCGTGCTGCAGAAGTTCCGCGGTGAACTGACCATGCTCGGCGGCCGTGACGGCGGCGGCGGCGGCGGTGGTGGTGGCGGCGACAGCGACTACGGTGGCGGCTACTCCAGCGGTGGCGGCGGTGGTGGCGGCGGCTTCGGCGGCGGCCAGCGCAACAAGCAGTCCGGCCCGAGCGAAGATTTCAGCGCCGACCTCGACGACGAAATCCCGTTCTAGTCGGCCATGGGGCTTGGTCGTCGCGATGTTCTCGGTCTGGCGACCGGCCTCTTGGCCTGGGCGGCGGTTCGGCCCGCCCAGGCGCAGGGAAATCTGGACGAAGCGCCGTTCGAGCCCAAGTCCCTGCCT